>NZ_JBJJLC010000030.1:0-120788 GCF_045449855.1 Marinobacter alkalisoli | reverse complement strand
CCCACGGCCCGGTTCCGTCAGAGCTTGATATTTGTTGGCCTTACAAAATTTTAATCTGTCAAAAATTGTAAAAATCAAGATGCGTGTTAGTCTTTCGTCTAATTCTTAAAAAACAATAATAGCTCACTGATTTAACGAGTTTTTACCCTTTCGGGAGTTGGAGAAACGCATCATGGAACGCAAACCTGACATCCTGAGGGCACTAGTGCTGATTTTCGCTGTTGGCCTTGTGATCACCGGCTTCACTTCGCTGCAGGCCTCCGAAGAAAAGCAGGGGGCCAATGCTCGCGCGATCGCCAGCGAAGCCGTATTGGTACCCGTTGCCCGTGGCGATAACCGCTAAGCAACCCGGTAACAGCGCCGGTCCGTGACAATACTGTGCAATGGCACGTCCCACGGTTCGACGGGCAACTCCTGCACCTTCTGAAAGTCATGGGCAATGCCGATCAGCTTGGGCGCCAGCCGGGGGCGAATCCTGGTGAACGCGAATGTCCGGTCATAGAAACCTCCCCCCATACCCAATCGCCCGCCTGATTCATCGAATCCCACCAATGGAAACAGAACCGCATCCAGCGCCCACGCCGGACGCCTGAGGCCCTTGTGGAAAGGGGGTTCCGGGATGCCGAAACGGTTGCTGACCAGTTGCACGCCATCGTCATAGGGACTGAACACCAGTTTGCCGTGATGGATCGGGTGTAGCACCGGTAAGTAGAAGCGAATGCCTTTGCGTCGAGCTACCGACAGGTAGATGTGTGGATCAATTTCGCCGTCGTTGGGCAGATACAGCGCGATGTGTCTTGCCCGGTGCAGATCCGGGTTGCCGAGAAGGTTCAGAGCGAGGTTTTCAGCGGCTTGCTGCTGTTGCTCCGGGGTGAGTGACCGTCGCTTTCGCCGAAGTTCTTTGCGCAGGGCGCTGCGGGACCGCTTGTCAGGGTGTGCTTCGAACGGTTGGGGGGCAATGAACTGGCTCAAAATACGCTTCCCGGGCTGCCGTGTTGATGTCTTCTGAATCCAGGCACGGATCAGACGTCGTGGTAAATTCTAGCAGTTACTCACACTTGCAGACACGGGTTCACCGATCTGGGGCCGTCCGGCCGTTTTCCGATTGCGACATAGGGCTGACTTGTAATGGATGCTACTTCATGCGTGGCAGGACATCGACATGGCCCGGCTGACGTCTGTGCTGGAATGCCATGAAAACGTGTCCGATGATAATGAGCAGCAACGCCCACCCAAACCAGCTATGGAGCAAATTCGCTGGCAGCACCATCCAGGCGATCTCATCCCCTTCGAACCCGCTGAAAAGCGCAATGCCCAAAGGCTCGAACGCCTCGCCGGAGCCATACTGGCGTAGCAGGGCAAGGGAGGGAATCAGAAAGATCAGTCCATAGAGCGCTACATGACCGAGGGTTGCCACCCTGTTCACGGAAGGTGGTCGTCGTGAAAGGTTTGCCAGTGCCCACAAACTGCGGATAAAGATCAGGATAAGGAGGAGAAACCCGAGAGGTTTGTGGGTCGCCCAGAAAAATTCTTCGACTGGAGTGTCACTAAGCAGGAGGTGCGCGCCCGCCGATAGAAACTGCCAGAGCAGGAGCAGGGCCATGCCCCAGTGCAGCAAGCGGGTGATGAATCCGTAACGTTCCTTTGTGTCAGTGATTTGCATCAGATCCCTCAAAGAAAAGCTTCCCGAGCTGCCGTTTATCGGATGTGGCCCTTGAACCCAAAGTTCAAGGTCGGTGGCCGCTGTGACATATTAGGCTTTCCCCCTCGGGGGACGTGCTCACAATGCCCTGAAGTAGCCACCTGGGTAGTGCGCATCGGCTCGAGGACGTATCCGACCTGCGAACAGCCCAGGAAGTTAACACCATTATACGGGCATCAGCGGGGCCGATTGCAACACCTGAATCCGAACAGGAGACACAGGTCTATTGGCCGGAGGATTCTCCCAGGGCAGAATCAAGTTTGTTGTCCATGGCCTCCAGGATAGAGCTGGCGGTGTCGGACATGGTGTCGCGCTCGAGCAAATCGTGGGTGATGTTCAGGGCTGCCATGACGGCAATACGCTCGGTACCGAATACTTTGCCGCTGGCGCGGATCTCCCGCATTTTGCTGTCCAGGTGGTGGGCAGATTGAACCAGCGCTTCGCGAGCGTCCTCTGGGCAGGCAACCAGATATTCCTTGTCGAGGATTTTTACTTCAACGGTGGTGGGCTGCTGTTTTGCCATTTAGTGGTGCTCCAGGGCCCGTAGGCGGCCAATCATGGCTTCGATCTTGTTTTTGGCAAGATCGTTCTTGTGCATTAACTGCGCGCGTTCCCGGTTCCAGTCATCCTGCAACTCCCGCAGTGCAGCATTATCCCGTTCCAGTTTGTGGCAGCGTTCAATGAGCTTGTCCAGTTTGTCCGCCAATGCCTGTAGTTCGGACTGTTCCATGATTGCGTCAACGCCTGTGGTTATAGATGCAAGTAACTATAAGTGTGGACTGCAACCCGGTCAATTTACAGGGTTGTCATGGCCTCGGAAGAGTGACAACTGTCACTCTTCCGAGTTGTGACTGAGCCCCTGCCGTCGGCTCTGACGCCACGCCTGCAGCGCGGGGATCAGGCCCACCAGCGCCGCTGTGACCGGTACGCTGGCGAGAATAATCCACTCCGGCGCCGCCAGGGGGCGCAGGCTGATCTGTATCCCGTATTGTTCCAGCAGCCAGGGGCTGAGCAACACCAGCCCCCCGGTACCGAGCAGTACGGCCAGCAGGCAGGCAATGGCGGCGAGGAAAAGACATTCGATCACGTGCAGTGCGGCGACCAGCCCCGGAGAGGCGCCGGTGGCACGGAGAATGGCAATTTCACGGCTGCGCTGGGCCTGGAGCGTCAGCAGCACGGCGACCAGTCCAATCAGGCTGATCACCACCACAAAGCCGGTAATGCCCAGCAGCGCGCGCTCAAACTGCCCCATGATGCGCCAGAGCTCACTCAGGGCAACCCCCGGCAGCACGGCGGACAAGGGCTCTTCCCGGGATTCGTTGATCTGGCGCTGCACCTGGAACGTCATCACTTTGCGCTCGATACCCACCAGCGCCGCGGTGATGGCATCGGGGGTCAGGTCGCGCTTCCTGGCCTGCTCCGGCGATACCGTTCGTCCCGGGATCGCCACCCCGGATTCCCAGCCGATGTGCATGGCTTCCATGCCTTCCAGGCTGATGTAGACCGCCTGATCCACCGGTGTCCCTGTGGGCGCCAGAACGCCGGTGACGGTAAAGGGCGTGTCCTTGTGGTTGGAGAAGCTGGTGCTACCGCCGCCGTGGGACAGGATCAGTTTGTCCCCCAGGGCGTGCCCGTGTTTACGGGCTACCTCCGCCCCAAGCACAACGTCGAAGACATCCTCAAACCAATGCCCGCCGCTCAGCGTGAGGGACTGATCCCGGCCGAACCGGAAGTGCTCGACAAAGCCGGCGTCGGTGGCAACGACCCGGTGGCCGCGATAACTGTCACCGAGGGACAGAGGCACTACCCAGTCGATGCGACTGTCCTCCGTCAGCCCCTGATAGGTGGGCCAGCGAATGTTGTTGGTGGCATCGCCGATGTGGAACACGGTATACAGCAACAGGTTCAATTGCCCGCTGCGGGCGCCGACGATCAGGTCGGTTCCCGAGATGGTGTTGGTGAACGACTGGCGGACTTCGGTACGCAGGTACTGAACGCCCAGCAACAGTGTCACGCTGAGGGTCAGGGTCAATGTTACCAGCGCGAGCACGCGGCGCCGGTGCCACAGGCTGGCCCAGGCCAGGGAAAATGCAAGGCGGGCCTTCATGGGTGCGCCTCCAGGAAGAGTTCGTGGTCAAAATGCGTGGCCAGGCCCTGGTCGTGGCTGACAAAAATCACCGAGGAGCCTGCTCTTTGCCCCAGGGTCAGAAGCAGTTCGATAAACCGGTCGCGGTTGTCGGTATCCAGTGCCGAGGTGGGTTCGTCGGCAAGGATCAGCTCGGGGTGGCCAATCAGGGCACGGGCGGCAGCTACCCGTTGTTGCTGGCCCACACTGAGGCGGGTGACCGGCTGGTGCCAATGGCTGTGCGGAATGGCCAGTTCAGCCAGCAGTTCCTCGGCTTCCTGCGAGGGTTCCGGTTTGGCGAGTTGGTGCCGCTTGGTGGACAGACGACATGGCAGGGTGACATTGCCCAGAGTCGTGAGGTAGGGCACCAGGTTGAACTGCTGGAAAATAACGCCCATGTGGTCGGCACGAAAACGGTCCCGTTGCCCATTGGAAAAGGGCGTAATGTCCTCGCCCAGCAGTGAAACCGAGCCGGAAGTCGGCCGTAACATGCCGGCCAGCAGGCTCAGGAGTGTGCTTTTGCCGCTGCCGCTGGGCCCCTTGATGAACAGGTGCTCACCGCGTTCAAGGGTGATGTCCGGAAATTGCAGCGCGACGTTGCTGTGGGGCCACTGATAGCACAGGCTGCGTGTGGTGACGGCCTGCTCGGCGGTTGCGGAACTCTTGCTCTGTCTGGATGTCTGGTTGGTCATGTGCGCTGGCGCTGATTCGGTGTATGATTTGCCCACAAACTCATAGGTAGGCGTTTTATGTTTTCGGCTTCACGCATGTCTTCAATCTTCTCTGTGTATTCCCGTCGTTTGCTTCGGGGCGCTGTCACCATTTGTCTGGCGGCATTCCTGGGTGTCGCCACGGCGGCCGACCGGGAAATTGACTGGCTGGAACTGATGCCGGAAGAAGATCTGAATTTGCTGGAGAGTATGCCAGAAATCGTCCATGAGGGAGATGGCCCGCCTACGCTGCCGGACGAGATCATGACCGGTCGTGTGGTGCCCGGCATGGATGGGGTGTCCGGAAAAATTCCCGGCTTTGTGGTGCCCCTGAAAACCACCGAAGACATGCGTATTCTCGAGTTCTTCCTGGTGCCGTATTACGGTGCCTGTATCCACGTTCCGCCGCCGCCCCCGAACCAGATCATCCACGTAAAGTACAAAGAGGGCTTTACCCTCGAGGCGCTTTACGATCCGGTCTGGGTCGAGGGCACTCTGGTTGTCGAGAGTACCGAGAACGATATTGCCAAATCGTCCTACTCCGTGGTCGCCGAGAAGGTGGAGCGGTACCAGCAGTAAGGCCGGTATACCGGCCTTAGTCACCCAACTGGAATGTGGGTTCGCCCTCGCCAAGCCGTGTGCTGCCTTGTCCGGCTGGGCCCACCCATTCCACCGTCAGCACCTCAAGGTTCGGGAACCTGACTTTCAGCGGGCTTGAGAACGCCTGGCCGGCTGTCAGAGCCTGGCATTCCAGCTGCTGAGAGACTTCATACTCGCGATGGCCTTCGTCCTCCGACTCATGGTGATGGTCGTCATCATGGTGATGGTCGTCATCATGGTGATGCTCGTCTTCGTGGTGATGGTCCTTGTCAGGTTGCCCGGCAGGCCCGCTATGGTGAACCGAACCGGCCATGACGACGCAGGAGCCTGGGGCCGTATCGATCAGTGGGTTGTTGCTCAGCCAGTCCGCAATCTCTGCCAGCCTGGCCTCTTCTTCCGGGGTTTGGGCCTGTCGCTCAAAACCGGCGAGGTTGTAGGCCGGAGAGGTAAAAAGCAGATCAATACTTCCTCCCTGAACCGCCATTTGCAGTTGCCCATAGCCATGACGGTGAGCGCCCGGATTGTCGCCGGCGACGGCTGTGCCTGTCGCCAGTAGCGCGGTCATACCAAGGCTCAGGGCTGTTCTGGAAAGGGTTTGTCTGGGGCTGGTCTTCATGGCGTCTGATTCCGCTGATTTTGATATGTTATAACATAATTGATCATCTGGCGGTCTGAATCAAGAGGGCGAGTGTCTTCCACGCGCCCGGATGCTAGGATAGACCCCTAAATCCAGTGATACAGGACCGTTCCGTTTCATGTCAGAAACCGACACCTCAGGTGCCGCCCGCGCCGCCGCGTTCGAGCGTTGGGCCAACATCTTTACCGCGCACAAAGCCTTCAGTCACCCTTCCGAACTTCATGGCGTCCTTTGTGGACGGCTGGCCGCCGGCGCCCGGATAGATGAATCAGAGTGGTTGGCCATGGTCTGCGAACACATGGGGCTGCCGGATAGCGCCGCCGAAGAGTCTGCGGACCTGAAGGATTTCATGCAGGCCGCCTACGACCAGACCCTGGCCTTGCTGAAAGCGACGGACATGAGTTTTCATCCGCTGCTGCCGGACGATGACTATGCCATTGATCAGCGTCTGGAAGCGCTGACCTCCTGGGTGCGCGGTTTTCTGGAGGGCATGGCGCTGTCCGCGGGACAATCCCTGGGTCAGGCCCCGGACGAGATCCGTGAGCTGATTGAGGATATGGTGGCCATCAGTCAGGTGTCCGAGGAGGAAGAGGCGGACGATGAAAGCGAACAGCAACTGATGGAAATTGTGGAATATGTGCGCCTGGGGGCGCTGGCGGTGTTCACCGAATTCAACCCGCCAGAAAAGCCGGCCACGGATACTCCGACACTGCACTGAGCAGGTACGTGCCTGCGGGAGAGGTTATGCCGTCAATGATACCCGTTAAAGAATTTGCCGATCGTCGTCGCAAACTGATGGAGCTGATGGCTCCGGACAGCATTGCAATTGTGCCGGCGGCTCCGGAATGTGTTCGCAACCGCGACGTGCTCCACCCGTTTCGTCAGGACAGTGACTTTCAGTACCTGTCCGGATTTGGCGAGCCGGAAGCGGTGCTGGTACTGATCCCCGGGCGTGAGCACGGGGAGTCGGTGTTGTTCTGCAAGGAGCGCAATCCCGAGAAGGAATTATGGGACGGTTTCCTGGCGGGGCCCGAAGGGGCGATTGAGAAGTTCGGGCTGGACGATGCCTTCCCGATTTCCGACATTGACGACATCCTTCCGGGCATGATCGAAGGTCGCAGCCGGGTCTATTACCCGCTGGGCAAGGATCACAATTTTGACGCGCGGGTCATGGACTGGGTCAAGGTGATTCGCAGCAAGGTGCGCGCCGGTGCCCATCCCCCGGGAGAATTTGTCGCCCTGGAGCACTTGCTCCACGACTTGCGTCTGTACAAGAGCGCCAATGAAATCAAGGTGATGGCGAAAGCGGGCGAGATCAGCGCCAAGGCCCATTGCCGTGCCATGAAACGGGCTCGCAAGGGCGGTTACGAATACAACCTGGAGGCGGAACTGATTCATACTTTCATGGATCATGGTGCCCGTTCCACAGCGTATCCGTCTATCGTCGGCTCCGGTGCCAATGGCTGTATCCTGCACTACATCGAAAATGGCGCGCCGTTGAACGACGGCGACCTGGTGCTGATCGACGCAGGCTGTGAAGTGGATTGCTATGCCTCGGATATCACCCGCACCTTCCCGGTCAGCGGTCGCTTCAGCGCCGAGCAGAAGGCGGTGTATGAGGTGGTGCTGTCTGCGCAGTACGCGGCGATTGAAGCTGTGCGCCCCGGCAATCACTGGAACCACCCCCACGAAGCGGCCCTGCGGGTGTTGACCCAGGGGTTGATTGATCTTGGTATGTTGTCCGGTTCTGTTGACGATGCCATTGAACAGGAAGCCTACAAGCCCTTCTTCATGCACCGTACCGGCCACTGGCTGGGGCTGGATGTGCACGATGTCGGTGACTACAAGGTAGGCGACGCCTGGCGTCAGTTGGAGCCGGGCATGACGCTGACGGTGGAGCCCGGTTTGTATATCGCGCCGGACAACACCGATGTTGATGAAAAGTGGCGGGGCATTGGCATCCGTATTGAAGACGATGTGGTGGTCACCAAAGAAGGTTGTCGCGTACTGACAGAGGCCGTGCCCAAGACCATCGCCGATATTGAAGCACTGATGGCGGATTGACCCGGTGACCAGGCCTGATACCGATCTGATCATTGCCGGCGGCGGCCTTGCCGGTGCAACCCTGGCGCTCGCGCTGGCGAAGGTCGTGCCCTCGTTGCGGGTGACCGTCGTGGAGGCCTTTCCGCTGTCTCCGGAGGCATTGCCGGACAGCTACCAGCCCAGTTACGACGCCCGCTCCACCGCGCTGGCCTGGGGTTCCCGGCTGATCTTTGAGGAACTGGGGTTGTGGTCGCGGCTGTCGGAATATGCCTCGCCCATTGAACACATCCATGTGTCCGATCGTGGGCGTTTTGGCGCCACCCGCCTGCATGCCGCCGAGCATGATCAGGCCGCCCTTGGCTATGTGGCCGACAACCGCTGGATGGGCCTGTGCCTGATGCGGGAGCTGCTGGAAACCCATGTGCAATGGGAAGCGCCCGCCGAGGTGGTGGATATGACGCCGCTGCCGGAGGGCGTCAGGGTATCGGTAAAATCCGGCGAAGATACCCGTGAGCTGACCGCCCAGTGCCTGGTGGTGGCCGATGGCGGTCGCTCCGGCCTGCGGGAAACCCTCGGGTTCCAGGTCCGCACGCACGATTACGGCCAGAATGCCCTGATCGCCAACGTCTCCACTGCGGAGAGTCACCGTTATACCGCCTTCGAGCGTTTCACTGACGCCGGCCCCATGGCGCTGTTGCCCCACGGCTCACCGTCCCGTGCCGGCCACCAGTCGGCCCTGGTGTGGACCCTGACGGACGAGGCGCTTGAAGAGCTCCTGGCCCTGCCTGATGACGACAGGTGCCGGCAGCTACAGGAACGTTTTGGCTGGCGTTTGGGGCGGTTCACCCGAATTGGCGCCTGCAACCACTACCCCCTGAAACTGACCACCGTGGATGAGCCGGTTCGCCCCGGCGTCGCTTTGGTGGGCAATGCCGCCCATGCCCTGCACCCGGTGGCCGGCCAGGGCTTCAACCTGGCCCTGCGGGGGCTGATGACGCTGGTGGAACAGTTCCGTCTGGCGGTGGCGCAGGGGACACCCATTGGTGACCTGGGTGTTCTCAAGCGCTATCAGAGGCTTCATCATCAAGACTGGCAGCAAACGGTTCAGTTCTCGGATTCATTGATCCGATTTTTTGGCCAGTCCCCGCCGCCATTGGCGGCCGCCCGTGATGCCGGGCTGGTGGGGCTGGACCTGATGCCGGGCGCCAAGCGCTGGTTTGCCCGCAAGGCCATGGGCATCGGCGGCCGTCGCGCAGTGATTGATCATCCGGCCCGGACGAGCAGGGAGTCCGTAAAACATGAGTGAACCACGGAAGTTCGACATATTGGTGGTCGGTGGCGGCATGGTGGGCTCCGCTCTGGCGCTGGGTCTGTCGCGCCAGGGCTGGCGGGTGGCGCTGGTGGAAAGCAGTGAGCGACAGGTCCTGCTGAAAGCTCCGGCCCCGGCGAAGGGGGTGGATGATTTTGAACCCCGGGTCAGCGCGATTTCCGTAGCCAGCCAACGCCTGCTTGCAGAGTTGGGTGTCTGGGAAGCCATCGTGGCGGGTCGTCATTGCCCGTACCAGACCATGACCGTATGGGACGGTGATGGGACCGGTCGCATCCAGTTTGAAGCGGCAGAGCTGCAGGCCCGGTCTCTCGGCACCATCATTGAAAACCGCCACATAGTGCGGGGGCTGTTTGCGGCGTTGGCTGAGAGTGATGTCGAGCTGATTGATGGCGTGAAAGTCACTGGCTGGTGGCAGGATGAGGGGCGGCCAGAAGGTCTGCGTGGCATCGAACTTGAAAATGGCAGCGTCCTGGCGGCGGATCTGGTGGTAGCGGCCGACGGCGCCCACTCCCGGCTGCGCCAGTGGGTGGGATTACCCACCCGCGAGTGGGATTATGACCAGCAGGCCATCGTGTGCACCGTCAAAACCAGCCAGAGCCACCGGTTCACCGCCTGGCAGCGATTCTCGCCCACCGGGCCACTGGCGTTCCTGCCGTTGCTGACGGACGGCGGGGATGAGCATTTCTGCTCGATTGTCTGGTCCCAGGATACCGAAGAAGCCCGCCGCCTGATGGCGCTGGACGATGACACCTTTGCTGGCGAGCTGGAACGGGCGATTGAGCGGGAGCTGGGTGCAGTCGAGTCCGTTTCCCGCCGCTTCGCGTTTCCATTGCGCCAGCGCCATGCCAAGGACTATATTGCCTCCGGGTTTGCCCTGGTGGGTGATGCGGCACACACAATCCACCCTCTGGCCGGACAGGGCGCCAACCTGGGCTACGGCGATGTGCGGGCGTTGCTGGATGAGCTGGCTCGGGCAAGAAAGGCGGGCCTCGGTGCGGCTGATGACCTGGTGCTCGGCCGTTACCAGCGTCGCCGCAAGGGTGAAAACCTCACCATGATGGCCGCCATGGAAGGCTTCAAGCAGCTGTTTGCCCGCGATGAACTGCCTGTGCGCTGGTTGCGCAACACCGGCATGCGCTGGCTGAACCAGCTTGGGCCGGTGAAGAACCGGATTGCGGCTGAAGCCATGGGGCTGGACGCCTGAAAGATCGTTAAACCTTACCCTTTTACGACTCGACATAGGAACGTGTCATGGCTGGAAGCAGTTTGCTTGTACTGATCGACGACATCGCCACCGTGCTGGATGACGTCGCCCTGATGACCAAAGCCGCCACCAAGAAAACCGCCGGCGTGCTGGGGGACGACCTTGCCCTCAACGCCCAGCAGGTCACCGGCGTAAAACCGGCCCGGGAACTGCCGGTGGTGTGGGCGGTCGCCAAGGGCTCAATGATCAACAAGGCCATCCTGGTGCCGGCAGCCCTGGCCATCAGCTTTTTCGTGCCCTGGCTGGTGACGCCCCTGCTTATGTTGGGCGGTGCCTTCCTCTGTTTCGAAGGCTTCGAGAAACTGACTCACAAGTTCCTGCACAAGCAGGAAGACGACAAGCACAAGGCCGAGCTCCACGAAGCGCTGAAGAATCCTGATGTCGATATGAAATCGGTCGAGAAGGACAAGATCAAGGGCGCGATACGGACAGACTTTATCCTGTCAGCGGAAATTATTGCGATCACGCTGGGCACTGTTACCACCCAGACATTTGGCATGCAGTTTATGGTACTGACCGTTGTGGCGGTGATGATCACGGTGGGTGTGTATGGCCTGGTGGCGGGTATCGTGAAGCTGGATGATGGCGGCCTGTATCTCAGCCAGAGAGACAGTGCCATCGCGCAGTGGATGGGCAATGGCATTCTCTGGCTTGCGCCCTATATGATGAAAACCCTGTCTATTCTCGGCACCATCGCCATGTTCCTGGTGGGCGGCGGCATTCTCACCCATGGCTTGCCGCCGGTCTATGACGCCATTCATCATCTGGCTGAGGGCTTCAGCGGTGTGACCGGTGTGCTGATTCCGACCCTGGCGGACGGTCTGTTCGGTGTCCTGGTTGGGGCTTTGCTGGTGGCGATCATCACGCCGATGCTGAAATGGTGGGAAGCGCGCTCTGCCTGACTTACCGGCAGGCGTCGAACAGGCGGCTGACCAGCACTGGTACCGCGGTTTCCACCCTCAGAATCCGCGGGCCAAGGTGGACGCTCTCGCACCCGGCCTCTTCCAGCTTGCCGACCTCGTAGGGGGTGAATCCCCCTTCCGGGCCAACACAGAGCGCGGTGGGCCGGTTCAGGTGCGTGGGGCAGGGGGTTGCGGTGCCCGGGTGAGCCACCAGTGCCCGTTTGCCCTGTAGCAGTGCCGGTAGCTCATCCTCCACAAATGGCTTGAACAACTGACGAATGTGCACCTCTGGCAGGACCGTGTCCCGCGCCTGTTCGAGTCCCAGGGTCATGTTCTCCCGCAGGTTGCCTTCGGACAGCCAGGGCGTTTGCCAGAAACTCTTTTCCACCTTGTAGCTGTTGATCAGCCAGATGCCCTTCACGCCCAGGGTGGCGCAGGTTTGCAGCACACGGCGGAACATTTTCGGCCGGGGCATGGCGAGGATCAGCGTCAACGGCAGTGGCGATGGCGGCGGCTCTGACAGCTCCACCAGAATGTCTGCCTGCGCGTCGGTGAGGCTCAGCACCCGACCGGTACCGATATCACCATTCACTCTGCCCACGGGTATCAGATCGCCCTCGGCGACCCTCAGAACCTCATGGAGGTGTGACAGCCGGCGACCACGCAGCACGGCGCGGTCTGCAGCAACAAAGTCTTCCTCAAACAGCAGTGCCAGGTTCATTCGTCCGTCGCTTCACCGGTTTCTGTGTCGTCTGTTTTACGCACTGCAAGCTTGCTGAAGATGATGCCCATCTCGAACAGCAACCACATGGGAACGGCCAGCAAAGTCTGGGAAATGATATCCGGAGGCGTCAGCAGCATGCCGATCACAAAGCAGGCGACCACAATATAGGGCCGTTTGGCGGCCAGGTCGGCGGGGGTGGTGGCGCCGGTCAGCACCAGCAGGATGGTCGCAATGGGAATTTCGAACGCCACGCCAAAGGCGAAGAACATTTTCAGCACAAAATTGAGGTAACTGGTGATGTCCGGTAGTTCGACGATGCCCTCGGGGCCGATGGCGGTGAAGAAACCGAACACCAGGGGAAACACCACGAAGTAGGCGAAGGCTGCGCCCAGATAGAACAGGATTACGGACGTGAACAGCAGGGGAAACGCCAGCCGCTTTTCATGGGCATACAAGCCAGGGGCAACGAAGCTCCAGATCTGGTAGAGGATCACCGGGATGGCGGCGAACACCGCCAGTACCAGCGCCAGTTTCAGGGGCGCGAAAAAGGGCGAGGTAATGTCGGTGGCGATCATGGTCTGGCCAACCGGAAGCAGTTCCCGCAGGGGCTGTGACATCAGCAGGTAAAGTTCATTGGCGAACGGATAGATCGCGGCGAAGCAGATCACCACCGCCAGCACCATTTTCAACAGGCGATTGCGCAGCTCCAGCAGATGCTCGATCAGGGGCATGTCGGGCTGGGCCGTTGATGAATCCGGGGTGTGGTTGCCGTCAGGCTTGTTGGTCATGAACGATTATCCGAAGCGCTTTCCTGATCCGGATGGGGTTCTGGATGACGCTCGCTGGTGGTTTGCTCAGTAGAGGGTGTCGGCTCCAGGCTTTGTTGTGGGGCAGGCTCCGCAGGTGCCTTGGTTTCGGCCGTCCGGCGGGTTGCGGGCGCTGGCCTGGGCTTGGTTGCCCGATCCTCCGGCAGAATCATGTGTTCGTATTTTTTGGCCTCATCAAGGGCGCCACGAACACTCTTCTCGACGTCGTCGAGGCCCACATCCCCCGCTTTGCGTAGCTCCTCACGCAGTTCTTCGGCTTTCAATTGGCGATCCAGTTCCGAGGTGAACTGGTTAACCATGCGGCGGGCACCGCCAATCCAGCGGCCAGCCGCCCGCGCTGCCGTTGGCAGGCGTTCAGGGCCAAGGACCAGCAGTGCGATCACACCACAGATCAACAGCTCGACAAAGCCGATATCAAACATTCAGCCCGGCCTCAGCCAGTGGTTTTGTCCCGGGGTTTCTCTTCCGGGCGGGTCTGGTGGGCTGCCGGCTCTTCCTTGTTGTCCTTGTCTTCCAGGGAGTCCTGATCGGAGGCCTTGTTGTCCTCGTCGTTCATGGACTTCTTGAAGCCACGGATAGCGCCGCCCAGATCGCTGCCAATGTTGCGGAGCTTCTTGGTTCCGAACAACAGGATAACGATGCCGAGTACGATAAGAAGTTGCCAGATACTGATACCCATCACGGGATCCTCACTCTAATGTTGCTGTTACATGCCATTGTACGTTACCGGGCCGGTGCAGCGGAAACCCCGTAAGGGTTCCCATGGCACTACTCGCTCCGGGACGCCTTTTCCTCAAGTCCTGACAGGTCGAAGCGACGGGCCAGCTCATCCAGCACCTCTTTCGGGCCGAGACCCAGGCTCGATAGCATGACCATGCTGTGAAACCACAGATCCGCCGTCTCATAAACCACGTCCCGGGTATCGCCGGACTGCTCGGCATCCTTGGCCGCCAACAGGGTTTCGGTGCATTCCTCGCCCACCTTTTCAAGAATCTTGTTCAGACCCTTGGCGTGCAGGCTGGCAACGTAAGACTTGTCAGGATCTGCTTCTTTTCGTGCTTCCAGTACCTGGGCAAGTCGTTCCAGTACGTCACTCACTCTGTTCGCTCCCTTTGATCGGTCCATAGATGGTATGCGGGTCTTTCACCACGGGGGCGGTGGTAACCCATGCGCCGTCGTCAAATTTCCGGTAAAAACAGCTGCGCCTTCCGGTATGGCAAGCGATACCGCCTTTTTGCTCCACTTTCAGCAGAATCACGTCCTCATCACAGTCCAGGCGTATTTCATGCACCACCTGCTGATGGCCCGAGGTTTCGCCCTTGCGCCAGAGCTTGCCCCGCGAGCGCGACCAGTAGACTGCCTGGCCTTCCTCGGTGGTTAGCCGCAGGGATTCCGGGTTCATCCAGGCCATCATCAGGATCTCGCCGGTGGCGGCGTCCTGGGCGATGGCGGGAACCAGCCCGTCGGCATTCCAGCGGATGGCGTCCAGCCAGTCAGGGTTGTCGACTTTAGGTGATGAATCTTGCATTTCTGTGAATCCTGAAAAATTGTTACCGACCGCCCCGGGCGACCAGTCCGGCCGCCACTGCGAGCATGGCCCAGCCCCACGGGGGCAGTGATTGGGCCAGGGTGGGCAGTTCGTAATGGGCGCTGACCCAGGCGCCGCCCACCAGGGCTGCGGCAATAAGGGTTCGTCGCCAGCGTTTCTCCGCCCGCTTCTGGTTTTCCCGAAGCAGTTCCAGTGTAGCGCGATTCTGCTCTTCCGTGGGGCCGGAGCTGCGCAGCTGCACGAGGGTATCGTGGATCAGCTGCGGCATTTCCGGGGACTGCTCAAGCCAGGCCGGTAAATGCGATTGCAGGGACTTGATCAACCCGGACGGGCCAATCCGCTTGCGCATCCAGGTTTCGAGGAAGGGCTGGGCAGTGCTCCACAGGTCCAGGTCCGGGTACAGCTGGCGGCCAAGACCTTCCACGTTCAGCAGGGTTTTCTGCAGCAGGACCAATTGCGGTTGCACTTCCATGTTGAAGCGACGGGCGGTCTGGAACAGTCGCAGCAGGAAGTGGCCAAAGGAGATGTCCTTCAGCGGCTTCTCGAAAATCGGCTCGCAGACCGTGCGGATGGCCGCTTCGAATTCGTTGACCCGGGTATCTGGCGGCACCCAGCCGGACTGGATATGCAGTTGCGCCACCTGGCGGTAATCACGGCGGAAGAAGGCGAGCAGGTTGCGGGCCAGGTAGCTCTGATCGTCCGGCGCCAGGGTGCCGACAATGCCAAAATCGATGGCGATGTATTTCGGGTCCGCCGGGTTGCTGACATCCACAAAGATATTGCCCGGATGCATGTCGGCGTGGAAAAAGCTGTCACGGAAGACCTGGGTGAAGAAGATTTCCACGCCTTTTTCCGCCAGCACTTTCATGTCCACGCCGGCTTCCCGCAGCGCCGCCACATCGGCAATGGGTATGCCGTGGATGCGCTCCATCACCAGCACGGTTTTGCGGGTGTAATCCCAGTCAATAAAGGGGATATAGATCAGCGATGAATTGTCGAAGTTGCGGCGCAGCTGACTGGCATTGGCAGCTTCCCGTTGCAGGTCCAGTTCATCGTGGATGGTGGAGTCATAATCCGCCACCACCTCAACCGGATGCAGGCGTTTGCCCTCGGACCAGTATTTTTCCAGCAGGCCGGCCATCAGGTACATCAGGGCCAGATCCTGCTGAATCACCCGCTCAATACCCGGCCGCAGTACCTTGACCACGACTTTCTGGCCATTGAGCAGGGTGGCGGCGTGCACCTGGGCGACGGACGCCGACGCCATCGGGTCGGCGGAAAACTCGCTGAACAGCTCGGCAACCGGTGCGCCCAGGGAAGTTTCGATGATCTCCCGCGCGGCGGTGCTGGGAAAGGGGGGGACGCGGTCCTGAAGATGCTTCAGTGACTCGGCCATGTCATCAGGCAGCAGATCCCGGCGCGTTGACAGAATCTGGCCGAACTTCACGAACACCGGGCCCAATTCTTCCATCGCCAGGCGCAGGCGGTCGCCACGGCTCAGTTTTGGTTGCGGAAACAGGTGCCAGGGGGCCAGCAGGAAAAACACCTTGAGCGGGCCGGGCAGTTCGGCCAGTGGCAGGAACGTGTCCAGCCGGTAACGGCAAAATACCCAGGCTATTCGGAACAGGCGTTGCAAGCGGGTCACGGTGTCTCCGGCGGCTCTTCGTTGGTGTGGCGTTCCAGCAGGCTGACACGGGCCTCCAGCCTGTCGGTCTGCAGGCTCAGTTGGTCGATGTCTTCAAACGTGGCTTCCAGCTCGCGGCGCCCGGGTAGTGTCCGGCTCTCTTCGTGCACGTATTCTTCGATATTGGCGTTGAGGGCGCCGAAAGCCTGACGGCTCCACTTCACTGCACCGCGAATGCGCTGGCCGATAAAGTGGGCTGGCACATCACCAATATGGCGGGCCAGGGCTGCTTCCCAGTCCGGTTCCAGCTGGTTCAGTGCGCGCTGAAACTGGTGGGCCAGGGCGGTGTCGCCATTGACCTGAATTCGGCCGTGGCGGAACACCTGGTCGTCACCGGTGGCCAGCGCCGCGAATGCCATGGGCTTGCCGGCCAGCTGTAAAGCCGGATCTTCCGCCGGCTGGCTGTTGACCTGCACACGATCACCGGTCTGATACAGGGTGAACGTCAGCGGCACGGGGGCCGTCAGGGTGAATTCCACCGGCCCTGTCAACGCGCTCATCAACGCCTTACGACCGGCCGGGTCTAGTTCCAGGGCACGGTTCAATGCGCCCTCAACGACGGCGGTCACGGCGGCAAGCAGGGTCGGGCCGGGAAACATCAGGGCTTGATTCCCACGTGCAGGGCCACAATGCCGCCGGTCATGTTGTAGTACTTGCAGTTCACCAGTCCGGCCTGTTCCATCATGCCCTTGAGAGTGTCCTGGTCCGGATGCATGCGAATGGACTCCGCCAGGTACTTGTAGCTTTCACTGTCGCCGGCAATCAGCTGGCCCATGAGTGGCAGGGCGTTAAAGGAATACATGTCGTACGCCTTGTTCAGCAGCGGGTTGGTGGGCTTGGAGAATTCCAGCACCATCAGTTTGCCGCCGGGCTTGAGTACCCGTGCCATGTCCCGCAGGGCCTGGTCTTTGTCGGTCACGTTACGCAGGCCAAAGGCGATAGACACCGCATTGAAGGTGTTATCCGGGAACGGCAGGTGTTCGGCATCGGCCTGGGCAAATTCAATGTTACCGGCGTAACCCCGATCCATCAGACGACCGCGACCCACCTGCAGCATGGAGGCATTGATGTCGGCGAGTACGACTTTGCCAGTGGGGCCGACCAGGTCGGAAAACTTCATGGTCAGATCACCGGTACCACCGGCGATGTCGAGCACCTGGTGCCCCGGGCGAACGCCGCTGAGCTCGATGGTGAAGCGTTTCCATAGCCGATGGATGCCCATGGACATGAGGTCGTTCATCAGGTCGTACTTGCCGGCGACGTTATGGAAAACTTCGGCGACCTGACCGGCCTTCTGGCTTTTCGGCACATTGCGGAAGCCAAAGTGGGTGACATCATCCTGCGGGGTGCCGACCGGCTTCTCGTTGGCTGGCGTTTGTTGCTCGCTCATGGGGGTGTCCTGTCAGAATCTGAACCCCGTATTCTAACGGTTAGGGGGGTGGCTACAAGTTTATTACCCCCTTAAACTATAAAACCTCCCATTTTTAAAGAGAATCCCGATTCATGTCTGTTATCGATGTTCATCGCGCTCATTCCCTGGACAAGGCGCACGCTCGTGAAGCGGCGGAAACCCTGGCCCAGGATCTGTCCAGGCAGTTTGATGTGAATTACCAGTGGGAAGGGGATGTGCTGCGGTTCAAGCGCAGTGGCGTGAAAGGCCAGTTGAGCATCGACCACAATGACCTGCACATTCACCTGGAACTGGGCATGCTGCTGAGGCCTTTCAAGTCACGGATCGAGCAGGAAATTCACTCTCAACTGGATCAGATTCTCAAGGCCTGATCCAGCGGCCGTCTCCCGGGTCACAGATCGTCGGGGAGATTGAACGGCTCTGGGACCCGGTTGAGGATGTTGTCCAGCACCCGCGCCTCCCGGGTGACCAGCCGTTCGATCAGGGCGTCAACGTCTTCCATCTTGCGAAACGCAGTATAGCCCCGGTGCAGGAAGCTGTGCAGGTCGCTCAGGTCTGCCATTTCCGCCGGACCGCGGGTCATGCTGAGCAGCCAGCCCAGGGTGCGGTTACGGACGTAGTGATCCAGTTGCTGGCCGACCTCGGCCACCAGCGCAATCTGGCGGTGACGTTGTTCCAGGCCGGGGCTGGCGCGAAAAGCCGCACAGTATTGATCGCTGGTTAAGCCCTGGCTCGGCACACCATCGCGCCGGAGCGTTTCCGTCAGGTCCAGGTCCAGACGCTGGGTGATCAGGTTCAGTTCCACCAGCCCCGCAAAGGTATCCAGCAGATTGTCAGGAAGCCACTTCACCATTTTTGGAAATACCCGGTCGATATTGTCGTCACGACGGGTCATGGTTGCCGGGGCGTAGAGATCGGTCAGCAGGAACTCCAGGCCGGTGTGGTAGCCCGGGTGTTGGTATAGATCCTGGTGGGTTCGTTTCAGGCGCTCGGCCTGCCAGTCGGCAATCCGGAAAGTGTCTTCCAGCAGGGGGTGTGACGCCTTGCGCTGGCGGAAGTCGTGATAGTTGATCAGCAGGTACTGCAGTCGACGGGCGCTGTCAGAGTGGACTTCAGTGGCGACAAGGCGCTCGCGGTACATGTGTGCTCCGGTAAACCTGTGGCAGGAAAGCTGCGAGTTTACCGGAGCCGGCAATCAGATGGCAGTATCAGCCCTGAGCGGCGGTGGGCTGGGTCTCGAAATCGGGAACCCACTCCTTGCTGTCGAGGGTTATGAAATGGCTGGGAGCCTGGGTTTCGACAATGCGCATGGTGGTAGGGCTCTGGCGCGCGCTGGCCAGCATTGCGTTACGGTCCAGAATGCGGTCCACGCCCGGAATCAGGAAGGTACCGTGACGCACGTTGTTGTAAACGCTGGTATCGGTCCGCTCCATCCAGTCCATGATGTTCTCGATATTGCGCACAATGGTGAGGTGATCCTTCGTGGCTGAGAACAGCTTGCTCAGTAACTGTTTCTTGCGCGGATTCATCTTGCCAAAGAAGGTCTGGCCATAGGCGGAAGACGGTGCGGTATTGATCAGGCGGATCAGCCAGGGCCACATGCCATGGCTGACCGGCTCCAGAATGGTGGTGACCAGGCCATGGAGTTTGGCCTGGGGGAGCACCGGCGCTTCCAGGACGACTTCTACGTTGTCATAGAGTTCCGGCCACTGGCGAATGGCCTCCAGGATGACGGCGCCGCCCCGGGAATGACCGTGAACACGAATGTTGTCGGTGCCGGGAAGGTTGGCGACGGCCTGGTTCAGTATGCAGGCGTCGTACTCAATGGTGCCCTCGAGGTGCTTGATGGGCACTTCCCATTCCGGGGCTTCCGGCGTCACGCCGTTGACCGGGATATGGTAGTTGCTGCAGGTCAGCAGGATGAGCTCCGTGGTGGGCGCCTCATAGGCCTGCGTGAAGTAACAGTGGTTCTCCAGGAAACCGTGCACACCAATAACCGTCTGTTCCGCCTTGCCGCTGTGGTTGCGGACGGAAACCGCACCCTTGCCGACACGGTAGACACGCCCCGAGAACATCTCGGAGTAGGCGTTTTCAATCGGTTGTATCAGTTTGCGAACATGGCTCGCTTTCATAACCGTTCTCCTGTCAGCACCGTGGAAGACTGCTTTTGGAATTGGTGTGTGCTGATAGTGACTGTTTTAACGCGTTCCCGGGCCAGAGTTATTGGCGCTGGTTACTCAATATACGAACGCCCACGGCCAATAGTCTGCTTGGTTGGCGGGTCGATACCCGCCTCGGGCTCAGTAATAACCATTCCATTAAGTGTTATAACCAGTATAGAGGCGAAAAGTTACATGCGCGTAATTTTTTGTAATTCCGGGGAGTGGGCGCCTTATATGGAGCCGTCTGTACTTGTCTGGCACAATGCGGGATTCGCCATTCATTCAACGTTCGTCAATCCACCCGGGGACAGCCAGATTTGAACCAAGAGGACTCACATCTCCTGTTACCTGTGGATTCCGCATGGCTGGCCCTGGAACGACCTGAAAACCCCATGACCATCACGGTCATGCTGCGGGTGGAGGGCCTGACGGAAACGCGGCTGCGAGAGTTTCTGGAGGTCTACTGGCTGGCCTGGCAGCGGTTCCGTTATATGCCGGTGCGCCGGGCGCCGGGCTGGTGGTGGGAAGCCGACCCGGTATTCGATCTGAAGCACCACCTGCGCGTCACCCCGGACGCGTTTTCCCCGGATCAGCTCCAGGAATGGGTATCCGCCCGACTGAACCAGCCCCTGCCGGACTACCGACCGCGCTGGAAATTCTGGCTTGCGCCCAACGCCGAGGGCGGTGCCGCCCTGCTATTGCGGATGCATCATTGTTATGCCGACGGATTGTCGCTGTTGGGGATCTTTGAACGGATTTGCCCGCCATCCCCGCAACAGTTACCTGCGCTCTACGGAGCGCCGGAAACCCCTGATCTGCAACGCTGGAGCCTGGCGGCAGGCGCCTGGTTCCGGGAGCTGATCGGCAGTGAACTGGCGGAGGCATCCGGAAACCGCTCCGGTGATATGGAAGGACACGCCGAAGGCTCCTCAGGCAGCCTGCAGGATGCTGGCAAGGTACTGGAACGGGTTGCCCAGACGGGCCTGAAACTGGTGAACGAGGTGAGCCAGTTCCTGGTGGAACCGGAAGACTCGCCGTCATCCCTCAAACATGACTTATTGGGGCGACGTCAATGCTGCTGGTCGACACCCGTGGCGTTGTCACGCTTCCAGGACATTGCCCGTCTGAGCGGGGTGACCATCAATGACGTGTTGCTCAGCTGTGTGGCGGCCGCCGTGCGCAAGCAGCTGGCCGCCGGTCAGGTGGACCTGGACGAGGCCGTGCTCCATGCGGCTGTCCCGGTAGACATTCGCGGTCAGCTACCCGCCGGCATCAAGCCTGAGCCCGGCACCTTGGGCAATTGTTTCGGTACGGTTTTCGTTCCTCTGCCGGTGGACGGTGAAAGCTCGCTGGAACGACTCTACCGGATCAAACACGAAACTCGCCGGCTAAAGAAAAGCTGGCAGCCCGGCATTGCCTGGGGGCTGACCGCCAGCGCCTCGCTGGTGCCTGAGCCCTGGCGTCAGCCGGTGGCCGATGTGTTCTGTCGCAAGGCCAGCGCCGTGGTGTCCAACGTGCCCGGATCCCGTGAGGAGCGTTACCTGGCCGGTTGCCGCATCACCGAGCAGATGTTCTGGGTACCCCAGGCCGGGGACATCGGCCTGGGGGTGAGTATTGTCAGTTACGCTGGCTCGGTTCAGTTTGGGGTCGTGGCCGATGAGGCCGTCATGGCCTCCCCCTCGCGGTTCCTGACCGATTGCCTCGAAGAACTGGATGCTTTCACCGGCTGACCCGCCTTCCCATTTTATTCCGCTGTCATTGCCCGTATCTGGCGGGTATTAATCCAAAAGTCCTGATTCACAGGCCTCCTAAAAGATCAGAAAACCTGCCCCCTTGGCGCATTTTCCCCACTCCAGCCTTAACCGACCATGGAATTCAGGCGACAGACCTACGCCTGGGGCGGCCGGATTACTCGGCACCCCGATCCCAGATTTCCAAAAACAACCGGGGGAACTATGAACAACAACAATTTTCGAAAGTCAGGGTTAGCGATTGCGATGGCTGCTGCCATGGGGGCAAGCGCCGGCGCCAATGCGGCCGTTGAGATTTACAACGAGGACGGCACCAGCTTTTCCGTCGACGGTTACTTCAACGCTTTTTACGTAAACCGTGACGACAAGGTGGCCGATGCCCGCAGCTCAGACGTCAAGATGGGGTTTCTGCCGAACACCATTGGTTTCAACTTCAGCAAGGAAGTGGGCGATCTGACGATGGGTGGCCGCTCCTCGTTCTGGAACACGATCAATGACAGCCTTCAGTCGCCAACCGATACAGCGATTGATGTTCGTCAACTGTATGCCACAGTCGATGGTTCTTTCGGTCAGGTTCTGATCGGTAAGGACTTCGGTTTATACGCCCGCTCCAACATCTTCCTCGACGAAATTCTCATGGGCTTTGGCTCCCCGGGTGCGGCCACCGGCGTCTCTTTTGGCAACATCCGCACCGGCTACCCGTATCCGAATCCGTCAGCTCAGATTACCTACCGGTCCCCGGAGATGGGGGGATTGAAAGTGGCCGCCGGTATCTTTGAACCAGCCGATACCACCCCCGGTGCCCAATCCGAGCAGTCAGCACCCCGCTTTGAGGCGGAAGTCACCTACAGCGCCGACCTCAGTGGCGTGGCATTGACCGGTTGGGTCAATGGTCGTCATCAGAGCTCAGAAAACGCGACCACCGAAATCGACAGCCAGGGTATCGGCTACGGTCTTAAAGCTGCGGTAGCAGGCTTGTCACTGACGGCGTCCGGCTTCACATCGGAAGGGGATGCGCCGGTCCTGCTCACCGATGGCGCACTGCCTTCGGAAGAAGATGCCGATGGCTATCTGGTCCAGGCGTCTTATACGCTGGGTAGCAATCGCTTCGTGGCCTCTTACGGCGAAACGGATTCCGATCAGGGAGATTTCGAGACGGAGAACACCTCCCTGGCCGTGTTCCATGATGTGAACAGTAACTTCAAGTTGGTTGCCGAATACAACATGTTCGAGCAAGAAGCCAAATCCACGGGCGCTACTGCAGTGGATGCCGATACCCTTGCCCTCGGCGCTGTCGTAACGTTCTAAGCAGTAGACCTTGCTGTGGAAAACGGGAGGTCGTCCGTAGCACCGGGTCATCTAAGACTAAAGTGCCGGTTTGTCTTCGTGCAGACCGGCCGCGCCGCCAGGCATTGATTCAGGAGGGTTTTTAATCAATGGCTTACGATCATTTTGGCGCGCCCATTAAAAGCACTGAAGTCGCATTGGCTGCGTTTGCGGATGGCGTAGAATCGGTGGAAAGTCATCCATTCTCGGGACCCGCATTTATGAAGCCAGCGACGACCCTGCCCGCCGTCCGGGTAGCGAGCTCCAGTGTTCGCGACCCGATGCTGGCAGCCACCAACCTCGCCAGTCAGTTGAACCATGAGCACCTGGGATGTGTGCTGTTCTTTTGTTCCGCGGAGTACGATCTCGGCCGTCTCGGCATTGCCCTTGACCATGCTTTTCAGGGCGTGCGTGTGTGCGGGTGTACGTCAGCCGGGGAGATTACGCCGGAGGGTTATGGTCGCGGATGTATTACCGCCATTGGCTTCGATAACCGCTATTTTGCCATTGACTGCGCACTGATTCGGGAGCTCGACCGGTTTACCCTGCAGGACGCTCAGGGTGTTATCGACGGCCTGCTGTCCACATGTCGTGATGCCAAACTCGCGCCAGTCAAAGGCAATACCTTTGCGATTACCCTACTGGATGGTCTTTCCAGCCGGGAGGAACTGGTGTTGGCGACGCTTAACGCAGCGCTCGGTACCATCCCGCAATTCGGCGGATCAGCCGGAGACGACGAGCGCCTTGCCAATACCCACGTCTACTACGACGGCCAGTTCCATACCGGAGCGGCGACGGTGTTGTTGGTCAATACGCCACTGGATTTCCGGGTGTTTTCCACCCACCACATGGTTGAACGCAGTGAAAAACTGGTGGTTACCGATGCCTGCCCGGAAAGCCGCACCGTTTACGAACTCAACGCCGAGCCCGCAGCCGATGCCTATGCCCGTGCCGTTGGCGTGGAGGTGGATGCCCTGGACCGCAAGGTGTTTGCGCTGCGCCCCATGGGCGTGAAAATTGGCGGGCATTACTTTGTGCGTTCGGTTCAGCGGGTCAACCCGGACAAGAGCCTGACATTCTACTGTGCGGTGGAAACCGGCATTGTGATGACAGCGATGGAGCCGGAAGGTCTGCTGGACAGTGTGCGGGCCCAGATCGAAGCGTCCGAGCGGGTGGTGGGACCACCGCTGGTGACCATCGGGTGTGACTGTTTCCTGCGTCGGCTGGAGGCAGAGCTGACCGGGGAAGTGGAGGCGGTGTCTGAGTTCCTTCGCCATCACAAGGTGATCGGTTTCAACACATACGGCGAGCAGTTCGACGGTATGCACATTAACCAGACCTTTACGGGGGTGGTCATTGGCCAGCCTGAAGCCCGTGCCGTGCAAGAGTGACACTGCCGCTGATGACAGGGACCGGCGCATCGCCGAGCTTGAAGCGGAGAATGAGCGCCTGCGCCGCATCCGCGATGCTCTGATCGTTCGGGTGGAGTCCGGCTCCTCCCACAAGCCTGAACCCTACGCCGCCTTTGAACATTCCGTGGTGCTGGCGGAGCAGGTGCGCGAGCGCACCGAGGCCCTCAACCAGACCATGGAGGAGCTTAAAGCCAGTAACAAGGCCCTGAGCCGCGCCCGCGTCGAAGCCGAAACCACTCGCCAGCGCCTCAGCGATGCCATTGAAAGCATTGCTGACGGCTTTGTCCTGTTCGATCACCAGCACCGCCTGATCCAGAGCAACAGTCGTTTTCGCAGCTACTGGCACCACGCCGGTGTGGAGGTGCCAGAGCCGGGCACCTCCATAGTGGATGTGAAGGCGCAGGCGGTCAGTTCCGGTCTGGTTGTTGAGGAGCACAGCCACCCGGATTCCGAGGGCGTTGTCTTCCTGCTCGCCAACGACCGCTGGGTGCAGATGACCGAGAGGCCCACCCGTGAGGGTGGTCTGGTGGTGCTCTATTCCGACATCACCGACGTCAAGAACAGTGAGATGGCGCGGCGCATCAAGGCGCTGGAGGAAAGTGAACGCTGGATCCGGGTGGTGACAGACCATGTGCCGGCGCTGATAGCCTATGTCGGTGCGGATCTTACGGTGCAGTTCTGCAACAAGGTGTATGAGTCCTGGTATGGCCGCTCCGGCGAGTCGCCTCTTGGCCGGCCATTGGATGAGGTGCACTCCGCCGATCTGTACCAGCGCCTGTTGCCGCAGATGCGACAGGCGCTGGCGGGAAACAGCGTCACCTTCGAGTTTGAGGAAACCGGCGAGCAGGGGGACGTGCGTTATATGCTGCGCTCCTATGTACCCAACGTCGACGAGGACGGAGACGTTACCGGCTTCTTCGTGTTGATCCGGGACATTACCGATCGTCGCAAGACCGCCCTGGCGCTGGAGCAGGCCTACGACAATCTGGAACGGCGGGTCAAGGAGCGTACCTCGGCGTTGACCGGCTTGAACAATCAGCTGCGTCAGGAAATTACCGAGCGGGCCGCGGTAGAGGCCAGGCTGCGGGACGCCAAACTGGAAGCGGAGCGGGCGAACCTGTCCAAGACCAAATTCCTGGCCGCCGTCAGTCATGATCTGCTGCAACCCCTGAACGCCGCCCGTCTGTTCACCAGTGCGCTTCTGGAGCAGTCGTTCGGGCCCAAGGCCGAGGGGCTGGTGCGATCGGTGAGTACCTCCCTGGATGACGTGGAGAACCTGTTGGGCACCCTGGTGGACATCTCCAAGCTGGATGCCGGGGTGATCAAGCCCGACGTGACAGCGTTCGATCTGCGGGACCTGCTCAATAACATCGCCCGGGAATTCCGGCAAATGGCCACGGCCGAAGACCTGCGGCTGGACTTCGTTGCCAGCTCCGCGATCGTGGAGTCCGATTCCCAGCTTCTGGCGCGGATTCTCAGGAACTTTCTCACCAATGCCATCCGCTATACCGGCAATGGCCGCATCCTGCTGGGCTGCCGACGGCGGCAGGATCACGTTCTGCTACAGGTCTGGGACACTGGCCCGGGGATCCCGGAAGACAAGCTGACCGAGATCTTCCAGGAATTCAAACGCATCCGGCCATCCGGCTCACAGCCCGACAAGGGGCTGGGGCTTGGGTTGGCCATCGTGGACAAGATCTCGCGCATGCTGGGCCATGAGGTGAGTGTGTCTTCCATTGAAGGCAAGGGATCCGTGTTCAGCGTCAAGGTTCCCCTTGGCCAGCTGCAGCCCCGGCGACCGGCTGAGGATCAGAACCGGTCGGTGTCCTTTGACAGCGGTCTGGGCGGCGCCCGGATCTGGGTGATCGATAATGATCCGTCCATCTGCCAGGGTATGAAAACCCTGCTGGAAGGCTGGGACTGCCGCGTGGTGACGGCGGTGTCTCTGGAGGATCTGGAGCGCCAGTTGGACCCGGCCGACAGCCCGGTGGATCTGATCCTGGCGGACTACCATCTGGACAACGATGAAAATGGCGTGAATGTGGTGGCGGAGATCAACGGCCGTCGCCGTTGCCCGGCGCCGGTGGTGATGATTACTGCCAACTATACCAATGAGCTCAAACAGCATATCCGTGATTTGGGGTACCTGTTGATGAACAAGCCGGTGAAACCGCTGAAGTTGCGCAGTGCGCTGAGTCATCTGCTGAGAAGCTGAGATCGGCGATGGATGTCGGGTTACGGCTGCGCCTAACCCGACCTACGCGGGATGAGCTTGAATGTTTGCAACGTAGGTCGGATTAGCCAAAGGCGTAATCCGACAAATAAGCCTGATAAACCGGTTTACCGTTTCAGGTACTGACTGAAATCCACATCACTGGCGGACAGAATGGCCTGTACCCGATTGTGCACCCCAAGCTTACGCAAAATGGCCGATACATGGGCCTTCACCGTGGTCTCGGCGATGTTCAGGTTGTAGGCAATCTGTTTGTTGGATTCGCCCTTGGACATGCGCTCGAGTACCAGTAGCTGGCGACGTGTCAGGGAGTTCAGCAGCTCCGGTGAAATCGGGTTGTCTTCATGGCGACTGCGGCGGCTGTTGCTTTCCTTGCCGGTACGGATGATGTCCGAGGGCAGGTAGACATTGCCATTGAGAATCTGCTGGATCGCCTCGGTCATCTGGGCTCGTGGCGAGGATTTGGTAATAAAACCGACCGCGCCGTAGGTGATGGCCTGCAACACGACCTGCTTGTCTTCTTCCGCCGAGACAATCACCACGGGAATGGTGGGCGCTTCGTTGCGCAGGGTAATCAGGCCGTTCAGCCCGTGCATGCCGGGCATGTTCAGGTCCAGCAGGATCAGGTCCAGGTCGTCATTCTCCCGCGTAATGTCCAGGGCGCTGTCCAGATCATCGGTTTCAATGATCTCACTGCCCTCGAACCCGGAAGCGATCACACTGCTGATCGCTTCACGGAATAGCGGGTGGTCGTCGGCGATCAGTATCTTGTAAGCCGGCTCCATGGATGGTTCTACCTGTTTGTTTTCATTATCGGGGAGTGCTTCCGAATCATGATAGCGCTTTTCGGAAGTGAGTGCGGCATCGAGCTCATTAAGCATGGCGGCCTCCTGTGCAGAGAATCTCCGGAAACGGAGTCGATCCTCTGTTTATTATTGTGATGATTTCATTACACGCTATCCGCGCCTCTGGTTGAATGCGACCATCGCACCAAAAAACAGGCACCAAAGTACTATTCTTGCGTGGCGGCGGGCTTCGTATCGTGGAAGGATGAGCCAACAGCCCGTAACAAGCCGATATTTCAAGCCGTTCGAAGCCAGCCGTCATGCCGCCTGGCTAGCTGCGCTGATGTTGGTGTTTCTGACGGTACTGCCAGCCGCACACGCCCGGGAACCCGGCGAACCTCCGGTGCTGTCGGTCAGCGTGCTGCAGTTCGGCACGGCGCACTGGGAGCTGGATCACATCCTCCACCGGGGTCTGGACCGCAAACACGGTTACCGTCTGGACCTGGAACTGGTGGCCAACCTGCCGGCCTCCCGTCTTGCGGTCACCAGCGGTTCGGTGAATGGCGCTGTGGCGGATCTGCTCTGGGCGCAGTCGCGATACCAGGCCGGCACTCCCTACCTGTATCTTCCGTTTTCCAGCCAGATTGGCGACATTGTGGTGGCGGACGGCTCTACCACCCAATCCGTGGCGGACCTCGCCGGCAAACGAATCGGTGTGGCCGGTGGTCCGGATAGCAAGGGCTGGATACTGCTGCAGAAAGTCGCCGCCCAACAGGGGCTCGACCTGTCAGATTCCGCGGATGTTCAGTTCGCGGCACCGCCACTGCTCAACCAGGCCCTCAAGCGGGGACAGGTGGATGTGATTGTGACCTACTGGCATTTTGCGGCGCGCCTCAAAGGCGAGGGTGGCTGGCGCTCTGCGTTCCGGATGGCCGACCTGCTGACCGCCCTGGATCTGGATACCAATCTGCCCATGCTGGGCTATGTTTTCCCGGCTAGCTGGGCGCAGGAGCATCGATCGTTGATCCGGCGCTTTGCCGATTCTCTGCGCGAGGCCAAAACCGAGCTGGCGGACAAACCCGCCTACTGGGAACGACTGCGCCCATTAATGGCCAACCCGGACAAGGGCGTTTTTCAGGCACTTCGAGACGGATTCAATGCCGGTATACCGGCGCCGCAAACCGATCGGCGGATAGCCCACCTGCATCGGCTACTGGTACTCACCGGAGCCGATGCAGACAACCTGATGCCGGCCCCGCTCTTCTACCGGAGTGAGCCGTGACTAACCCCAAAAGCCCTGCCGTAAAGGGGCGACCACCCCTCTGGAGTTACTGGGTGGTGTTGCCGGGTTTCGTGCTCATCTGGGCACTGATCGCCTGGCTGATCCAGTCACCGCTGTTGCCAACGCCACTCCAGGTACTCGATACGCTGATACGAGAGGCCGCTGCCGGTGATCTCTGGCATCACCTGGGCGCCACCTTCGGTCGTGTGATGGTGGCCTTTGTGCTCGCCATGTCCCTGGGTGCGTTCATCGGTGTTTGCATGGGACGTTCCGCCACCACCAACGCCCTGTTTGACCCATTGCTGGTGTTACTGCTCAACCTGCCCGCACTGGTCACCATCATCCTGATGTACGTCTGGTTCGGGCTGGTGGAGGTGGCGGCAGTCATGGCGGTTGTCATCAACAAAGTGCCGAATGTCGCCGTCACCGTCCGCGAAGGCGCCCGCAGTCTGGATTACCGGCTGGAGCAAATGGCCACCGTCTACGACTTCACCCGCTGGCAGCGATTCCACGACATCTGGGTACCGCAACTGTTTCCCTACCTGATGGCCGCCACCCGCGGCGGCCTGGCCCTGATCTGGAAAATCGTCCTGGTGGTCGAACTGCTGGGCCGCTCCAATGGCGTCGGCTTCCAGCTCCATCTGGCCTTCCAGGTCTTCGACGTCGCCTCCATCCTGGCCTATAGCCTGGCGTTCATTGCCGTGGTCCAGCTGATCGAACTGACCATCCTGCAGCCCCTGGAACGCCGCTCCAGCCGCTGGCGTCAGCCGGAGGCCGCCCATGCTTGAACTGCGGATCGCCGGCCGCAGCTTTGGCCAGCCTGTGCTTGGGGAAGTCTTCGCCACTATCGAACGGGGCGACCGTATCTGCCTGCTTGGGCCTTCAGGCATCGGCAAAACCACCCTGCTGAACGCCATTGCCGGTCTGGACAAAACCATCTCACCGGAAGCAATCACCTGCCGTGACAATCTCCGGGTCGGCTACCTGTTCCAGGAACATCGTCTGCTACCCTGGCGAACCCTGAGCGCCAATCTCCAATTGGCAGGCGCAACTCCGCAGGAAGCAGAGGACCACCTGACTAGCGTAGGTCTGAAAGGATATGGCCACTACCTGCCGGACCAGCTTTCCCTCGGTATGGCCCGCAGAGCGGCGCTTGCCCGCTGCCTGGCGGTAAAGCCGGATCTGCTGTTACTGGACGAGCCGTTTGCGTCACTGGATCCGGTAATGGCCGGTGAGCTGAAAACACTGATTGCCGGGATTCTGGATGCCAATCCGGGTATGGCCATGATTTGCGTGACCCATGACGATACTGACGCCGGAATTCTGGCGAACCGGCTTTGGTACCTCGATGGCAAGCCCGCGCGTCTTCAATGGGATGATGCCGTCAGTGATCCCCGCCTGACCCATGAAATTCTGGGACAGCTGCGGAAGCTTGAGTTGACCAGGTGAGCTGTCCTGTATGGCCACCACTCCAGTCATACGCCAATCAGTCCAGATTGTTATAGGTCGTAGCCTCGAACTCATAGAAGCCCGGATACGATGAACAATCGTAGAATGGCAGAATTTGAGTAGCCCAATATCCGCCGATCCCCTTGGTCTTATCGATCCACAGGTAGCAATTGGCGAGGCCGGCCCAGGCCATTGAGCCGGGAGAACGTCCTGTAGGTGCCTTCTCACGGTTAATCATGAAGGCATGGGACCAACCCTTATCCACCCCCGGCATAAACTCACCACTGTTAGCGAGGCCAGGATCGGATGTCTCCCAGAATCCGATTGGAATGCTCGTGCCAGCGTAGCCGTCTTTAGCCAGCAGGTGTGCCGTTTCAGGTTTTAGCACCCTGCCGTTCTCGCCGGCACCGTCGTTCAGGATCATACGTATGAACTTCATGTAGTCCCTGACGGTGCCATAGAGGCCATGCCCGCCCATGTCCATCGCAGGTTCTCTCGGTAAGGCCAACTCTGGAACGGGCACCAACTGGCCGTCCTCGGTCCTCGAATGTATTGTGGCTCGTCGAGCCATCATGTCATCGTTTACCGAAAATGCGGTGTCTGTCATGCCAAGGGGCGGGAATACGCGCTCGTGCATAACCTCGCCAAGGCGTTTTCCTCGCAACTTCTCCACGATCAGCCCCAGCCAATCGGCATTTACTCCATAGGTCCACGCATCACCCGGATCGTGCTGTAGCACCGTCTGTATCGATTCTTTGGTGCAGGTGATAATCGATGGGATATCCTTTAGCTGCCGGTAGCGTTTGTCCTCCGTGCTGAAAAAATCGTAGCCAAGCCCCGAGGTATGCAGGAGAAGGTCACTGACCGTAATCCTGCGCTTTGGCGACCGGAGTCGGGGTTGACCATCCGCACCGAACCCCTCAAGCACTTGCAATTCGTCCAGCTCCGGGAGGTACTTCCCCGCCGGATCATCAAGTCGTAGCAGCCCTTCCTCAACCAGCTGTAGCGCACAGACACTGACAATCGCTTTGGTGGAAGAGAAGATGGCAAACACCGTGTCCAAGTCCATAGGGGTTTGCTTGCCCAGTTCCCTTACTCCCGTAGCGCCTTCATAGAGATTGCGGTCCTGATCGGTAACCATGGCCACTACGCCAGGGGTGCCACCATGGCGTCCCGTGGTCTGCTGGAGCACACTGTCCAAGGCAGCTTTCATTTTTGAGTTGCTCATTTCACACTACCTCTTGTTAATGTCGGAATAGATCTTTCGACGTATGCCATACGCGAAGACGAATCCCGGGTAGTTGTTCTCAGCCAACTCTACACAATGCTGGTTATAGGTATTCGCCCCTCCACAGTATGAGAGTAGCCCACAGCCCATTTCCCCCGATCAAGCAGGCTTGGAAGTACCAAGAATCTTGGTCCTCTGAGGCCTGAATCCAGCCGTCGCCAGCAGTGCCAACACCACAGTTACTCCTGCAGTAATGCCATACGCCATCGGGTTCCACTCCAGATACAGCGAAAAGCGGATCGCCTCCACCGCATGGGTAAACGGGTTGAACTGGCAAATCCAGTACAACCACGGGCTCGCTTCGTTCATTTTCCACAGTGGATACAGTGCCGAGGACATAAAAAACATCGGGAAAATGACGAAGTTCATCACCCCGGCAAAGTTCTCCAACTGCTTGATCCAGGTAGCAATCAGCAGGCCCAGTGCGCCGAGCATCAAACTGGTCAGCACCAGTGCCGGCAACACCGCAAGGTAGCCCCACACCGGCGGTTCCACATCCACCAGTAACGCCAGCAGCAGAAACACATACACTTGGCCAACCGACACCACCCCCATCGCCAGCAGCTTCGTCACCAGCAAAAATGGCCGTGGCAGCGGGCTCATCAACAACACCCGCATACTCCCCAGCTCCCGGTCATACACCATGGACAGGGCGCCCTGCATACTGTTAAACAGAATAATCATCCCGCAGAGTCCCGGGGCAATGTAGGTCTCGTAGGTAATGTAGGTCTGGTAGGGTGGAATAATAGAAATCCCCAGCACCGCGCGAAAGCCGGCGGCAAACACCACCAGCCACAGCAGCGGCCGCACCAGGGCGCTGGCAAAGCGAGTGCGCTGCTGCCAGAACCGCAGCCACTCCCGGGTCTGGATGCCAACGAAACAATGCCAGTAATGCGCAGCTTTCATGGTTATCCGGCTCCGGTCAAGGTGTGGAAGGTTTCCGCCAGGTCGCGGGTGCCTTCGGCCTCGCAAATGGCATGGCCGGAGCCATCGGCCAGTAGCTGGCCCTGATGCAGGATAAGCACCCGGTCGTCCTGACGAACCTCCTCAATCAGGTGTGTGGCCCACAGTACCGTCAGCCCCGCTTCGTCACACAGCGTGCGGACGTGATCGTTCAGCGCCCTGCGGCTGGCGACATCCAGGCCCACGGTGGGTTCATCCAGCAGTAGCAGTGAGGGCCCATGGAGCAGTGCGCGGGCAATCTCCACCCGCCGGCGATGGCCGCCATTGAGTTTCCGTACCGGATCGTTCGCCCGTTCCAGCAGCTCGAAACGCGCCAGTTCGCGGTCGCCCCGTTTGCGGGCCTCCTTGCGGGACAGACCATGGAGAGCGGCATGGTAGAGCAAGTTCTGGCGCACCGTCAGGTCCAGATCCAGGGCATTCTGCTGGAACACCACACCGATCTGTCGCATCGCCTCGGAGGGTTGTTTCTTCAACGATTGCCCGGCCAGCAGGAGTTCCCCCTGCTGCAGTGCCAGCAGCCGGGTCAGCAGACCAAACAGTGTCGACTTGCCGGCGCCGTTGGGGCCCAGCAGGGCATGAAAACGGCCAGAGGTCAGCGTAAAGCTGACCTCCTTGAGTACAGGCTTGTCGCCGTAGCGAAAGCTGATATTCCGGGCTTCAATGGTCATGGTGGTGTTATGAAGTGGGATCGATGACCACACCCCAGGGGTAGCGGCCTACCTTGATGGATTTGATCACCTTCAGATCCTCCACGTCGATGACCGACACATCGCCGGACACGCCGTTAGTGGTATAGAGATGCTTCTCGTCCTTGTCCAGGTCCAGTTGCCAGACCCGGCTGCCCACCAGCAGGTAATCCAGCACTTCGTAGGTTTTAGCATCCACCACCGCTACGTGGTTGGAGGGGCCGAGGGCCACGAAGGCGTACTTGCCGTCGGAGGTCAGCTCGATACCCACCGGCTGGACGCGGTCCTGGTTGACACCGGGTACTTTGAACGTCATTTCGTGAATCTGCTCAAGGTTGTCCACGTCAATGATATGCACGGTGCCGCCAATTTCCGCCGAGGCCCAGGCAATCTTGCTGTCTTTACTGAACTCCACATGGCGGGGCCGCTGGCCGACCACGATGTTCTTCTCGATCTCGAAAGTTTCGGTGTTGATCCAGTGCAGCATGCTGGTGGTTTCGGAGGTGTTCACCGCCCACTTGCCGTTCGGGCTCACCGCCATGCCTTCCGGTTCAATACCGACATCAATCTGGGCCAGAACATCCTTGGTGTCCACGTCCACCACTGTCACGATGGCATCGTCCTCATTGGCGATGTACAGGTGCTTGTTGTTGGGGTGCAGGGAGAACTGCTCCGGATCTTCACCGGAGGGCAGGGTATCGACGATCTTGCGGGTGGCCAGATCCAGCACCTGTACGGTGTCGTCGTCACTGGCGCAGATATACAGTTTGGTGTAGTCCCTGGACAACAGGATGCCCCGTGGGCGCTGCCCTACCTCAATGGTCTCTACCACGTCCATGGAATCGGTATCGATGACCGAAATGGTGTCGTCCTTCTCGTTGGACACATACGCCAGACTGGCCAGCGCCGGCGTCGACAGCCCGATCATGGCGGCCAGTGCGGTATGCTTGAATAAAGATATCATGGTGTAACTCCTTCTTGTTTTGAGGAACCGCCGCCAAAGCGGTCAGCCATTAATCCGACAGTCGCTCTCGGGCTTGTCGAAGCCGAGCGTGTCCATTTCAGTATTGGGGTGCAGGAAGCCTTCAAAGGGTGCCCGGGCGACCAGCCCCCGTGGGTGAACCAGGGGGATCGGTTGCCGGAGTTGCCCATTCCAGTCGCGATAGGTGAGCTTGCGGCCTTTGAACGCTGCCAGCTGGAATTTGTCACTGAACAGGAAGTTGCGGATCTCGACCGGGTTCGCGCTACTGAGGTCGGTCACGGCGGTGCCAATGGAACGAATCGCGGCCCAGGCGGCGTAGTCCTCACCGTTCATGTCGCGGCCGGCCAGGTCGCGGAAGCGGTTTTGCAGTTGTGCCGCGCCCCAGCTTTCCACCACCCGGTGCCAGGTCACCGGTGACATGCCCTGGGTACCAACGACCGGTCTGGGCAGCCAGGTGTTGAATGGCACGTACTCGCCGAAATCGCCCCTCACGTCCGCCACCACCACGGCATCGTAATCGCTGGCCTGGGTAAACAATGGCAGCTCCTTCGAGGCGGTGCGCCGCAGGTCGGCATCAAAGGTCCAGGGTTTGTCCTCGACAATTTTCAGACCAAAGCGTTTGGCAGAGCGGCGGAAGGCATCGGCCCAACCCTTGTCGGCTTCGGTGGGCCCGGTAATCAGGAACACTTCATCCCAGCGCCGCTGGTTCAGCCACTGGCCGAGGGCGTCGGTGAGCATGGCGTAACTGGGCATGGTGTGCAGCAGGTTGGTATGGCATTCCCCGGTGCGCAGGGCGTCGTCCTTGGCACCGGCGTTAAAGATCAGGGTGTTGTCGCCGGCTTTGCTCAGGATGGTTTTCAGGGTCTGAGCCGGTGCATTCACGACAAACAGTTCCATGCCGCTCTGGCTCATGGCCTCGAAGGCGGCAATCGCGGCTTCTCCGGAATCGGCCACTTTGCTCTGCAGTGAATAGGTCTGGCCCAGGAACTTGCCGGTGGTGCTGTTATCGTCGATGGCCAGTTCGGCGCCACGAAGACCGGCGTCTTCCGGTTCGGGAGTCACGTTGGAAAGCACCGGGCCCTGGTCGGGAACCCACTGGATGTACCCGACCTTCACATCCAGCGCCAGTGCGACGGCCGGCGCCAACCACCAGCCACAGAGTAAGGCGGCTGTCAGGGCCTTGCGTCGAAATCCACTCATGCTGTCCCCCTGCTTCAATATTGTTGTTGCATCCAGCTTAGGGAACGGGGAGGGGCTTCGAAATATTCAGAAAGTAGGAAACTTGCGGTACTAAAGAACTATTCCCCGGGCTTTCGGTGTCGGGGAATGGGTGGGATCTCCGTGGAGCCTACTACCAAGGAACTAGGTCGTAGGCGCGAAAGTGGCATTCTGATCGCTGTGGCGTGTTCCTAGACTGGGAAGAGGTAGCTGGCAATGCATTTACAACAAGTAGCCAGCGCACGGGGATTCAAAACAGAGGTATAACAACATGTCAGTTTCATTTTCTTTAAAGGCCCTGGTTGCCGCCGGTTTGATGGCGACGGCCGGTGTTGCCATGTCCCACGGAGACGTTACCCCTCAGGAAGTGGATACCGGGAGCCTGCCCGACCTGGGTAAGGAAGCCCTGATGGAAAATCCGTTCCGTGAAGGTAACGAGCACAGCGCAAAACACGATGAAGCCGTAAAGGTTGGCAAGAGCGGTTACGCCGGCAACTGTGCCGTGTGCCACGGTATTGAAGCCATGTCCGGCGGCATGACACCGGATTTGCGGGAACTGGAAGAGTGGGATGACGAGTACTTCATTGGCCGTGTCATGAACGGCACCGGACGCGGCATGCCTTCGTTCAAGGATAACCTCGACCAGACAGCCATTTGGGCGATCAAGACTTATATCGAGTCAGTGCCCGCGCCAGAGGAATGAGCACTTACCACGTTTCGGAAATGGCCTGCCAGGAGGTTAGCCCATGATATCGGCGTATCGAGTTCTGATGCTTGTGCTGTTGCTTGCGGTTGTTGGTCAGGTCCAGGCGCAACAGTCCCGCTCGCTGATTCCGGACAGGACCCTGGATATCATTCAGGACTCCGGTTATCTGAATGTAGGTATGTACAAGGATTTTCCGCCGTATTCCTACGAGGTTGATGGTGAAGTGCGAGGTGTTGATGCCGATCTTGGTCGTGAAATAGCCAAGGAACTGGGGGTGGAATTTCGCCCCTACTGGATCATTCCCGATGAAACCCTGGGGGATGATCTGCGCAACCATATATGGAAGGGGCACTACCTGGCGAAAACCCGCATCGCCGACGTCATGATGCGGGTGCCCTACGACAGCACCTTCAAATACATGCGCGACTCCACCGGCGAAATGATCAACGAACAGGTGGTGATGTTCGGCCCCTACCAGCAGGAACGCTGGCAGATTGCCTTTGACGAGGACCGCTTGGATGGCGTGGAGACGGTTGCCGTCTTCCAGTACCACCCGATCGGCGTGGAAATCGACACCTTACCCGACACCTATCTGACATCGGCATTCGGTGGGCGGTTACGGAGCCAGGTCCAGCACTACAGGAATGTCGGTGAGGCATTCGAAGCCATGGGCCAGGGCGAGGTGGCGGCTGTTATGGGCATGAGGGCAGAGATAGAGCACCAGCTCGAAGCCCATGGCGGCAACGGATTCACCAAGGCGGGCAACGGGTTTCCCGGAATGACCAAACAAGTTTGGGATGTGGGCATGGCCGTGCGTCATACCCACCGCGCCCTCAGCTATGCCATTGAGGCGATTGCGGATCGCATGGTTCGCTCCGGAGAAATGGCCGAACTGTACGCAAGGTACGGGCTGTCCTACAGCCGCCCCGGATATTACGACGACATACTCGGCCCCGAAGAACCCACGGAATAACCGGTAACTGACGATAGAGCCCGCCCCGTGCGGGCTTTTTTGTCGGGGTCTTACTACCAAGTGATGAGAAAACCTGTCCCGGCGATTAATTGTTGCGATAGCAGGCAGGACCAAGAATGTCCGGTAGAGGCGGGAAGAGTTCCCGGTTCGCTAAAGATACTGAAAACAAGAGACTTTGGAGAGCGCAACCATGAGATCGAATCCGTTCGGTAAACAGTTTGCCGCCAGTGCCCTGGCACTGGCCGTATCCTTTGGGGCCCACGCGGTCACCGACAAAGATATTCTGAATGATCACAACACCGTTGATGACATTGTCAGTTATGGTATGGGTGTACAGGGCCAGCGCTTCAGCCCGATGAAGAATCTCAACACAGATAACGTCAAGCACCTGCAACCGGCCTGGGCTTTTTCCTTCGGCGGTGAGAAACAGCGTGGGCAGGAGTCCCAGCCGCTGGTCAAGGATGGCGTCATGTATGTGACGGCCTCCTATTCCCGCATCTACGCCATTGACGCCAGAACCGGCGAGGAAATCTGGCAGTACGATGCCCGCCTGCCGGACGGCATCATGCCCTGCTGCGATGTGGTGAACCGGGGTGCGGCCCTGTACGACGACAAGGTGATTTTCGGCACCCTCGACGCCAAGCTGGTGGCCCTGAACAAAGACACCGGCAAGGTGGTGTGGATCAAGAAAGTGGCGGATTACCAGGCTGGCTACTCCATGACGGCCGCTCCGCTGATCGTGAAGGGTAAACTGATTACCGGTGTCTCCGGTGGTGAGTTCGGCATTGTCGGTAAAGTGGAAGCCCGTGATCCGAACACCGGTGACCTGCTGTGGACCCGCCCGACGGTGGAAGGCCATATGGGCTATGTCTACAAGGACGGCAAGAAAATCGAAAACGGCATTTCCGGCGGTGAAGCCGGCAAGACCTGGCCTGGCGATATGTGGAAGACCGGTGGTGCAGCCACCTGGCTGGGCGGCACCTACGACCCGGACACCGATTCCCTGTTCTTCGGTACTGGTAACCCGGCTCCCTGGAACTCTCACCTGCGTCCCGGCGACAACCTGTTCTCGTCCTCCCGTGTGGCGATTGATCCGGATGACGGCAGCATCAAGTGGCACTTCCAGACCACCCCCAACGACGGCTGGGACTATGACGGTGTCAACGAGCTGATTTCCTTTGATTACAAGGAAAATGGCAAAACCGTCAAAGCGGCCGCGACTGCGGATCGTAACGGCTTCTTCTATGTCCTGAACCGTGAAAACGGTGACTTCATTCGCGGCTTCCCGTTTGTGGACAAGATCACCTGGGCCGAAGGCCTGAATGAAGACGGCAGCCCGATCTACAACACCAAGAACGGCCGCCCGGGTAACCCGGCGGATGCCGATGGTGAGAAGGGTGAAAAGGTTGTTGCCTTCCCGGCGTTCCTGGGTGGCAAGAACTGGATGCCCATGGCCTACAGTCAGGACACCGGTCTTTTCTACATTCCTTCCAATGAATGGTCCATGGATATCTGGAACGAGCCGGTCTCTTACAAGAAGGGCGCCGCGTATCTGGGGGCAGGCTTTACCATCAAGCCTGCCAACGACGAGTTTATCGGCGTTCTGCGTGCGGTTGATCCGAAAACCGGTGAGGAAGTCTGGCGCTACAATAACCCGGCTCCGCTCTGGGGTGGCGTGATGACCACCGCAGGCAACCTGGTATTCACCGGCACGCCGGAAGGTTACCTGAAAGCGTTTGACGCCAAGACCGGCGAAGAACTCTACAAGTTCAATACCGGTACCGGTGTGGTTGGTACTCCGGTGACCTGGGAAATGGACGGCGAGCAGTACGTCTCCATCTCCACCGGTTGGGGCGGTGCGGTACCGCTCTGGGGTGGCGAAGTGGCCAAAGTGGTCAAGGACTTCAACCAGGGTGGCACGGTCTGGACGTTCAAGCTGCCGAAGGATCGGGTTGCCAGCAACTGATCCTGAGTTGCGATGGGTTCAGGGCCGCCTTCGGGTGGCCCTTTTTATTGGTCGCGAGCCGGCACTGAGCATCTACTACTAAATAACGAGTTTTTCCCCTCCAACGCATCATTCAAGTATCAGGGATTGAGGTCTACATTGAACAGGTAAACGCGAAAGGCCGCGTTGCCAAGCGACAAACACAACAAGAGGTCGACACCATGATCTACGCACAACCAGGAAAGGAAGGCTCCGTCGTCTCCTTCAAATCCCGTTACGAGAACTTTATCGGCGGCGAGTGGGTCGCCCCGGTGAAAGGTCAGTATTTCGAGAACATCACGCCGGTGACTGGCGACGTGATCTGTGAGATTCCGCGCTCCACCGCGGAAGACGTTGAGCTGGCGCTGGATGCCGCCCATAAGGCCGCGCCGGCCTGGGGCAAGACATCAGCCCAGGAACGCTCCAACATCCTGCTGAAAATTGCGGATCGCATTGAGGCCAACCTGGAACGACTCGCGGTTGCCGAGACCTGGGACAACGGTAAAGCCGTTCGTGAAACCCTGAATGCCGATATTCCCCTGGCAGCGGATCATTTCCGTTACTTCGCCGGCTGCATCCGCGCCCAGGAAGGCCACATGGGCGAGATCGACCAGAACACCGTGGCGTACCATTTTCATGAGCCTCTGGGTGTCGTGGGCCAGATCATTCCCTGGAACTTCCCGCTGCTGATGGCGGCCTGGAAACTGGGCCCCTGCCTGGCCGCCGGTAACTGCACCGTGCTCAAGCCGGCCGAACAGACACCGGCCAGTATCCTGGTGCTGATGGAGATCATCGGTGACCTGCTGCCGCCGGGTGTGCTGAACATCGTTAACGGCTACGGCATTGAAGCCGGTCAGGCCCTGGCCTCCAGCAAGCGCATCGCCAAGATTGCCTTCACCGGCTCCACTCCGGTGGGCTCGCACATCCTCAAGTGTGCAGCCGAGAACATCATTCCTTCCACCGTCGAGCTGGGCGGCAAGTCGCCGAACATCTACTTCTCCGACGTGATGCAGGCCGAGCCCGAGTTTGTCGACAAGTGTATCGAGGGTCTGGTGCTGGCGTTCTTCAACCAGGGCGAAGTCTGTACCTGTCCGTCCCGCGCTCTGGTGCAGGAAGATATGTACGACGAGTTCATGGCCAAGGTTGTCGAGCGCACCAAGGCCATCAAGCGTGGCAACCCGCTGGATACCGACGTGCAGGTTGGCGCCCAGGCGAGCAAGGAACAGTTCGACAAGATCATGTCCTATCTCGCGATCGGTAAGGAAGAGGGCGCCGAAGTACTGACCGGCGGTGATCGTGAAGATCTCGGCGTCGATTTCAACAACGGTTTCTACATCCAGCCAACCCTGTTCAAGGGCGACAACAAGATGCGGGTGTTCCAGGAAGAAATCTTCGGGCCGGTGGTGGGTGTGACCACTTTCAAGACCGAGGAAGAAGCCCTGGCCATCGCCAACGACACCGAATTCGGTCTGGGGGCCGGCGTCTGGACCCGCGACACCAACCGTGCCTACCGCATGGGCCGCGCCATCCAGGCCGGTCGGGTATGGATGAACTGCTACCACGCCTATCCGGCACACGCCGCCTTCGGCGGGTACAAGAAGTCCGGTGTTGGTCGTGAAACCCACAAGATGGCGTTGGATCATTACCAGCAAACCAAGAACATGCTGGTGAGCTACGACACCAACCCGCTTGGCTTCTTCTGATCGAAAAGCGACGGGCGGGCCCCTCCACACGGGCCCGCGCATGGGCCAGCACAACGGATGTGCGTTTTCATGCCCCGACGACTGCTCGGGGGGGCTCTCGGAAGAGAGCCGGATTTTTCTTTGTCACTCTTTTAGGCTCCTACAGGGGCCTTTTTTTGTTTGGCGGGAAGGCGCTTCCGGCAGTCTGCGCCTGCAACTTAGGGAGGGCTGAAAACAGTGCCAAAGTACCATATGGGTCTGTTACCACCGCCGCTAGGATGAGAAATGAGTTATCGGCACAGCCGCTGATTCACCCTGAATGCGCTAACAATCATGACAATAGAGGTAAGCATTATGTGGACCAAACCAGCCTACGAAGATCTGCGCATCGGTTTCGAAGTCACTATGTACTTCGCCAACCGCTGAATGCTGAAACGGCCAGCCTCCTGACGCTGGCCGTTTTGGTTCGGGAGTTCTTCTCATGTACATCCATGTACTCGGTTCTGCAGCCGGCGGTGGTTTTCCCCAGTGGAACTGCAACTGCGCCAATTGCGACGGGTTCCGCAAGGGCACCCTGAAAGCCAGCGCCCGCACCCAATCGTCCATTGCGATGAGTGAGGATGGCGAGCACTGGATTCTGTTTAACGCCTCCCCCGATATTCGCGCCCAACTGGCGTCCTTCCCGGCCATGCAACCGTGCCGGGCGGTGCGGGACACCGGCATCAGCGCCGTGCTGCTGATCGACAGCCAGGTGGATCACACCACCGGCCTGCTGACCCTGCGCGAAGGTTTGCCACTGGATGTCTGGTGCACGGCCCAGGTTCATGAAGATCTGAGTACCGGCTTCCCGCTGTTCCGCATGCTGGAACACTGGAACGGCGGCCTGAGCTGGCGGGAAATACCTGCCACTGAGAGTGAGTCTTTTACCATTCTCTGCGCACCGTCCCTGAGACTTACCGCGATTCCGCTGTTAAGCAACGCACCGCCGTATTCGCCGCGCCGGGACAATCCCCATCCGGGCGATAACATCGGGGTGTTCCTGGAAGATACCCGCACCGGGCAGACAGTGCTTTATGCCCCGGGGCTGGGTGAGCCGGACGAGCGGATTCTGAACTGGATGCGCAAGGCCGATGTGCTGATGGTCGATGGCACCGTCTGGCATGACGATGAAATGATTCGTCAGGAAGTTGGTACCAAAACCGGTCAGGACATGGGGCACTTGGCCCAGAGTGGTCCCGGCGGCATGATCGAAGTACTGGATACCATGCCGGCCCGCCGCAAGATCCTGATTCACATCAACAACACAAACCCGATCCTGGACGAAAACTCCGCCGAGCGTGCGGAGCTGTTGCGGCACGGTATTGAAGTCGCCTGGGACGGGATGCATGTCGAAGTGGCGGGGTAGCCATGAACGCAATTGCCAGAACAGCTATGAACCGTGCGGACTTCGAGCAGGCCCTGCGCAGCAAGGGTGAGTATTACCATATCCACCACCCCTACCATAACGCCATGTACGGCGGGCAATGCACCCCGGAGCAGATTCGGGGTTGGGTGGCGAACCGCTACTACTACCAGATCAATATCCCCCGAAAAGATGCGGCGATCATGGCCAACTGCCCGGATGCCAAGGTGCGCCGGATGTGGTTGCAGCGAATACTGGATCATGATGGTCATGACGGCGATGAAGGCGGCATCGAGGCCTGGCTGTGCCTGGCTGAATCCGTAGGGTTGAGCCGGGAAGAAGTCATCGACCAGCGTCACGTGCTTCCCGGGGTGCGCTTTGCCGTGGATGCCTACCTGAATTTTGCCCGCCGGGCGACCTGGCAGGAAGCGGCCTGCTCTTCCCTGACGGAGCTGTTTGCACCGGAGATTCACCAGTCCCGGCTGGACAGCTGGCCGCAACACTACCCCTGGATTGAAGAGGGTGGCTACCACTATTTCCGTAAACGGCTCTCGGAGGCCCGACGGGATGTGGAGCACGGCCTGACGATCACCCTGGACAGTTTCACTACGGCTGCCTCACAGGCCCGTGCCCTGGAAATCCTCCAATTCAAGCTGGATATTTTATGGTCTATGTTGGATGCCCTGACTATGGCTTACCTGCACCGGACGCCACCGTATCACACCGTAACCGATCAACCGGTCTGGCACCGGGGGCTGTGGTGACGGACAGCCTGGCAAGGGTGCCCCGCCTGCGCCCCGGCTTCCGTTTTCAGTGGGAGCCGGCCCAGGCGTGTCATGTGTTGTTGTACCCCGAAGGCATGGTGCGTCTGAATGACAGTGCCGGCGCGGTGCTGGCGGAAGTTGATGGCCAGCAAACGGTGGCCGATATCGTCACCGTACTGGAGCAGCGGTTTCCGGATGCGGGCGCGCTGACCAGCGACGTCAGCGAGTTCCTGACAGACGCGGAACAACAGCACTGGATCGTTTTCTCATGAAGGATTTCGGTACCCTGCCCGCTGGCCAGCGCCCTGGTGTTGGTCCACCGCTGTGGTTGCTGGCGGAACTGACCTACCGGTGCCCGCTCCAGTGCCCCTACTGTTCCAACCCGCTGGACTTTGCTAACACCGAACAGGAACTGACCACGGACGAGTGGGTGAACGTGCTGCGCCAGGGCCGTGCCATGGGGGCCGCGCAACTGGGGTTTTCTGGTGGCGAGCCCCTGGTGCGCCAGGATCTGCCGGAACTGATTGCCGAGGCGCGACACCTCGGGTATTACAGCAACCTGATCACCTCCGGACTGGGCCTGAGCGAGGCCAAGGTGAATGCCTTCCGGGATGCGGGACTGGATCATATCCAGGTCAGTTTTCAGGCGTCTGATCCCGAGCTCAATAATGCAGTGGCAGGCTCCCGCAAGGCCTTTGACCAGAAACTGGCGATGGCAAGGGCGGTGAAGGAAGCAGGTTATCCGATGGTGCTCAACTTCGTAATCCACCGCCACAATATCCACCAGATGAACGACATCATGGCGTTGTGCGAGCGTCTGGGGGCCGATTACGTCGAACTGGCCACCTGTCAGTATTACGGTTGGGCGTTCAAGAACCGGGAGGGACTGATGCCTTCCCGTGCGCAACTGGAAACGGCGGAAGGGGAGGTCCAGGTTTATCGACGGCAGCTGGCGGACAGAGGCTCGGCGATGAAGCTGATTTTCGTCACCCCGGACTACTATGAGGAGCGCCCCAAGGCCTGCATGAACGGCTGGGGCAGTCTGTTTCTGACCGTGGCGCCGGACGGCACAGCCTTGCCCTGCCACAGCGCAAAGCTGCTCCCCATTGATTTCCCGAATGTGCGGGAGATGGATCTCAATGCCATCTGGTATGACAGCCCGGGCTTTAATCATTATCGGGGAGACAGCTGGATGCCGGAGCCCTGTCGTTCCTGCGATGAAAAGGGCAAGGATTTCGGCGGCTGCCGATGCCAGGCGTACCTGCTGACCGGCAACGCCGACAACGCCGATCCGGTGTGCAGTAAATCCTCGCACCATGACCGAATCCTGGCGGCGAGGAAGGCCGCTGAGCACGCCACGGCCGGCATTGAAGAGCTGACCTATCGCAATGCGGATAACTCAAGACTGTTTTTCAGGGGCTGACCAGCCTCTTGCCGTATCAGCGGTTTCGGAACGGCACCGGCAACCGGCGCCATTAAGCGCCGAGCACGCCTGCGCAACCTACATCCAGCGCGGAGAGCTTGCCGTCTCGCGGGCGGGCGTGTTCTGGCTGCAGACAGATCCCTCGCTTGGTGCGAATACCCTCTGGCGGTTGACGGAACGAGGCCCCGAACGGTTTGGGCCGGAGGGGTTGAGTGTTCGCAGTCGGGTCAATGGTTACGGTGGCGGCGCCCTGGCAGCGTTGGATACCGGCGTTTTCCTGGTCAGTGAACAACAGCAGGTACACTTTCTGGAGCTGGCGACCGGCGTTTGCCACCAGCTCACGGATGAGCGGGGTGCTGCGTTTGGCGGCCTGGTGGCGGATCCGCACCGCCACCGTGTGCTGGCCGTGCGGGAAGGGGGTGGTCGTCAGCAACTGGTGGCGGTGAGTCTGGAACATGGTATCCAGGTACTGCACGCCGGGCAGGACTTCTACGGAGCGCCGGCATTGTCAACGGACGGCCGCCACATCGCCTGGGTGAGCTGGCAACTGCCCGACATGCCGTGGCTAAGCACAACACTCTGGACGGCGGTGGTGACGGAAAGCGGTTGGTTGCGTGGTTGCGAAACCTGGCCCACGGTGTCGGAAGCCTCTGTTCAGCAGCCAGTCTATGCCGGCACCACCCTTTGGGTATTGTCCGATCATGGTGGCTGGTGGCAGCCATGGCGACTGGAACCGGATGGATTGAATGGCGACTGGGTTACCGGTGATGGGCCGTCCCTGGATCACGCCAGCGCCCCCTGGCAGTTGGGTGAATCCCATCATGTTCCGCTCGCCGGTCATGGCTGGGCGCGGGTTCATTACCGCGGCGGCACCGGTGAACTCTGGTTGTATCGCTCCGGAGCTGATCAAAAGCAGCCGGAAAGTCAGAGAGTGGCCCCAGAATTCAGTGATTTTCGTTGCCTGGGGATGACCGGCAGGCAGCTGTATTGCATCGCACGCTCTTCCGCGAGGCTGGACGCCGTCCTGAGGGTTGATCCCGATACCGGGCAGGTTCGGGTGATGGCGGGTGGCGAAAGCGCCCTGCACGGACAAAAGCCGGTGTTGCCCCTGACGTTTGAAGTGCCTGCGGTGGGAGACAATAAGCCGGGCCTTCACGGTTTCTTTTACGAACCGACCTCCTCCTCGGCGACCACCGCCCCGCCGCTGATTCTGGTGGCCCATGGCGGGCCTACCTCGGCGGCCTATCCGGTGTTCAATCCCCAGGTGCAGTACTGGTGCCAGCGTGGGTTTGCCGTGGCCGAAGTCAACTATCGCGGCAGCAGTGGCTTTGGCAGGTCGTTTCGCCTGGCTTTGGCGGGGCAGTGGGGTGAGGCGGACGTTGAAGACATGGAGCGTACGGCGGATCATCTGTCTTCCGCGGGGCTCGTTGATGGCCGGCGCATTTTCATCCAGGGCCGGAGCTCTGGTGGTTACACCGCCCTGATGGCACTGATCCGCAGCCGGCGATTTGCCGCCGGGGCGAGTATGTTCGGGGTGACGGATCCGTTGCGGCTTCGGGAGGCGACCCATCGTTTTGAGTCCGGATACCTGGACTGGCTTATCGGTGCCCCGCAGCAACACCCGGAACGCTGGCGCGCCCGGACGCCACTGTACCTGGCGGACCGTATCCGGGCGCCGGTGATCTTCTTTCAGGGTGGTCGGGATCAGGTGGTGGTCCCTGAGCAGACCCGGGCGATGATTGCGTCGATGCAGGCGGTTGGCCTGTCGCCGGAGCTGCACTGGTTCGAGGAGGAAGGGCACGGGTTCCGGTACCGGACCAGCCAGGTGAGCATGCTGGTCTGGCTGTTCAGTTTTTATCGTCGGCAAAGCGTGAAGATCAATGAACAGGGTGGGAACTTGAGGTAAACTTTCGGTGATTCCTATAATAAAAAACCGTCGAGTACATCTCTATGAGCCACGACATTTCCGCCCTTCGCAAGTTCGTTTCGCCGGAAATCGTATTTGGCGCCGGCGCCCGCCAATCCGTCGCTAATTTCGCCAGCAATTTCGGAGCAAGACATGTACTGCTGGTCTCCGACCCGGGGGTGGCGGCAGCTGGCTGGGTTAACGAGATTGTCACGCTGCTGACGGATGCCGGTATTCGCACCACGATCTTTACCGGTGTTTCACCTAATCCCAAGGTGGATGAGGTGATGGCGGGGGCCGAGTTGTACAAGTCCAGCGAGTGCGATGTCATCGTCGCCATTGGTGGCGGCAGCCCCATGGATTGCGCCAAGGGAATTGGTATTGTGGCGACTCATGGCCGCAGCATTCTGGAATTCGAGGGAGTGGATACCATTACCAATCCTTCGCCCCCGCTGATATTGATACCAACCACCGCGGGTACATCGGCGGATGTCTCGCAGTTTGCGATCATTTCCGATCCCGATCGGCGCTTCAAGTTTTCCATTATCAGCAAGGCCGTGGTACCGGATGTGTCCCTGATCGACCCGGAAGTCACGGAAAGCATGGACGCCTACCTGACGGCCTGTACCGGTGTGGATGCCATGGTTCACGCCATAGAGGCATATGTGTCCACCGGCAGTGGGCCGCTAACCGATAACCACGCTCTGGAAGCGATCCGGCTGATTAACCGCAACCTTGAGCCGCTGGTAGAGAACACCGCAAACCCATTCCTGCGTGAACAGATCATGCTGGCGTCGATGCAGGCGGGGCTGGCGTTTTCCAATGCCATTCTCGGGGCGGTCCATGCCATGTCTCACAGCCTTGGCGGGTATCTGGACCTGCCACACGGCTTGTGTAATGCGTTGTTGCTTGAACACGTTGTCGCCTACAACTTCGCCTCGGCGGAAGACCGTTTCCGCCGGGTTGCCGAGGCGATGGACATTGATACCCGTGGCATGGGCAAAGCCGAGATCAGGAAACGGCTGATGAACCGCATCATTGAGCTCAAGCGAAGGGTAGGGCTGGAAGCCCGGCTCGCCGAGCTTGGGGTGACTGTCTCCGATATTCCCTACCTGTCGGGCTTTGCCCTGCAGGATCCCTGCATACTTACCAACCCTCGCAAATCGTCGCTGAGGGATGTCCAGGTCGTCTATGAAGAAGCCCTCTGAGAAACAGGATGGCAGCTACGGAGTTGGCGACCTGCTGGGACTGGGCAGCCAGTCTGTCCGTAAGAACTATTACCCCGCGTTGCAGGAACGGATTGAAGAGCTGGAGACGGAGCGTAACCGCTACAAGTGGCTGTTCGAAAACGCACTCCACGGCATCTTCCAGGCCAATCTCCGTGGCGGTTTCCTGGCCTGTAACCCGGCGATGGCGCGTATCTGCGGTTACGCCAGCGCCGAGGATCTGACGCAACGGGTCATCCGGCTGCGGGAGCAGCTTTTCTGCAGTTCCAACGAGTTTGACAAGATCCGCCAGGAACTTCTGGACGAGGGTAAGCTGCGTGTCCGGGAAACCTGTTTGCGGCGGGTGGACAACACGCCGGTCCATGTCGCGATTACCATCTTACGACGCCCGGACCTGGGGCCCGAAGTGGTGGAAGCCTTCGTGGCGGACATTACCGAGCGGGTTCAGGCCCGACAAAAGCTTGAGCAACTGAATGCAGACCTTGAGCGACGGGTGGAGGAACGCACCGAAGCGCTACAGAATGCCAACGTCGGGCTGCGCTACCAGATCGAAGAACGGGAAAAAGTGGAGCGGGAACTGGTGGTCGCCATGGAAGCCGCACGGGAGGCCAACCGCAGCAAGGACAAATACCTGGCGGCGGCGAGTCACGACCTGCTGCAGCCGTTGAATGCCGCCAGACTGATGATCTCCGCCCTGCAGGACAGCCAGTTGCCGGAGCAGGAACAGCGCATGGTGCACCAGGTGCATCGCGCCCTCGAGGGCGCGGAGGATCTTCTGGCGGACCTGCTGGATATTTCAAAGCTGGACCAGCAGGCGATGAAGCCGGACCTGGCCTACACCGACGTTTCGGCCCTGGCGGTCGGGCTGGGGGAAGAATTTGAAGCGGTGGCCGCCAATGCCGGCCTGCGTTTCCGTGTTCGCACCACACCGGTGATGGTGAAAACCGATCAGCGCATGCTGACCCGCATTATCCGCAACCTGTTGAGCAACGCGTTTCGTTACACCCGGGAGGGTGGCGTGCTGCTGGCGTTGCGAACCCGGGGTGATCGGCTCTGCATTGAAGTCTGGGATACCGGTGTGGGCATCGAAGCGGGCAAGCTGCGGGAGATTTTTACCGAATTCCATCAGTTGCTTCCCCAGGGCACGGGTGGCCGGCAGGGCGTTGGCCTGGGGCTGGCGATTGTGGAACGGATGGTAAGGGTACTGGGTTACGACATTGACGTTGCCTCCCGGCCGGGCCGGGGCTCGAGGTTTGTCCTGACCGTGCCAATGGAAGCGACGCAGAAGGCGCAGACGCCGCCTCTTCAAGGTACGCTTCCGCCTTTCTCGGAGGGCTTTGACGGGGCCCGCGTACTGGTGATTGATAATGAGCCGGCCGTTCTGGAAAGCATGCAGCTGTTGCTGGAGCGCTGGGGCTGCTCGGTGACCGTGGCCCGGAGCGAAGCGCAGGCCCTGGCGTTGCTGGACTCGGGAATACATCCCCCATCGGTTGTGCTGGCCGATTATCACCTCGACAATCACAAGACCGGCTGCGAAGCCATTGATGGCGTGCGTCGCCACCTGGATTGCGAGCTTCCGGCGGCGATCATCACCGCAGATCGCAGCGATGACACCCGGCAGCTCATGCGGGCGCAATACCTGCCAATCCTCAACAAGCCGGTGAAGCCCAATCGTCTGCGGGCGCTTTTGACCAGTCTTCTGGGGTCAACCGGTTAACCAGACTGCACGCGAGGGTCTACACTGATTCTGGGATTCGATGAATTTCAGGAGAGTGCACCATGGCCATAACCGATAATGCCCTGACCAACCACGAAGTCACCATCTGCCTGGCAGGCGGTGCTGTCCTTGGTCCCTTCAATGCAACATGGTCCCGGGACAATGGGGGCGATGTCCGCGAACTCGTGAAGGAGTACGACGCGTTCCTGCAGGGTGAAAAACAACACCGGTTCAAATTCCACCTCCACGATACCTACACCAACACAGTCCAGACGTTAGTTGTTAATTTTGAGCAGGTTACGGGGATTTGCGACCATGTGAGGCTAAGATCCCATGACGGGGGCTGAGCATCCCCTGATGCCGATGTCGCCCCATGCACAGGAACCCGCAGGGTCCGGTTCCGAAACCACAGCAAAAGGAGAGGGTGTCATGAGTGATTTCAGAACGGAGAAAGACAGTCTCGGGGAAGTGCGTGTTCCGGCGGATGCGCTCTGGGGAGCCCAGACCCAGAGGGCCGTGGACAATTTCCCGGTCAGTGGTCAGCCCATGCCCCCGGCTTTTATCGCTGCCGTCGCCAGGATCAAACAGGCTGCGGCGGAGGCCAACGCCAGCCTCGGGCTGCTGGATAACGACAAGCGGGATGCCATTGTCGAGGCATGCCTCAAGCTGGTGGACGGTGAACATGCGGACCAGTTTCCGGTTGACCGTTACCAGACCGGGTCCGGTACCAGCACCAATATGAACGTCAACGAGGTCATTTCCGCATTGGCGGGGCGGGCCGGCGTCACCGTGAATCCCAACGATCACGTCAATATGAGCCAGAGCTCCAATGATGTGATTCCCACCGCGATTCACGTCAGTGCTGTCACCGCTGTCCAGGACCGTTTGTTGCCAGCATTGTCTCACCTGTGCGGCGTTATCTATGAGCGGGAGGCGATGTTCTCGGAACAGGTGAAAACCGGGCGCACCCATCTGATGGACGCCATGCCGGTCACCGTTGGCCAGGAGATGCGTACCTGGCGCGAACAGGTGTTGGCGACAGAAAAGCGGGTGGAAGCAGCCGCGGATGACCTGATGGCATTACCGCAGGGCGGAACCGCTGTAGGCACCGGGGTCAACGCGCCCCATGAGTTCGCGGAACAGTTCGTCAAATTCCTGAGCTCCGACACCGGGTACCATTTCCGCTCCCTGGAACATAAATTTGTGGGGCAAAGTGCGGTGGATTCGCCCGTGGCGTTGTCGGCCCAGTTGCGGGGCGCGGCCCTCGTGCTGACCAAGATCGCCAACGACTTGCGGTGGATGAACAGTGGTCCGATCCATGGCCTGGCGGAGATCAGCCTGCCAGCCCTGCAGCCGGGTAGCAGCATCATGCCGGGCAAGGTCAATCCGGTGATCCCAGAATCTGTGGCCATGGTGGGCGCTCAGGTGATGGGGCTGGATGGCGCCAATGCAGTGGCCGGCCAGTCTGGTAACTTCCAGCTCAATGTGATGTTGCCGCTGGTGGGCGCCAACCTTCTGGATATGGTGGCGCTGCTCACCAATGCCGCAAGGTTGCTGGCGGACAAGGCCATCAAGGGTATTACCATCAATGTGGATAATCTGAATGCGGGGGTCGGGCGTAATCCGGTACTGGTCACTGCACTGAACCCGGAGATTGGCTATGAACTGGCGGCGGACATCGCCAAGGAGGCATACCGTACCGGCCGGCCAGTGATCGATGTGGCTGAAGAGCGAAGCGGGCTGGACCGGGCCCGGCTGGAGAAACTGATGGATCCGCTCAAACTGACCCGTGGCGGGGTTTCCTGAACCGGAGGCTGACTGACTTGATCCTTGCGCTGGAGCTGTTCGTGATGTTGGTGCTGGCTAACGGCGCCCCGGTGGTCGCGAGGAAACTGTTTGGTCATCACTGGTCGGCTCCGGTCGATGGTGGCCGGCTCTGGCGCGATGGGCGCCCGCTGTTGGGAAAGAGCAAGACCTGGCGTGGCGTGGTCGCCGGTACGGTGAGTTGCGGCCTGTTCGCCATGGTGGCGGGGCTTGGGGTGATTTTTGGCTGCCTGTTCGGATTGCTGGGACTGGCCGGCGACATGATCAGCAGCTTCATCAAGCGGCGGCGTGGACTGGCCTCCAGTGCCCGGGCGCTATGGCTGGATCAGATACCGGAAGCGGCATTGCCAATGGTGCTGGCGCTCCTCTGGTTGCCCCTGGGAATATGGACGGCAATCTCGGTCGTGGTGCTGTTTACCCTGTCCAATATTCTGTTGTCGCCGTTGCTTTATCGCCTGGGTATCCGCCGTCATCCTCACTAACGTTCATTCCGGCCCCCGGGTCAGGGTATGAATGGTGACCTCCGGCGGGCAGTTAAGCCGCACGTTGATCACCGAGGTGCCTGATCCCGGCGAGGTATAACCCTGCATGCCGTTCATCCGCCATAGCCCGCGCCCCAGGGCTCTCGGGCAGTCAGAATCAAGGGTGACGGGAATACCGCCGGGCAGGCAGATCTGCCCGCCATGGGTATGGCCGCAGAGGAAAATGTCGTATCCGGCGTGAGCCGCTTCCCGAAAGATTTCCGGGGTATGGCTCAGCAGGATGCTGATATTACCAAGGGGAATATCGTCGCCGGCCTTGTGCAGGTTGTGGACCTTGTAGAAATGGGCATCATCCACGCCGGCCAGGTAAATGGTTTCTCCGTTGCGATGAATCGGAGCATGCTCGTTCATCAGCAGCCGGTAGCCCATGTCCTCCAGGGCGGGAACCATCCGGATACTGTCGTGATTGCCCAGCACGGCATAGGCGTCACCCCGGATGGCATCGCGGAGTTTTGCCATGCCTTCCAAAGCTTCGTCCACCGGCCCCCAGGTCAGCCGCCGGTAATCGCCGGTCAGCACACACAGGTCATATTCCAGTGAGCTGATGCGGTCAATCACCGCCTGCAGGTTGGCTTCGTCCATATCCACATGCAGGTCGGTCAGGTGAAGGATCCGGAAGCCCTCGAAAGATTCCGGCAGGTCCGGAATATGAAAGTGGTTGCTGGTGGTGTTCAGGCGTCGGCTGTTATTCTGTCCCCGACGGAACAGACCGACCATTTGCAGGCAAAAGCGGATAAAGCCGGGCGCTGATGCCAGGTTTTCCAGGTGAAATGACTTGTAATTGGGACCGAATACCCTGGCTTCGGCTTCTCGCTCAATCCCCAGCCTCTGGCGGGCATGGACGGGACCGAGTCGAAGGCTCAGACGGTACTCCAGCAACTCATCCTGACTTTCTGGTGTATGTGCCCTGGCGGTCATGGCGAATCCTGCGCTGCGCGTGTTGGCAAACCCTTTAACCTCATTATGGTTGGCTTCCGGAGTGTTGCAACCGAAGTGATACAATGTTCATGTTTCACCAGACAAGCAGAGGCGACTATGACGACATCATGCAATATTCCGGGGCTTGAGGTGCCAAGAAGCCGTTTCCCTGACCCGGAACAGGATCTGAATGACGACTCCTCCGCAGCGCATATAGTGCTTGCGGGCGGATGCTTCTGGTGTGTCGAGGCGGTTTTCCTTGCCGTGGCGGGAGTGACGCGGGTGGAATCCGGCTATGCCGGTGGCAGCCCTGAGACGGCCAACTACGATGCGGTGTGCGGCGGCCAGACCGGCCATGCCGAGGTGGTGGACATCCACTATGACCCGTCAAAAGTGAGCCTTGGGCAGTTGCTGAAAGTGTTTTTCTCGGTTGCCCACGACCCCACCCAGCTGAACCGCCAGGGCAATGACCGGGGAACCCAGTACCGGTCAGCGGTGTTTTACGAAACGCCGGAGCAGAAACAGGTGGTGGAGGCCTACATCCGCCAGCTTGATGAAGCCGGCGTGTACCCGCAGCCCATCGTGACCGCGCTGGAGCCGCTTTCGCAGTTTCACCCTGCGGAGGCCTACCACCAGAATTTCGCCGCCCAGAATCCTCACCAGCCATACATCATGGCGGTGGCAGCGCCCAAGGTGGAGAAACTGATGACATCTTTCGGGGATTACCTGAAGCCCGAATACCGTGACGACGACAAAGCCTGAGGAGGTTGCCATGAGTGTTTCCAAAGCGGGGTACGATCTGACGCCACTGACACCGTCACAGGTAGACGAGATGTCAGCGGATCTGTCGGTGGAAGAGCGCCGGGTGCTGCTCGACCACGGCACCGAGCATCCATTTTGCGGGACGTTGCTCGACAACAAGAAAGCGGGCGTTTATCACTGCCGGTTGTGTGAGCTGCCGCTGTTCAGTTCCGATTCCAAGTTCGATTCCGGTACTGGCTGGCCCAGTTTCTTTCAGCCATTCGATCCGGACCACATCCGTTACATTGAGGACAACAGCCTCGGCATGACCCGTACCGAGATTCGGTGTCCCAGGTGCGACAGCCACCTTGGGCACGTGTTTCCGGACGGGCCGCCGCCCAGCGGACAGCGTTACTGCCTGAACTCCATTGCGATGGTGTTCCGGGATAACGGTCATTGATAGGGGGCCGGGCTCGCGGGGCTGCTACTCCCCGGCGTTGCCGGTGACAGTGGCAACGTAGTAAGCCACGGCCTCGATGTCATCCCCGGACAGGCTGTCCTCATACCCCGGCATGACGCCAACACCGGCCCTGACGGCTTCGCGTACCTGTTTCGGGGATGGTTTGAGTTCATCGAGGTTGGGACCGATGGCGCCGGTTGACCCTACATCCTCAAGCGTGTGGCATATAGTGCAGGATGGCTGTGCCTGTTCCGTGAATATTTTTTTGCCTTGCTCTGACCGTTTGTCCTCCGCGAATGCGGAGGTACTGGTGGTCAGCAACAGGGCAGTGGCGATTGCGGCGGTTCTTGTCATGGTTCGGTCCTGACCGATTGAACAGTCGCGGCAGCGGGGCCCCGCTGCCGCATCAAGCGTCAGCTGACGGCGACGGTAACGCCGTGATCCTTCCAGCCATTGTGGCCATAGCCGCGCTCGTTATCGGTACGCTGCTCGGGTTGGGTGTTGCCCTCCGCATCGGTGGCGCGGCTGACAATGCGGTGTTCCCCGGGCTCCAGGTCCGCTGCCAGCACAAATGGCCGCCAGGCAAAGGGGCCCAGATCCGGGCCGAGGAAGCGGGCGTTTTTCCAGTTCCTGCCCCCATCCACGGATACTTCCACCTTATCAAGCGCCACGGTACCGCCGAAGGCAACACCATAGATCATATTGCGCCCCTTGCGACCAGTCTCGAGAGGCGCGGTGACCCAGGACTTGACGTTCATTTCCCACATTGAGGGCTGGTCCGGAGCGCCTTTGACACCGACATCCCGGATCCGGTAGCCCGAGGCCTGAATCTTGGCGTCGGTCTGGGTTTCCGTGAGAGCAATGCTCTTCACGTATTTGACGTTGTTGACGCCGTAGTAGCCCGGGACCACCATGCGCAGGGGGCCGCCGTGGGTGACGGGCAGGGATTCATCGTTCATTTCCCAGGCCAGCAGGGCTGTTTCCAGCGCTTTGACTGGTACGGAACGCTCGACCACCACGGTTTTTGGCTCCAGCCCATCGGGCAATGCTTCGCCACCGGTGCTGGTAATGTATTGGGCACCCTCCGCGGGGCCGCCCAGAGCCTCCACCACGTCTTTCAGTGGAACACCGGTCCAGAGCAGGCAACCGGCAGCGCCGACGCTCCATTGTGTGCCGCCTGCGCCGTGGGGGAAGAAGGCGCGACCGTTACCGGAGCATTGCAGCACCGAAGCGACCGTGGCCACCCCCATCTGTTTGAGTTCGCCTACGGTCAGCGTTTTCGGATTTTTTACACCTTCTATGCGGACTTCCCAGGCGTCCGCGTTGGCAGTGACTTCATCGGAAGGGGCGGGCAGGTTGTTGCGAACGAACAGGCGATCACTGGGGGTGACCACACCGCTGCCGATGGCGCCCCGCACGGTTTCCATAGTGTTGGTGCTGTGTACGATCAGGGCGCTGCGTTCTTTCCAGGCGGCATAGTCCGGCAGGGATTTTGGCTCATCCGCCCTCGCGAGAGGGATAAAGCCCAGTACACTGACGGCGGCCATGGCACCCGCGCTACCCATCAGCATCCTGCGCCGGCCGGGGTTATCCGGTCCGGGATCATCATGGCCCCGCCGGATCTCTGGTGCATTGCTCATAGTCCGTCTCCTTGGAGTGAATGGTTGAGGAATGTGCACGCTAACCCAGGCTGAATATCCGGGTTATATCCTGATTACTTATAGAGTTCGATCAAAAAATGATCAAGTCTGGCGGGGTATAAATTGTCGTCATAACTGGCTGAGGCGCGTGAACGCCTGGAGGAACTTCTGGGGGATGGTGAAGCCGCCTGAAATCGCGGCTTCACCTCTTTGCGGTCAGCTGATGATGGTGGATGCCAGATAGCCGGTGTAGCTCACGTAAACCAGTAACAGCAGCGCGCCATCGAGGCGGCTCACCAGTTTGCGTTTCCCGGTCAGTCCCACGGCCATCAACAGCAACCCGAAGGTGAGTGCCGCCATCAGGGTCCAGTCGCGATAGAGAACTTCCGGATCAACGGCCAGAGGTTCGATGACTGCGGCCAGGCCGACCACCGCCAGCGTGTTGAAAATGCCCGAGCCCACAATGTTGCCAAGAATCAGGTCGTGTTCGTTCTTCTTGACGGCCGCCAGGGCTGACGCCAGTTCCGGCAGCGAGGTGCCGATGGCAACAATGGTGAGGCCAATAATCAGGTCGCTGACACCCAGGGCCTGGGCGATGGTCACCGCACCCCAGACCAGCATCCGGGAGCTTATGATCAACAGCACCAGGCCAACCACCAGCCATATCAGGGCGACTTTCAGCGGCATGGGATGGGCAATGAGTTCCGCATCGGTGTCGCCGACAAGGCTGTCGCCTTTCCCCTTGATGCCCTGGTAGATTGACCAGCCCATGACGGCGGCGAACACGCCCAGCAGTACCCAGCCATCCAGGCGGGACAGCTGGCCGTCCAGCAGCTGGACGCCGGCGATGGCGGTCAGTACCAGGAGCAATGGCAGTTCCTTGCGAATCACCTGGGAATGCACCGCGATAGGCGCGATGACGGCAGTCAGGCCAACGATCAGGGCGATGTTGGTGATGTTGGAGCCATAGCCGTTACCCAGAGCCAGCCCCGGGTTGCCGTCAGCGGCCGCCATGGCAGACACGGCCAGTTCCGGCGCTGAGGTACCGAAACCGATGATCACCATACCGATCAGCAACGATGGCATACCCAGATGCTTGGCGGTAGCCGCCGCGCCTTCGACAAAACGGTCGGCACTCCAGACCAGGAGAACCAGACCGGCAATAATGGCTCCGATTGCCATCAACATACATCAACCTCAGTGAATGAAACGACCCAGCATGAATACCCCTGCGTAACCAAGGGTGTACGCCAGTAAAAGGTGGCCAAGATACCGCATATAGGTGGCAAAGGTCAGCCTGAGAATTTTGCTCATGGCTACGATCCCCGCGGCCGAATCGGTCACCAGCATAAACATCAGTTGAGTATCACATTTTATTATTGGAGCAAAAACCGGGATAATTGCGCCACATATTCGGACAGGAAGCCTCCGCCGGGCCCGAATCGAGTTGCCCTGCTGGCTTCCCAAAGACCTCTTTGCTGATCGTGGAGAGGTGACAGGCTCAAAACCAAGCAGGGTGAAGACCAATGGCCGCAAGACAGGCAGATGTAGTGCTGGTCGGTGGGGGCGTCATGAGCGCTACCCTCGGCATGATGCTCAGGCAGCTGGACCCATCACTGGACATCGTCATGGTGGAACGTCTCGATCACGTTGCCCATGAAAGCACCGATGGATGGAACAACGCAGGCACCGGCCACGCCGGGTACTGTGAACTGAATTACACCCCCGAAACCGAAGATGGCGATGTGGCCATTGAACGGGCGCTTCAGATCAACTCCTCCTTTGAAGTGTCGCTGCAGTTCTGGTCCTATCTGGTGGAACAGGGCAAGTTGCCGGAACCGACGTCGTTCATTAACCGCACGCCTCACCAGAGCTTCGTCTGGGGTGAAAAGGACGTCGCTTTCCTCAAGCGCCGCTTCGAGAAACTCAGCGCCCATCACCTGTTCCGGGAAATGGAATACACCGAATCCCCGGATGACCTGGCCGAGTGGATGCCGCTGGTGGTCAAGCACCGCGATCCCAAGCAGCCGGTGGCGGCAACGCGGATCAAGCATGGTTCGGACGTCGATTTCGGCTCTCTCACCCGCAGCATGGTCAAGTACCTGGAAAGCACGCCCAATTTTGAGCTGATGCTCAGCAGCCCGGTTCACTACCTGGCGAAGCGGGACAATGGCCGCTGGAAAGTGCGGGTGAAAGACCAGAAGACCGGTGAGGTCAAGAAACTGGAAGCCGGTTTCGTGTTTCTGGGGGCCGGTGGCGGCGCCCTGCCGATGTTGCAGAAATCCAATATTGACGAGGCTCGCGGTTACGGCGGTTTCCCGGTCAGCGGACAGTGGCTGGTCTGCCAGGAACCGGAGGTCGTCAAACAGCATCATTCCAAGGTGTACGGCAAGGCGCCGATCGGTGCGCCGCCGATGTCGGTGCCACACCTGGATACCCGCATCATCAACGGCGAGCCGGCGTTGCTGTTCGGACCGTTTGCCGGGTTCACCACCCGGTTCCTGAAGCAGGGGTCGGTGTTCGATCTGTTCGGATCGGTGAAGCCCACCAACCTGCGTCCGATGCTTTCCGTTAGCAGGACCAACATGGACCTGACCCGTTACCTGATCGGTGAGGTGTTCCAGTCCCATGCCGAGCGTGTGGCGGCCCTGCGCAACTTTTTCCCGAATGCCAAGGAGGAAAACTGGAAGCTGCAGAGTGCGGGCCAGCGGGTACAGATCATCAAGCAGACGCCCGGTGGTGGCGGTAAGCTTGAGTTCGGCACTGAAATCGTGGCGGCGAAGGACGGCTCTCTGGCGGCCCTATTGGGCGCATCCCCTGGCGCCTCCACCGCAGCACACGCGATGATTGACGTTATCGAGCGCTGTTTTGCAGGCAAGATCAAGACCGCCGAGTGGCAGGAACGCATGAAGGAAATGGTGCCTTCCTATGGTCAGTCACTGGTCGACGATGAGCCATTGCTCAGGAAGGTGCGGGACAGAACGCTGACAACGCTGCAATTGGGCTGATATACCTAATTGTTCTAACAAACCCAGAAAGCACCACGAATACTGGTTCAGTTACCAGTGTTTGCGGTGTTTTTTGCGTTTTCTCAGGGCCAGAATATTTGCCATTTGCACTGAAACCTCTAGCTTAGTAGGTACATCCCCTGAAAGGAGACGTGCCGTGAGTGAGCAAGCGTTCAACCCGGATAAAGGGTATATCGCTCCTTCGGTGAAGACCCTTATGTGATGCGGGATCTACTTAAACATCAGGAAGAACTGGATTTCTATGTATAATTCCATCAGGAATTACCAACAGTGGGTCTGGTTCAGGCCCTGAGGAAGACAGTTTGAGCGACTCCGACGCTGGCAACTCTGTACCGAGCGTTAACTTTGAAACGCTGGTGCAGAGACTGGATAATGCGATTGAAGAGCTGGAAGGTAGCCCCCCCTTTGCCAAACCCGCAAAGCTACCTGAGCTGTTTGACGTCGTCCGCCGGGTGCTGTTGCAGCCGGAGGGCTGCGCAGCCATGGTCGCGCGTGCGGAATGGCTGGAGAATGCCGGTGTCTTCCTGGGCACTGACTGGGCAGAACCCTCCATTCTTTTGCCGTTTCTGACCACCAGTGCCCTGCAAAGCCCCCAGGCGGATACCGTCATCATTGAGTCAATCAGTGAGTTGCGATTGCTGGCGGTCGCGAAAGGGGACTATTGGCACCCCTCCGTATCTTCCGAGCAGGCCCATCATTACCTGACTCAGGTGCTGGCCCTCAATCTCAGCCTGCTGTTCGGCGAGGGGGGCGAGGCTGAGCGTGAACAGGGTGAGCTGGCCCTGATCAGCCGCGGGGTCATCCAGCACGTGGCCCTTGAAATCGGCTACGAGCATGTCATCGACCGGCTGATAGAGGAAATCTGGCGTATTCTCCAGCAACGCCCGATTCAGGTCACCAGCGTTCGGCAAATGATTACCCAGATCGCCCTGTGTCGGATTGACCCGGCCATTGACCTTGGTGGTGCGGGGCAGGGCGCGGAGCGCCTGATCTCCAGTCTTTACGGTCCGACCCAGGCCTGTCGTGAAGACCCGGGCATCCCGATTTACGAGGAACGGCTGCAGTTCATGGACACCGTGGCGCTGCAGGGCGAGGCCACCGGCTTTGCCCGCTCCATGCACGACACAGGGCTGGTGTCCCCTTACCACGCAGCGTTCGTACGACACATTCTGGAAAAACAGGACACCCTGCTGACCGAGGCGCTCGGGCTCTCCAGCACCGGGCGTGACTGCCTGTTGTGCTACCGGGAACTGGTGCATGAGCTGGTGACCGAAGGCGTCTTTCCGGAGACAGCCCAGGGGTTGTATGGCCTGGCGCTGATACTGGAGCGGGGGATTCTCTACCAGCCACCGGTTGCACCGGCATTGTGGCGACAGGCTTTGCTGGCGATCTGTCCCGAGGCGCGTGAGCGCATCCAGCTGGCTTATGGTTATTCCCCACAACCCAAAGCCTGGCTGATCCAGGGGGTATTGAACATGCTTGGCCAGCCTCTGGGAGTTGGCCAGGGTAATAACCCCACCTGCCAGTCGGCCCGGGCATTGTCCATGTGGGCGTACAACGATCCCGACTATCTGCTGCAAATGGTGGCCTGGGCGGCGCGGGATAATGAAATCATCATGCACTTCGAGGGCAAACCGGTCTCATCCGCTGATAGTAGAGGCGGTGTTGCTTCGATGGTCACCCTGGACCTGGACCCTGTATCCCTGGTGGTGGTCCCGCATCTGGATCGCATCTACGCGGAAATGGGGCGCCTGTGTATTGGTCGCCCGGGGGATCCCCACCAGTGGGTGAACCCGGAATTCCATGGTTGGTCGGCTGGCCGTGGTTTTGCCATCAACGTGGACGTGGCGACCGGTAAGCTCCAGGATCTCGAAGGCTTCCTGCGCCACTTCTATGCCAGCTACCATCCGTTCTACAACGGTAACCAGCCGCTGATCCATCCGCAGCCGGCCGGCATAGCCGTCACCGACAGCGCCGCGCGATTTATCGGGTGGCACGCCATTACCATCCTGCGGGTTAACCTGGACCCGGAAGATGTGATGCGGGTGTACTTCTTCAACCCCAACAATGATAGTGGGCAGAACTGGGGTGACGGCGTGGTGGTCAGCACTGCCCGCAAGGGCGAACGGTTCGGTGAAGCCTCTCTGCCGCTTGAGCAATTTGCCTCGCGGCTGTATATCTTCCATTTCGATCCCCTGGAGCGTGGCGAGCCGGCGGGTGTTAGCGAAGAAGAACTGCAACGGGTGATCGAACGGGTACACAACAGCTGGGGGCGTGATCGGGTACCGGCTGATATTTCATTGCAGGCGGAGCCCCCGCCGTCCGAAGCGTAAGCGACCTTAAAAAGACTCATCGGATCAGGAGATTGAATGACCGCCATGGCCAGAGACAACCTCAACGGTGCCGAAATCTTTGTGCGTGCGCTCGAGAACGAAGGCGTGCGATACATCTTTGCCGTTCCCGGTGAAGAGAACCTGGACCTGCTGGAAGCGCTGCGGGAATCGGATATTCAACTGATTCTCAACCGCCATGAACAGGCGGCGGGATTCATGGCGGCCACCTATGGCCGGCTGACCGGGCACGTTGGGGTTTGCCTGTCGACCCTTGGCCCGGGGGCGACCAACCTGGTCACCGCAGCTGCCTACGCCCAACTGGGCGCCATGCCCATGATGATGATCTCCGGGCAAAAGCCGATCAAATCCTCCAAGCAGGGACTGTTCCAGATCCTCGATGTGGTGGACCTGATGCGCCCGCTGACCAAGTACACGCGCCAGATCAGTAACGCCAACACCATTCCCGCCAAGGTCAGGGAAGCGTTCCGGCTGGCCGCAGAAGAACGCCCCGGCGCGGTGCATCTGGAGTTGCCCGAGGACATTGCCTCCGAGATGACCGCGCCGGACACTCACATCTTCCAGCCCAGCGACGCCCGCCGGCCAACCGCCAGCACCAAGAGCCTGGAAATGGCCTGCGAGATGATCCGCAGCGCCCGACACCCGCTGATCATGATCGGCGCCGGAGCCAACCGCAAACGGGTATCCCAGGCGCTGATTCACCTGGTCAATGTCAGCAATATTCCATTCTTTACCACCCAGATGGGCAAAGGGGTGGTGGATGAGCGCCATCCCCGTTATCTGGGCAACGCCGCACTTTCCGCCGGGGACTTTGTGCACTGCGCCATCGACCATGCGGATCTGGTCATCAATGTGGGCCACGATGTGGTGGAAAAGCCGCCGTTTTTCATGAAACCCGGTGGCAAACAGGTCATCCACGTCAACTTCAGCGCCGCCGACGTGGACCCCGTGTACTTTCCCCAACACGAAGTGGTGGGTGATATCGCCAACAGCGTCGAATACATGGCCGAACATTGCGGTCCTTGTGGGAATCACGATTTCAGCCGTTTTATGGAGGTGAAGGCCTCGGTCGACAAGCACCTTGCGTCCTGCAGCGAGGACCCGCGGTTCCCGATCATTCCCCAGCGCATTGTCCACGACGTTCGGCAGGTCATGCCGGAAGACGGCATCATTGCCCTCGACAACGGTATGTACAAGCTCTGGTTTGCGCGTAACTATCCGGCCTACGACAACAACACCGTGCTGCTGGACAACGCCCTGGCGTCCATGGGTGCGGGCCTGCCCAGCGCGATGATGGCCGCGATGCTCTATCCCGACCTGAAAGTAATGGCGGTGTGTGGTGACGGCGGTTTCATGATGAACAGCCAGGAGCTGGAAACCGCCGTGCGCCTTAACCTGAACCTGGTGGTGCTGATTATTAACGACAATGCCTACGGCATGATCAAGTGGAAGCAGGCCCAGGAAGGCTTTCCGAATTTCGGCCTGGACTACGGCAACCCGGATTTCGTGAAATATGCGCAATCCTACGGAGCCACCGGGCACCGGGTGGCCCGCACGGAAGACCTCCTGCCCACCCTGGAGTCTGCTCTGTCCGCCGGTGGCGTCCATCTGGTGGATGTGCCGGTGGATTACAGCGAGAACAAGCGGGTATTCGATGAGGAACTGGCGGAGCTGACCTGCAACCTGTAACCGGTGTATGATCGGCAACCCGATCAGTCATCAGAGGAACGGTTGAATGGTTCGCTCCGCGTTGAAAGTTTTAGTCTGGGTGTCCGTGGTAATCCTGGTCGCCGCCTGCAGCAAGCCCAACACCCCGCAAGACGTCGCTTCCGCCTTCTGGCAGGCCATGGCCGACAACGACACCAGCGATGTGGTGGAATATTCCACGCTGGGCAGTGACAAAGGCTTCGACAGCTTCGAGCGCGACTGGGCCGACATGGTGCCTTCCTTCGGTCGCGTAGTCATTGATGGCACCGAAGCCACCATCGTCACCCGATTGCCGGCGGAGAATGCCGGTGGCAACGAGCGCCGGGAAGTGATGACGTACCTGGTCGAGACCCAGGGGCAGTGGCTGGTGGACTACGAGCGTACAGGCGAGGCCATCATGAACCCGTCCCCATTCAGCGGCCTGGTGGGGCAGATCAGCGAGCTCAGTGATCGCATCACCGCAAGCTTCTCATCCTCCTCGGACGACATGGAACAGCGTCTGAGCGACATGGCCCGCGAGCTGGAAGTCTACTCCAATGACGTCGCCCGCCGCGCGGACAAGGCCGTGAACGATTACGGCCAGGAACTCCGGGACTACATGGAAGAGCTGGAAGAATCCGTGAACCGGGCGTTGGAAGAAAACCGCCAGGCACCGGAAAGTGACCGGAAAACCCTGGAACAGGCCGCGAAGGACCTGGAAAGCGGCAGCGAAGAGCTGGCCGAACCCACGCTGGAAGCCCTGGCCAATGCGACCCATACCCTGACCGAAACCGGTCGGCGGCTAGCGGAAGTGAGCAGTGAATCCCTTGAGCGTAACCGCGATGAGTGGGCGGTCAAGCTGCGGGAGATACGTGAGCATACCGAGCAGTTCTTCAGGGACCTGCAGGAAAGCCTGAGCTCCGAAAACTAGCCCGCCGTTGCCTGACTAGAAAATCAGGTTGTCGAGAATAAGCCAGAAAGTCAGCCCGGTGACCGTGGTGGCCAGCAACGCCACCAGACCGTCCCGGGCCACAATCGCCAGTCCGAAGGCCATCAGCGCCGCTCCGCCGCCGTTGGCGCTGAAAGGCACCACCTCCATGGCCGGCATGGCCAGTGCCACCGACATGCAGATCAGCGCCATCGCATAAAGCCCCGGACCATTCACCAGAAACGTCAGTCGGGGTTTTGTCACACGATCCAGAAACCGCGCCGGCTTCTGCAGCCAGTCCACACTCTTCACCAGTTTGCCCCTGGGTACCTGCCGCCCGGAAATCCAGCTTGGCAGCCAGATCGAATGTCGCTGGAACAACAGTTGCCCCAGTGTTAATACCACCACCAGGCCAAGCAGCGTAGGCACCCCGGGAATATCCCCGATCAGCGGCGCCAGTGTGATCAGCCCGGCCAGCAACACCACCGGCCCGAACGACCGCTCCCCAACCGCCTCCAGAATCTCCGCCACCGACACCTGCTCCACGCCTTCGCCGGAGGCCCGGATACGGTCAAGGAGTTGCTTCATGGTGGTGGGGTCGTTGCCATCCTTCATAGTCAGAGTATCTCGCTTGCTGCTGATTCGGATGCTGATGATCTGCCTGGGAAATTGAAAATTACCATCCCGGTGCCTCGGAAGACAGTCACATTCTCCATCGGCATCTCGGGAAGGTGAAGGGCCTGGAATTGGCTTGAGTGCACGGAACGCGTATGGGGCGCTACTTTGTGTGGACGTGTGGTTGGTCCTGACATAAAAAAAGCCCCTGAAATCAGGGGCTTTTCGGAGAGTTTGGTGGAGACGGCGGGAATTGAACCCGCGTCCGCCAGTACTCAGCCTTGAGGTCTACATGTTTAGCGTCTCTCTATTGATTTAAGTTCAAGCGACCCGAGAGCCAGGGTGCAAGAACCGAGTTCTTTAAATCTTAGCCTCTAACCAGTGAACTCTGGTTAAAGGAGCATCCCGTAAGCGATGACGTCCTGAGATGTTGCTTCCGGGCTACGGGCGACCCGGTCAGGACGACTAGCAGCTTACGCTGCTAGTGCGTAGTTTTCGTCGTTTGCGACTATTGCGTTGCAGCTTTGGATTAACGAGATTGGCTGCCATCTCGACATGCACCCAAGGGTTCGCCACCAGCGTCGAAGCCATGTCGTCCCCTTGCCCACAGTATATGTGGCCGGTTCCTTCAACTTCAAGGACTTCCTTGTTTAGTTTTCCCGCCAGCCCGGGTGATTTGTACCTATCAACTGGCCGTTTGCGCGGTTGCGTGCTCGTTTCGCTGGAGGGCGACGTCCCTCAATTCGGCGAAACTTTCGCGGAAATAGCCCATCACCGCGTTCGGGTCGGCGTTGATGGCCCGGTCGATGGTGATGCCGAACTGCACGGTGCCGGCGTAGCTGAAAATGCTCATGCCAATACCGATGTTGCCGCTTTGTGGCACCCAGAACATGGGCTGGACGAGCTTGGCGCCAGCCAGGTAGACCGCCTCTTTGGGGCCGGGCACGTTGGTGAGCACGGCGGAGGCCTTGTTGCTCAGCAGTGCCAGCGCTCGCCGCTCGAGAATATCGGGGCCGCGGCCAAACAGGTCCAGCAGGCTGTAGGTGACCTGGGCCTGGTAGGAGCGTTTGAGGCGGTTCATGTTCTCCTGTACCTGGCGGAAGCGCATACGCGGGCAGTTCACCTCCACCGGCAGGCAGACCAGTACCAGCCCGAACTGGTTGCCGAGGGTCTCGATGGGTTGTTTCAGGGGGCGCAGGTTAAAGGGCACGGCGACGCGAATGCCGCACTCGGGGATGTGTTCACCGGTTTCCCGAAAGTGTCGTTGCAGCGCACCGGTAGCCGCGCAAAGCAGTACGTCATTGGCGGTACCCCGCAATGCCCGGGCGCAGAGTTTGACTTCCGCCAGGCTCAGGGGGTCGGCCCAGGCTACCTGTTTGCGGCCACTCAGGGGCGAGCGTAAGCCGGTCTTGGGTTCGAACCGGGCGAACCCCAGTTTGACCAGGTCCATGGCAATGTTGCCCGCTGTCGTGGCCATCTTGACGGGGTAACCCGGCTCCTTCCGCATGGAGTGCAGGAAGAGCCTGCCCTGTTCCAGGGCGGTCTGGCCACTGTCCAGCACGCGGTGGCTGAAGCGCCGCAGGCTGCTCTCCACTGAGTCGTCCGTCGATGGATGAGTGGTAGCGATCCGGCTCAGTTTGGCTTCCGGTGTGTTGTCGGTCAGGGATAACAAGACACGCACCAGCGAAATGCCATCGGCAATGCAGTGGTGAATGCGGACGATCAGGGCGCAGCCGCCCTCGTAACCGTCAATGTAGTGGATATGCCAGAGTGGTCGCCGGTGATCCATGGCTGTGCTGGCCAGATCACTGGTCAGTGACTGTAGTTCGTCCTGGTTGCCGTCGCCGGGCAGGGCGATGCGATGAATGTGGTTGTCGATGTCGAACAGCGGGTCGTCTTGCCAGTACACCCGCTCCCCCTCCTGGACGACGCGCTGGCGAAAGCGACGAAAACACAGGAAGCGTTCGTGCAGGGTGCGTTTCAGGCGCTTGAGGGAGATCGGCTGATCAAAGATCAGGACCGTTGAAATCATCATCGGGTTTGCGGGACTGTCCATGCGCAGCCAGGATTTGTCCACGGCTGACATGGCGGTTTTACTCTGGGACATGAGGCCTCCGTTCAGGATGCAATCCATTTGCCGAACGGACAACTTCGCCACGGACCTGTGGCATATCGGCGATTGGACCCAAGAGTATAGGCCGATCGGGTGAAAGGTAAAAGTGAGTGCAGATGCGACACAGATTTGCCGCATCCGGAGTCAGATGTTGGCGTCGCGCAAAATGCGCTGCTTCTGGCGGTTCCAGTCGCGTTCTTTCTCGGTGGCGCGCTTGTCGAACAGCTTCTTGCCTTTCACCAGGGCGATTTCGCATTTCACCTTGTTCTGTTTCCAGTACAGGGCCAGGGGAATGCAGGTGTAGCCGCTCTGGTTGACCTTGCCAACAATCTTGGCGATTTCCTTGGCGTGCAGCAGTAGCTTACGCGTACGCGTAGGGTCCGCAATGACGTGGGTGGACGCGGTAATCAGCGGGGTAAAGTGCGAGCCCAGCAGCCACGCCTCGCCATTCTTGAGCAGCACGTAGGCGTCCGTCAGCTGTGCCTTGCCGGCACGCAGGGATTTCACTTCCCAGCCCAGGAGGGCAAGGCCTGCCTCGAAGCGCTCTTCGATGTGATATTCGTGTTTTGCCTTCTTGTTCAGAGCAATGGTACTGCTCTGGGGTCCGGTTTTCTTTTTGCTCATGAATCGATAATCCGGGTTCGGATAAAGAATTTGCCGGGAATAATACACGCCGGGAAAGCGCGCATTGTAGCCCAGGAGTGCCAGACCGGTCACGAAATCAGCGTGATAGACCCGGTCGGTGGTCGTAGCAAGGCGGATTCATCCGCTACAATGGACGGTTCAACTCTGTCGGAATGCTGAATGTCTGCACCATACGAGACTCCCATCGGGTCCTGGACCCGTCAATCGACGTTTTTCTGGGCCGCAGTCGGCGCCACCGTGGGGCTTGCCAACCTGTGGCAGTTCCCGTACCTGGCGGGCCAGCATGGCGGCGGGCTGTTCATCCTGCTGTACCTTGCCTGCCTGTTATTGGTGACGCTGCCGCTGATGGTGACCGAATCCGCCATGGGGCGCCACTCCCGGCACGGTATTGTGCTGGCGTTGGACGGCTACATACGCAGTGCGCGCTGCTCGCGCTGGTGGATGTATGCCGGACGCCTCAGCATTATCGCGGCCTTCCTGGTGCTTTCCTATACCGCGGTGTTTGGCTCCATTGCACTGGCCTATGTGTTTTTTGGCGCGCTCGGGGTGTTCAATGGTGCGGGGCAGGCGAAAGCGACCGCTGTGCTGGCGGACCTGGTATCGGATACCCGCGACTACAGGATGTTCATGGCGTGGCACCTGTTCTTTCTTGTGCTGGTTGTCTGGGTGTCCATCCAGGGTGTGGTCAAAGGCCTGGAGCGTGTTTTCCGGGCGCTGGTGCCGGCTTCCCTGCTGTTATTGCTGGCGCTGTTTGCCCTGGCCGGGTGGCATGACCGCCTGGATGGAGCGGTGACCACGATTCTCGAGTTCCGGCCGGAAGACGTGGGTTTCGGCAGTTTCAAGGCGGCGCTGTTCCATGCTTTTTTTACACTCGGACTGGGTATGGGTGTGTGGTCCATCTTCGGCGCCTACACTCCGGTCGGGGTCAGGTTGAAACGCTCGGTGCTGGCGGTGGTGTTGATGGATACCTTGATCGCCATTCTGGCCGGTGTGCTGATTTTCGCAACGGCGACGGCGGGTAGCAGCTTTGATGGCGAGCGCGGTTTCAGCCTGTTATTTGTTTCCCTGCCGGTTGCACTGGCTCCGCTACCGGGGAGCCAGTTTATTATTGCGGCGGCGTTCCTGCTGGTGGTGCTGGTGGTGTGGACGACCTCTCTGGCGTTGCTGGAGCCGGTGATTGGCTGGTTCCGGGAGTGGACTGGCTCGCCCCGGGGCTGGTCGGCCTTTATCATGGGGGCGCTGGTGTGGTTTGCCGGCCTGGGCACGTTGCTGTCTTTCAACATCTGGGGCGACGTTCAGCTTGCGGGGGGAACGCTGTTTCGCTGGCTGGAGCTGATCACTGGCGGGCTGCTGATTCCGTTGGTGGCAATCCTGATCGCGTTGTTCACCGGGTGGTGCCTGACCCGTTCGCTGTCGTTCCGCATTCTGGGGAAGACGCCCTGGCTGTTCAGTCGTATCTGGTACTGGGTGATGCGCCTGGTGTTGCCGGTTGTGGTGGCGTTTATCGGGATCTCCTACACGCTGTTCTCGCTGGACAACCTGTGTGACAGCGGTGAGAAAACAAGGTGGTGCCGTCAGCTCAGTCCCGTGGTTGCCACCCCTGGCAAAGCGCCGGACACCAAGAGCCAGCAAGCTGACGCCCCGCAGGAGAGTGAGCCTGCGCAGCCGGCCTCCAACAGCGGTGAGGCGCGCCCCGCCAGGCATGACGACGATGCCGGGGGGGATCAGTTCCCCGAAAAAGCCCCAAAACAGGACAATATCCTTTATCATAGCGTCTGAATACGGCTGCCGCGTGACAGCGTCCGGGGCAGCGATTTCAAAGCATGTTTGATAGCAGGACAACCGGTTCCAATGCCTCATCAGATCGACAAGACAGCCCTGGTCATGCACTCCGCCGAGCGCATGTTCCATCTGGTCAACGACATTGCCCGTTACCCCGAGTTTCTGCCCTGGTGTGCCGGTGCGGAGATCCATGACCGGGACGAAGAGCAGGTTACCGCCTCCCTGGATGTAGCCAAGGGTGGTATTCGCCAGCGTCTGACCACCCGTAACCAGCTGTTCCATCCGGACACCATCGAAATGAGCCTGGTGGATGGACCGTTTCGTGATCTCACCGGTCGCTGGAATTTCAGGGCGTTGGATGACAATGCCTGCAAGGTGATTCTGACGCTGGAGTTTGAATTCTCCGGGTCGCTGTCCCGTATGACGTTTGGCCCGGTGTTCAGTCAGGCCGCCAACACCATGGTGGATGCGTTCTGCCGGCGTGCGGATATGGTCTACGCAGGAGTGGTGGAATGATTCGTGTGGAAGTCGCCTACGCCCGCCCGGACAAGCAGGAGATCATCAGCCTGGAGGTGCCGGATGGAACCACCGCGCTGGAAGCTGTCAAACAGTCAGGCATCGTGACGGTCTTTCCTGAGGTTGATCCTGAAAGCAATGACATGGGGATCTTTGGTAAGGCCATCAAGTCACCCGCCGCGCATGAACTGCGGGAGGGCGACCGGGTTGAGCTGTACCGGCCGCTGAAGATCGATCCCAAGCAGGCCCGGCTTAATCGGGCGAAGAAGAAATCCTGAACGGCCTTAGTAGGCCGGTGTTTCTTCCAGTAGCTGTGCTTCGTAGTGGGTGTACTGGTCATTGTCGTAATAGACGATGACGCGTTGTTCTTCGATGTCACCACCCCGGCGCTGGAAAGTGTAGATGTAGTACTCCCGGGAGGGGTCAACCGGGTTGACCATCAGGGGATTGCCCAGGACAGATTGCACCTGGCTGCGGGACATGCCTTCAGTCAGTGATGTCAGCTCCTCGTCGGTCAGGATATTGCCTTGCTGGACGTTGATCTTGTAAACGCCAGGAAAAGCACAACCAGACAGGATGAGAGTGAGAATGAGAGCTGTGAGCTTTTGCATCGCCGGGGGAAATCCTCTATCTTGAAATCGCCTGCCAAGGGCAGGTGTGACACGGTCTAACCGTATAAATGCGGCTTCATCATACCGGAAGCCGTGGGGCACACCAACGAGTGAATAGTAACATGTCATCTGAAAACGCCGAATTACGAAAAGTCGGTCTGAAAGTTACTCTGCCGAGAGTAAAGATTTTCAACATTCTGGAAAACTCCGAGGAACACCACCTCAGCGCAGAGGATGTGTACAAGAAGCTTCTGGAGCAAGGGGATGACGTGGGCCTGGCGACCGTTTACCGGGTTCTGACCCAGTTTGAGGCCGCCGGACTGGTGCTTCGCCACAACTTTGAAGGCGGGCACGCAGTGTTCGAAATGGCTGGTGATGATCACCACGACCACATGGTTTGTACGCAAACCGGTGAGGTCATTGAGTTCTGCGATCCCATTATCGAAGAACGCCAGAAGAAAATTGCCGAAGAGCATGGCTATGAGATCATAGATCACAGCCTGATTCTCTACGTTAAACCTATTGGTAAGTAACTTTCTTTCCGTAAGAGTAATGACCGAATAAAAAAAGGGGCGGGTGTTAACCCGCCCTAACAGCTCTCAGGGTCGAGAGGGGAATGTGCTCTGTCGCTCAGTGATGGGTTGCCTGTCCCTTGGTGAACATCTCTTTGGCATGGGCAATGGTGTGCTCGGTCATGTCGACACCGCCAAGCATTCTTGCCACTTCGCTGATCCGTCCGTGATCGTCCAGTGTTTCAATTTTCGAGAAGGTCGCGTCCTGTTCGGTAAACTTGCTGACGAACAGGTGCTGATGGCATTGGGCTGCAACCTGTGGCAAATGGGTTACGCACATGACCTGGCCATCGTTGCCCAGGGTTCTCAGCAACCGCCCGACCACTTCCGCCGTGCCGCCGCCGATACCAACATCCACTTCATCAAAGACCAGGGTAGGTGTGGTTGAGGTTTGTGCGACCACCACCTGAATGGCCAGGCTGATGCGTGACAGTTCGCCGCCGGAGGCGACTTTGGCCAGCGGGCGTGCCGGTTGGCCCGGGTTGGCGCTGACCAGGAACTCCACGTCTTCGAGTCCGTGGGGGGCAGGCTCGCCGCCGCCGGCACGATTCAGGTGGGTGACAAACTGCACTGCCGGCATGCTCAGTTGTGCCAGTTCCTCGGCGATCCTCTGGTCGAGGTTGGCGGCCGCCTGCTGGCGGGCCTCCGATAGCTGGCCGGCCAGTTCGTCGAAACGATTGCGCTGGGTTTCCAGTTCGGCTTGCAGCTGCTCAACGCTGCCTTCCCCGTCATCCAGGGAGGCCAGTTCGGCGCTCAGGCGCTGGTGCAGTTCCGGAAGTTCTTCCGGTGTGATGCGGTGCTTTCTGGCCATCTGGTAGATGGCGCTCAGGCGCTCTTCCACCTCGGTCAGCCGTGCGGGGTCGGCCTCGTAATCCTCGACAAAGCGGCGCAGGTTGTCTCCAGCTTCGCTGATCTGGATCTGTGCCTCGTTCAGCATCTGGATGGTGTCCGCCAGCGCAGGCACTTCGGTGGGCAGGTGTTCCAGTTGCTGCAGCGCCTGGCGAACCAGGTCTGCGGCGCTGTTGTCTTCTTCCGTGCAGAGCAGGGCGGCTTGCTGGCTGTTCTGGAGCACAGTGTCGGCGTGACTCAGCTGTTCCTGTTCCTGTTCCAGGCTTGCCTGCTCGCCTTCTTCCAGCGCCATGCGGTCCAGTTCCTCCACCTGATAACGGAGCAGTTGCAGCCGGGCTTCGGCCTCGTCGGCGTTTTGCTGGCGTTCGTTCAGGCGCTGACGGGTCTTGCTCCAGATCTTCCAGGCATCGCGGGTGTCGGCAGCGAGGGTTTCCACGCCGGCGTATTCATCCAGCAGTTTGCGATGGGTTTCCTTGCGAAGCAGGGACTGGTGCTGGTGCTGGCTGTGAATGTCCATCAGCAGGCTGCCCAGGTCTTTCAGGTGCGCCAGGGGGCAGGGCTGACCATTGATGTAAGCCCGTGAGCGGCCATCCTTGCTGATTACCCGGCGCAGGATGCAGTCATGTTCGTCGTCCAGCTCGTGGTGCTCCAGCCAGTTCCGGGCCTCGTCGATACGGGACACATCGAAGGAGGCGGTGATGTCGGCTCGCTTGGCACCATGGCGCACGGCGCCGGCATCGGCGCGCCCGCCCATGGCCAGTCCCAGGGCGTCCAGTACAATGGACTTGCCGGCGCCGGTTTCCCCGGTCAGCGCGGTCATGCCCTTGCTGAACTGAAGTTCGACCCTTTCAGCAATGGCGTAATTGGAAACGGTGAGCTGTGTGAGCATGCTGGTGACCTCCGCTCTGAAAAAATACTGTGGTTACATACAGTGACTGTGAATATATACAGGGTTTTACCTGTTTGCAAATTCACGGGTGTGAAATTGCGCATAAATACATTCGTTAAGGTTGAAACCGGCGCAAGGGGCCCCATATTCGTTCGCAACCCTCTTTAAACCGGCCCGACGTGGCCGGATGACATGTATAACCGGCCGTGTTTGCGGTCGCGGATGAATGACCAGGAGTAGCCATGAGTGCTGACGAGAATCGTAACGAGCAGGTTGAGGAAGAGCTGAAAGCTGCCGAGGCCGAGGCAGCGGAAGACGCTGAAAGTGATTCAGCCGGCGAGCCCTCTGAAACCGAAGCCCTGCAGGCTCAGGTTCAGGAGTATCAAGAGCAGGCGCTGCGGGCCCAGGCTGAAATGCAGAACGTTCGTCGTCGTGCCGAGCTGGATGTGGAGAAAGCCCACAAGTTTGCGCTGGAAAAGTTCGTGAAGGAACTGCTCCCGGTCGCAGACAGCCTGGAAAAGGCGGTTGAGAGCACGGAAGGTCAGGAGGCCTCCGGTGAGTTGGTGGCGTCTATCCGCGAAGGCGTGGAAATGACCCTGAACCTGTTCATGAATAGCCTCGGAAAATTCAATGTGGAGCAGGTCAACCCGGTCGGCGAGCCGTTCGACCCGCAACTGCATGAAGCCATGTCCATGGTGCCGGCGCCAGACGCCGAGCCGAACAGCGTCGTTGCGGTTGTGCAAAAGGGGTACACCCTGAACGAACGCCTGGTTCGGCCCGCAATGGTGGTCGTGGCCAAGGCCGAGGATGCACCAAAAATCGATGAACAGGCTTGAAAAGTGAATTAAGGCGCCAATATAGGCAGTAAACAGGCGGCGCCGAAAAGCATGATCGGGGCTGACGCCCGAAACAGTTTTGTCAGGCATCGGATTGGCGATGTCGCAACCGGATTGAACAAACGAATTGGAGTGAATCAATGAGCAAGATTATTGGTATCGACCTGGGAACCACGAACTCCTGTGTTGCCATCATGGATGGCGACAAGGTCAAGGTTATCGAGAACGCCGAGGGTGATCGCACCACCCCGTCGATCATCGCGTACACCGAAGACGGTGAGACCCTGGTAGGTCAGTCTGCCAAGCGTCAGGCGGTCACCAACCCGAACAACACCCTGTACGCCATCAAGCGCCTGATCGGCCGTCGTTTTGAAGACGATGTGGTTCAGAAAGATATCAAGATGGTGCCCTACAAGATCACCAAGGCTGACAACGGCGATGCCTGGGTGGAAGTGAAGGGTGAAAAGATGGCTCCGCCGCAGGTATCTGCGGAAGTCATCAAGAAGATGAAGAAGACCGCCGAGGACTACCTGGGCGAGAAAGTGACCGAAGCGGTTATCACCGTACCGGCCTACTTCAACGACAGTCAGCGTCAGGCCACCAAGGACGCCGGCAAAATCGCCGGTCTGGACGTGAAGCGGATCATCAACGAGCCGACCGCTGCGGCCCTGGCCTATGGCCTGGACAAGAAGAGCGGTGACCGTACCGTGGCTGTGTACGACCTGGGTGGTGGTACCTTCGATATTTCCATCATCGAGATTGCCGACGTGGATGGTGAGCACCAGTTCGAAGTGCTGGCTACCAACGGTGACACCTTCCTGGGTGGTGAAGACTTCGACATGAAGTTGATCGAATACCTGGCCGATCAGTTCAAGAAAGACAGCGGTATCGACCTGCGCGGCGACTCGCTGGCCATGCAGCGCCTGAAAGAGGCCGCCGAGAAGGCCAAGATCGAGCTGTCCAGCAGCCAGCAGACCGACGTCAACCTGCCGTACGTAACGGCGGATGCCAGCGGTCCCAAGCACATGAACGTGAAAGTTACCCGTGCCAAGCTGGAATCCCTGGTGGAAGAGCTGATCGAGCGCAGTCTCGCGCCGTGTCGCACCGCGCTGGACGATTCCGGTGTCAAGGTTGGCGAAATCGACGAGGTGATCCTGGTTGGCGGTCAGACCCGCATGCCGATGGTTCAGGAGAAGGTGAAGAACTTCTTCGGTAAGGAAGCCCGCAAGGACGTTAACCCGGATGAAGCCGTGGCCATGGGTGCCGCTATCCAGGCCGCCGTACTCTCCGGCGATGTAAAAGACGTTCTGCTGCTGGACGTGACTCCGCTGACCCTGGGTATCGAAACCATGGGCGGTGTGGCTACGCCGCTGATCGACAAGAACACCACCATCCCGACCAAGAAGTCGCAGACCTTCTCCACTGCGGATGACAACCAGACTGCGGTGACCATCCACGTGGTGCAGGGTGAGCGCAAGCAGGCGCAGCAGAACAAGTCCCTGGGTCGTTTCGACCTGGCCGACATTCCGCCGGCGCCGCGCGGTGTACCGCAGATCGAAGTGACCTTCGATATCGATGCCAACGGCATCCTGAACGTGTCCGCGAAGGACAAGGCGACCGGTAAGGAGCAGTCCATCGTGATCAAGGCCTCTTCCGGTCTGAACGATGACGAAATCGAGAAGATGGTGCGCGATGCCGAGGCCAACGCCGAGGAAGATCGCAAGTTCGAAGAACTGGTGCAGGTCCGTAACCAGGGTGACGCGATGGTGCACGCTGTTCGCAAGACCCTGACCGATGCCGGTGACAAGGTCAGCGACAGTGAAAAAGAGTCCATTGAGGCCTCTATCAAGGAGCTGGAAGAAGCACTGGCCGGTTCCGACAAAGAGGACATTGAGGCCAAGACCCAGAAGCTGACGGAAGTGTCTTCCGAGCTGGCTCAGAAAATGTACGCAGATCAGGCTGATCAGGCGCAGCAGGCTGGCGGGGAAGAAAGTGCCCAGGCCCAGTCTTCTGACGACGCAGTCGACGCTGAGTTCGAAGAAGTCAAAGACGACGACAAGCGGTAAATTCTGACGTACATCAGGCAGTTGGAAAACGCGGGGTTTCTCCCGCGTTTTCCGCGTTTTAAAAACAGGGTTTTAAAGCATGGCCAAGCGCGATTATTACGAAATTCTCGGGATCTCCCGGGATGCGGACGAGAAGGAAGTCAAGCGGGCTTACCGCAAGCTCGCAATGAAGTATCACCCCGACCGTAACCCGGATGACACTGACGCCGAGAACAAGTTCAAAGAGGCCAGCGAAGCCTACGAAATACTGGCGGACCAATCCAAACGGGCTGCCTATGACCAGTTCGGTCACGCTGGCGTTGATGGCCAGGCCGGCGGTGGATTCGGAGGCGGCGGCGCCAGCTTCTCCGATATCTTCGGTGACGTATTCGGGGATATCTTCGGTGGCGGCGGTCGTGGCCGCAATACCCGTGGCTCCGACCTTCGTTACACCCTGGAGCTGGACCTGGAAGAAGCGGTCAAAGGTAAGACCGTCCAGATCCGCATCCCGGGTCACAGAGAGTGCGATACCTGCGATGGCAGCGGTGCGGAAAAAGGTTCCCGCCCGGAAGCTTGTGGTACCTGTAACGGTATGGGGCAGGTTCGCATGCAGCAGGGATTCTTCACTGTGCAGCAGGCATGTCCCACTTGTCGTGGTTCGGGCCAGGTCATCAAGAACCCCTGTAAGGCCTGTCATGGTCAGGGCAGGGTGCAGGAAGAAAAGACTCTTTCCGTCAAGGTTCCGCCCGGTGTGGACACCGGCGACCGCATCCGCCTCTCCGGCGAAGGAGAGATGGGCGTTGATGGTGGCCCCCCTGGCGACCTGTATGTGCAAATTGCCGTTCGCGAGCACTCCATCTTCACCCGTGATGGCCGTAACCTGTATTGCGAAGTGCCCATCAGCATCGTGGATGCTACCCTCGGTGGAGAGCTGGAAGTGCCGACGCTGGATGGCCGCGTGAAGCTCAAGATTCCGCCGGAAACCCAGACCGGAAAACTTTTCCGTCTGCGCAACAAGGGTGTCAGCCCGGTTCGTGGCGGTCCGGCAGGTGATTTACTCTGCCGCGCAATCGTGGAAACCCCGGTCAATCTGACCAAGCGTCAGCAAGAGCTGCTGGAAGAGTTCCAGCAAACACTGGACGGCACCAACGGCACTCATCATGCTCCGAAGAAAACCTCCTGGTTTGAGGGTGTGAAAAGTTTCTTTGACGAAATGAAATTCTGAGGACAGATGACATGAGGGTAGCAATCATCGGCGCCGCCGGGCGCATGGGCAAGGTTCTGATCGAAGCCGTTGAGGGCACCGAAGGTCTGGAGCTCGGCGCAGCCGTCGTCGAGCCGAGCAGCTCGCTGATCGGTGCGGATGCCGGAGAGCTGAGTGGCATTGGCAAAACCGGCGTGACCCTGGCTGGCAGTCTGACGGAAGTGAAGGACGACTTTGATGTGCTCATCGACTTTACCTTCCCGGACCTGACCCTGGAAAATGCTGAGTTCTGCAAAGCCAACGGCAAGATGATCGTGATCGGCACCACCGGTATGACCGACGCCGAAAAAGAGCAGCTGGCCGTGGTTGCCGAGTCCACCCCCGTGGTGTTTGCGCCCAACATGAGCGTTGGTGTCAACGTGGCCCTCAACCTGCTGCGCACCGCCGCGGCAGCATTGGGTGACGACTACGACGTGGAAATCATAGAAGCCCACCACCGCCACAAGAAAGACGCCCCGTCAGGCACGGCGCTGCGTATGGGCGAAGTGGTTGCCGATGCCCTTGGCCGCGACCTGAAGGAATGCGCGGTGTATGGCCGCGAAGGCTTCACCGGCGAGCGCACCCGCAAGGAAATCGGTTTCGAAACCATCCGCGCCGGCGATGTGGTCGGTGATCATACTGTCCTGTTTGCCACCGAAGGCGAGCGCATCGAGGTGACCCACAAGGCCAGCAGCCGGATGACCTTTGCCAAGGGTGCCATGCGGGCGGCGTTATGGCTGCAGGGCAAGCCGGCGGGGCTTTATGATATGCAGGATGTTTTGGGGTTGAAGTGAGGGTTGGGTTGTCGGATTACGAGGCTGGCGCCTCTAATCCGACCTACGTGGGCTAATTCGATCTACGTCAACTCGTAGGTAGGGGATTGGAGTTCTGTTTTCCGGGAATTTCGAAGGCCATGGATGGCCTGAGAGAAGCGCTCATGGATGAGCTCGTAGCGGTTCCCGGAAAACAGAACTCCAAGCGCCTGCCGGACTCAGCGCCTTGCTCCAGCGCTTTCCGTCAGGAGGTAGATTTCAGATGGACATAAAGCGCCATATTTTTTACAATAAGGCGGTTTAACTGCACCAAGCGTAGCTTTGAAAATGTCAGGGAACCGAAAACGTTCCCGGGGAAACAAAAAGGCGGGACGGAGTTGAGACTCCCTCTCGCTTTTTTGCGACCTGAATTTGCGCTTGCGTTCCTGTTCGTGACGAACTTATACGCCACTCGATGAGGATACAAGCCTTGAGCACACCTGCAATCCTTGCACTCGCAGACGGAAGCCTGTTTTACGGCACCGCCATTGGCGCTGAGGGAGAAACCAGCGGCGAAGTGGTGTTCAACACCGCCATGACCGGTTACCAGGAAATCCTGACCGATCCGTCCTATTCTCGCCAGATTGTCACACTGACCTACCCGCACATCGGCAACACCGGTGTGAACGAAGAAGACGTAGAGTCAGGCCGCGTCCAGGCCGCGGGCCTGATCATCCGCGATCTTCCCCTGATCGCGAGCAACTGGCGCAGCACCGGCAGCCTCGACGAGTACCTGCGAACAAACAACATCGTGGGCATTGCAGACATCGACACCCGCCGTCTGACCCGGATTCTCCGCGACAAGGGCTCCCAGAACGGCGCGGTAGTAGCCGGTGAAGGTGCGACCGCCGATCGGGCGCTGGAGCTGGCCAACGCCTTCCCGGGTCTGAAAGGCATGGACCTGGCGAAAGAAGTCACCTCCGGCAAAACCTGGACCTGGAGTCAGAGCGAATGGACCCTGGGAGAAGGTTACGGTGAGCGCACCGAATCCCGCTTCAAAGTGGTGGCATGGGACTATGGCGTCAAACTGAACATCCTGCGCATGCTGGCGGCTCGCGGCTGCGACATCACCGTGGTACCGGCGCAGACCCCGGCCTCCGAAGTGCTGGCGATGAATCCGGACGGCATCTTCCTGTCCAACGGCCCCGGTGATCCCGAGCCCTGCGATTACGCCATCACCGCCATTCGCGACGTGCTGGAAACCGAGATTCCGGTCTTCGGTATCTGCCTTGGCCACCAGTTGCTGGCCCTGGCCAGCGGTGCCAAGTCCATCAAGATGGGGCATGGCCACCACGGTGCCAACCACCCGGTCCAGAACCTGAAAGATGGCACGGTGATGATCACCAGCCAGAACCACGGGTTCGCAGTGGATGAGGCCAGCCTGCCGGATAACCTGGAGGCGACCCATAAATCCCTGTTTGACGACTCCCTGCAGGGTATTCGCCGCACCGACAAGCCGGCCTTCAGCTTCCAGGGGCACCCGGAAGCCAGCCCTGGCCCCCATGACGTGGCGCCGCTGTTTGATGAATTTATCCGGTTGATGGAAGCCCGATAAGCTTCCGGGTTTGTTCCCGGTTGACGCTTCCTGAGTGAAACGGGCGCCGCACATTGCGATGCAAGAAATTTTAAGTTGCTGACAGGTTTACCAAGAGATGCCAAAACGTACCGACATTAAAAGTATTCTGATCCTGGGCGCCGGCCCCATCGTGATCGGTCAGGCGTGCGAGTTTGACTACTCCGGAGCCCAGGCCTGTAAGGCCCTGAGGGAAGAGGGTTACCGGGTCATCCTGGTTAACTCCAACCCGGCAACCATCATGACCGACCCGGTGATGGCCGATGCCACCTACATCGAGCCGATTACCTGGAAGACCGTCGAAAAAATCATCGAGAAAGAAAACCCGGATGCACTGCTGCCCACCATGGGTGGTCAGACCGCACTGAACTGTGCGCTGGATCTGGAGAAGCACGGCGTACTGGAAAAGCACGGCGTAGAGATGATCGGCGCCAATGCCGATACCATCGACAAGGCCGAAGACCGCGACCGCTTCGACAAGGCCATGAAGAAGATCGGTCTGGAGTGCCCGCGCGCCACCATCGCCCATTCCATGGCGGAAGCCTGGGAGGTGGCTGACGACATCGGCTTCCCCTGCATTATCCGTCCGTCCTTCACCATGGGTGGTTCCGGCGGCGGCATCGCCTACAACCGCGATGAGTTCGAGGAAATCTGTACCCGTGGCCTGGATCTGTCCCCGACCAACGAGCTGCTGATCGACGAATCGCTGATCGGCTGGAAAGAGTACGAGATGGAAGTTGTCCGCGATAAGAACGACAACTGCATCATCGTCTGCGCCATCGAGAACTTTGACGCCATGGGCGTGCACACCGGCGACTCCATCACCGTGGCCCCGGCCCAGACCCTGACCGACAAGGAATACCAGATCATGCGGAACGCCTCGCTGGCGGTGCTGCGTGAAATCGGTGTGGAAACCGGTGGGTCCAACGTGCAGTTCGGTATCAACCCGGATACCGGCCGCATGGTGGTGATCGAGATGAATCCGCGGGTGTCCCGTTCGTCCGCCCTGGCCTCGAAAGCCACCGGCTTCCCGATTGCCAAGGTCGCGGCCAAGCTGGCCATTGGTTATACCCTGGACGAGCTGCGCAACGAAATCACCGGTGGCGTCACCCCGGCGTCGTTCGAGCCCAGCATCGACTACGTGGTCACCAAGATTCCGCGGTTCACCTTCGAGAAGTTCCCCCAGGCCGATGCCCGTCTGACCACCCAGATGAAGTCCGTGGGCGAGGTCATGGCCATTGGCCGCACTTTCCAGGAGTCCCTGCAGAAAGCCATGCGAGGGCTGGAAGTGGGCTCCGAAGGCTTTGAGGAGAAAGTGGATTGCGCGACGACCGACGGGCAGGAAACCCTGACGCAGGAGCTGAATGTACCTGGCGCGGAGCGTCTCTGGTACATCGGCGACGCTTTCCGGTGCGGTATGACGGTCGAGGACGTATTCAACAATACCCACGTCGACCCCTGGTACCTGGTACAGATTGAAGACCTGATCCGCGAAGAGCAGGCGTTGAAATCCGCCGGCAAGGCCGATATCGACCGCGATACCCTGTTGCGTCTCAAGCGCAAGGGCTTCTCCGATGCCCGCCTGGCCAAGTTGCTGGGCATTTCCGAGGTCAGCCTGCGCAAGCTGCGCCACGACCTCAATATCCGCCCGGTCTACAAGCGGGTTGATACCTGTGCCGCCGAGTTCGCCTCGGACACCGCGTATATGTACTCCACCTATGAGGAAGAGTGCGAAGCGGACGCCTCTGATCGCGATAAAATTGTGGTCATTGGTGGTGGTCCGAATCGGATTGGTCAGGGCATCGAGTTTGACTACTGTTGCGTTCACGCCGCCCTGGCCATGCGTGAAGATGGTTATGAAACCATCATGATCAACTGTAACCCGGAGACGGTATCCACGGATTACGATACATCTGATCGTCTGTACTTCGAGCCGATTACTCTGGAAGACGTGTTGGAAATCATCAACGTCGAAAAGCCCAAGGGTGTGATCGTTCAGTACGGTGGCCAGACGCCACTCAAACTGGCCCGTGGTCTGGAAGCGGCCGGCGTACCGATCATCGGCACCAGCCCGGATGCCATCGACCGTGCCGAAGACCGTGAGCGCTTCCAGCAAATGATTGGTCGGCTTGGGCTGCTGCAGCCCGAGAACGCCACGGTGCGCAGCCACGAGGAAGGTATCCTGGCGGCCCGTGAAATCGGCTATCCGCTGGTGGTGCGTCCGTCCTACGTGTTGGGCGGCCGGGCGATGGAAATTGTTTATGACGAGGACGAGCTGGTTCGCTACATGCGCAACGCGGTTCTGGTTTCCAATGACAGCCCGGTACTGCTGGATCACTTCCTGAACGCCGCCATTGAGGTGGATATTGATGCCATCTCCGACGGCAAGGACGTGGTGATTGGCGGTATCATGCAGCACATTGAGCAGGCCGGGGTTCACTCCGGTGATTCCGCTTGTTCGTTGCCGCCGTACACCTTGCCAAAAGACGTGCAGGACGAAATGCGCGAAGCCGTCCGCAAGATGGCAATTGAGCTTGATGTTGTGGGTCTGATGAACGTCCAGCTGGCCTGGCAGGACGGCAAGATCTACGTGATCGAAGTCAACCCGCGGGCGTCCCGCACCGTGCCGTTCGTGTCCAAGGCCATTGGTGTGTCATTGGCGAAAGTGGCAGCGCGGGTCATGGCTGGTAAATCCCTGGCGGAACTTGGCTTCACCCAGGAGATTGTGCCGACCTATTACGCTGTGAAGGAGTCCGTGTTCCCGTTCAACAAATTCCCGGCGGTGGACCCGATCCTCGGCCCGGAAATGAAATCGACCGGTGAGGTGATGGGGATCGGTGACAGCTTTGACGAAGCGTTCGCCAAGGCTGCGCTGGCGATTGGGGAGCGTCTGCCGGATCGGGGTACGGCCTTCATGTCCGTACGCGATGTGGACAAGCCCGGAGCTGCCGAGGTTGCACAGGATCTTGTGGATGCCGGCTTCAAGCTGATCGCCACCACCGGTACCGCGAAAGCCCTGAAAGAGGCGGGTATCAAGGTTGAGCGAGTGAATAAGGTCCGCGAAGGCCGTCCGCATATTGTGGATGCCATCAAGAACGGCCAGGTTCAATTGATTATTAACACCACCGAAGGGCGCAAGGCCATTTCCGACTCGGCGCAGATTCGCCAGTCCGCCTTGCAGTCCAAGGTAACCTATACAACGACTCTGGCGGGTGGCGAAGCCTTCTGTCGGGCCATCAAGTTTGGCCCCGAGCGCACCGTTCGTCGCCTTCAGGATCTACACGCAGGAAAGTAAGACTATGGCTGACAGAGTACCCATGACAAAGGCGGGTGAAACCCGCCTCCGCGAGGAGCTTCAAAAGCTGAAGTCCAAAGATCGCCCGAGGGTGATCGCCGCCATCTCCGATGCCCGTGAGCATGGCGATCTGAAGGAAAACGCGGAATACCACGCTGCCCGGGAGCAGCAGAGTTTTATCGAGGGCCGGATCCAGGAGATTGAGGGCAAGTTGTCCGCGGCCCAGGTGATTGACGTCCACACCATCGAGAATACCGGTAAGGTAATCTTCGGCGTTACGGTACACCTGCTGAATGTCGATACCAACGAGCAGGTGGTTTATCAGATCTGTGGCGAGGACGAGGCCGATATCAAGGCTGGCAAGATCTCGATCTCCTCACCGATTGCACGGGCGCTGATTGGCAAGAGCGAGGGTGACATTGTTGCCATTCGCGTGCCGTCTGGCACTGTGGAGTATGAAATCGAGGATGTGGAGCACATCTGAGGCCCCATCCATGAAAAAGCCGGCAGCGAGTGTTCGTTGCCGGCTTTTTTGTTGCTTCCATGTGCTCAGCTTTTATTGCGGAGCAGGTTGGACAGCTTGGGGTTGGGCTTTTGGGCGCGGCGCATGATGACCGCGATCTTGCCAATGGTCTGGACCAGTTCGGCTCCGGAATCTCTGCACAGTTGGGAAATGGCTTCCTGGCGTACTTCCCGGTCGGGGCTGGCGATCTTGACCTTGATCAGCTCGTGGTCGTTCAGGGCGCGCTCCAGCTCTTCCTGAAGTCCTTCGGACAGGCCTTTGTCGCCGACGATGATGACGGGCTTCAGGTTGTGGGCGATGCCCCGGTACTCCCGGCGCTGTTCCGGTGAAAGACTCATGATGTAATCTCTTAATGGATGCAATTAACAAAACGTCAGCGGCGTAATGGCCGCCAAAACCGTATAATCGACGGATTGTAACAGATTGGAACGGTGGAGAAATGGCCATTACCACGTATCACGACGTTCCGTTGCGCGTCTGTTTCTGTTTTATTTCGGAGGTTTGTTTTGGCCCGTTCAAAAACCAGTGATCGCTGGCTCAAGGAACATTTCGATGATGTCTGGGTCAAAAAGTCCCAGGAAGATGGCTATCGTTCCCGTGCCAGCTATAAGCTGATTGAGCTGGACGACAAGGATCGGTTGTTCCGCCCCGGTCAGGTCGTTGTGGACCTGGGCGCAGCCCCGGGAGGCTGGTCACAGGTGGCAATGGAGCGTGTCGGGGACAAGGGTGTTGTCGTGGCCAGTGATATTTTACCGATGAATCCGATCGCCGGTGTGGACTTTGTCCAGGGCGATTTTACCGAGGACTCGGTGCTGGAAGAATTGTTGGGAATTCTGGGAGATCGAAAGGCAGACGTTGTAATTTCCGATATGGCGCCCAATATGAGTGGTATGGCTGCCGTTGATATCCCCAGGGCCATGGGGCTGGTTGAGCTGGCATTGGATATGGCTCAACAGGTGCTTCGCCCCGGGGGTGTGTTTGTGGCCAAGGTGTTTCAGGGCGAGGGTTTTGATGCGCTGCTGGCTGACATGCGGAAGACTTTTAATACGGTTGTAAGTCGCAAGCCTGATTCCTCCAGGGCAAGATCCCGGGAGATCTATCAGGTCTGCAAGGGCTTCAGGGGCTGATTTGTGAAGTCCCGTTGGTCCGCATATCCGGTGGGCCCTGTGGCCGATACGGATGGGCCGATTGTGGTGGAGCGGCGTACAATTGGTGTAAGGTGTTCAAAAAGGTTTCCCTGAAGACGGTCAACCTTTCAATTCACAGGTGACGATCCTTGAACGATATGGCAAAAAATCTGGTTCTCTGGCTAATTATAGCCGCCGTACTGCTGATGGTGTTTCAGAACTTTACTCCCACCACCAGCGGACAACAGGTCAATTATTCGCAGTTTGTAGAAATGGTACAGGACGGACAGGTCCGTCAGGTCACCATTGATGGTCTGCAGATTCAGGGTACCCGTGGGGATGGCTCTCAGTTTCAGACTATCCGCCCCCAGGTGTCCGATAACAAACTTATGGATGACCTGCTGGCAAATCGCGTCGAAGTCATCGGCAAGGAGCCTGAGCGCCAGAGCCTCTGGACTCAACTGCTGGTCGCTGCCTTCCCCATTCTGATCATCATCGCGCTGTTCGTATTTTTCATGCGACAGATGCAGGGCGGTGGTGGTGGCAAAGGCCCCATGTCGTTCGGCAAGAGCAAGGCTCGGCTGATGAGTGAGGATCAGATCAAGACCACCTTTGGTGATGTGGCCGGTGTTGATGAGGCCAAGGAAGACGTCAAGGAATTGGTGGATTTCCTGCGGGATCCGAGTAAGTTCCAGCGCCTGGGCGGCAGCATTCCCAAGGGCGTTCTGATGGTCGGTCAACCGGGTACCGGTAAGACGTTGCTGGCCAAGGCCATCGCCGGTGAAGCCAAGGTGCCGTTCTTCTCCATCTCCGGTTCCGACTTTGTTGAAATGTTCGTGGGTGTGGGTGCGTCCCGTGTCCGTGACATGTTCGAGCAGGCCAAGAAGCAGAGCCCCTGCATTATCTTCATCGATGAGATCGATGCGGTCGGTCGTCATCGTGGTGCCGGCATGGGCGGCGGTCACGATGAACGTGAGCAGACCCTGAACCAGTTGCTGGTTGAAATGGACGGCTTTGAGGGCAATGAGGGTGTCATCGTCATCGCCGCGACCAACCGTCCGGATGTGCTTGACCCTGCGCTGTTGCGTCCGGGCCGCTTTGACCGTCAGGTCGTGGTTGGTCTGCCGGATATCATCGGCCGTGAGCAGATCCTCAAGGTACACATGAAAAAAGTGCCGCTGGCGGACGGTGTGGAACCGATCCTGATTGCCCGTGGTACCCCCGGATTCTCCGGTGCCGATCTGGCTAACCTGGTGAACGAGGCAGCCCTGTTCGCTGCTCGCCGTAACCAGCGCCTGGTATCGATGGAAGAGTTTGAGCTCGCCAAGGACAAAATCATGATGGGCGCCGAGCGCAAGTCCATGGTGATGAGTGAAAAGGAAAAGCGGAACACGGCTTACCATGAATCCGGACATGCGATTGTCGGGCGTCTGATGCCGGAGCACGACCCGGTCTACAAGGTGAGCATTATTCCCCGTGGTCGCGCCCTGGGCGTGACCATGTTCCTGCCGGAGGAAGACAAGTACAGCCACAGCAAGCGCTTCCTGATCAGCTCTATTTGCAGCCTGTTCGGTGGTCGTATTGCCGAAGAACTGACCCTTGGCTTTGATGGCGTGACCACCGGTGCCTCCAACGACATCGAGCGTGCCACCAGTCTGGCCCGGAACATGGTCACCCGTTGGGGTCTGTCCGAGAAGCTGGGGCCTCTGCAGTATGATACTGACGCTGAAGAGCCGTTCCTTGGTCGTTCTGCGGGCCAGGCTCAGACGGTTTACTCGCCAGAAACGGCGCAACGCATTGATGAGGAAGTCCGTAACATCATTGATGAGTGCTACGAGAAGGCGAAGCAGCTGCTGGTTGAAAACCGCGACAAGCTGGACCTGATGGCCGATGCGTTGATGAAGTACGAAACCATTGACCGGTATCAGATTGACGACATCATGGAAGGCCGGGAGCCTCGTCCGCCGAAAGGTTGGGGAGACAGCGGTCCGACCGGTGGTGTGTCGTCTGACGAGCCCGAGTCGGCGCCTGCGTCGCAAGGTTCGGATGACGGGAAGCAGCCGGGTGTCGGTCGCCCCGCCGGCGAACACTGACGGCGGCTAACCTGATAACAGTCTGTTTTATCTGACGGCGCCGCCCCTTTCGGGCGGCGTTTGTTTTTGTGTGCTGCTTGAAAAGGATGACCTATGGAAATGAATTTCGCCGGCCGGGTGTTGGACATGGCCCGCTGCCACGTCATGGGTATTCTGAACGTTACGCCGGATTCCTTCTCCGATGGTGGGCGCTTTAATCGACCGGATGCCGCGCTCGCCCGCGCCCGTCAGATGGTGGCGGATGGCGCGGCTTTTATCGACGTTGGTGGAGAGTCGACGAGGCCCGGTGCCGCCGAAGTATCGGTGGCCGAGGAGCTGGACCGGGTCTGCCCCGTAGTGGAGGCGATTGCCCGAGAGCTGGATGCCGTCATCTCGGTGGATACCTCCGCCCCTGAAGTCATGGCCGAAGCCGCCAAGCTGGGTGCTGGGCTGATCAACGATGTACGGGCACTGCAGCGCGATGGTGCGCCGGAAGTGGCAGCCGCAGCGGGTATTCCGGTTTGTATCATGCATATCCAGGGTGAGCCTGATTCCATGCAGGACAACCCCGAGTACCGTAATGTGCGCCGGGAGGTCAGCTCGTTCCTGACGGAGCGAATGCGTGTGGCAGAGGCGGCGGGAGTGCGGCCAGACAACATTATTCTTGATCCCGGCTTCGGGTTCGGGAAAACGCTTGAGCACAATCTGCAGTTACTGAACTCTCTGGAGCAGCTTCATATTCTCGGGCATCCCTTGCTGGTGGGGGTGTCCCGCAAAAGCATGTTGGGCCATATTACCGGTCGCGAAGTCAATGAACGGTTGCCGGCAAGTCTTGCTGCCGCGACAATATCCGCCATGAAGGGCGCATCCATTATCCGCGCCCACGATGTCCGGGAAACCGTGGACGCCGTCAGGGTAGTGACGGCCATGAAGGAGGCTGGTCGATGACCGACAGAAAATATTTTGGCACGGATGGAATTCGTGGCTGTGTAGGGGATGCCCCGATTACCCCCGAGTTCATGTTGCACCTCGGGTGGGCTGCCGGACAGGCATTCAAGCGGGCCGGACAGCGGAACAGTGTACTGATCGGCAAAGACACGCGGTTGTCCGGGTATATGTTTGAATCCGCGCTGGAGGCGGGTCTGTCCGCCGCCGGTGTTGACGTCAAGTTGCTGGGGCCGATGCCTACGCCCGCTATCGCCTACCTGACCCGGACTTTTCGCGCGTCTGCGGGTATTGTTATCAGTGCCTCCCATAATCCCCATCATGACAATGGCATCAAGTTTTTCTCCGCCAACGGCACCAAGCTCGATGACGCCCTGGAAGCGGAAATTGAGCGCTGGATGGATGAGCCGATCAGGGTGTGCGATGCCGCGGAACTGGGCAAGGCGTTCCGCGTGGATGATGCACCGGGGCGTTACGTGGAGTTCTGTAAAAGCACGGTGCCTAACGAATTCACTCTTGAGGGGCTGAATGTAGTGCTGGATTGCGCCCACGGCGCTACCTACCATGTTGCTCCCAAGGTGTTTCGTGAACTTGGCGCCAGGGTCTCGGTCATTGGTGCTGATCCCGATGGTCTCAATATTAACAAGGACGTTGGATCTACCCATCTGGAGGCCCTGAAGCAGGCGGTTCTGGACAGGAAGGCGGATCTCGGGATTGCCTTCGACGGTGATGGCGACCGGGTGCTGATGGTGGATCGCGACGGTTCCGAGGTCGATGGGGACGAGTTGCTCTATGTTATCGCCTCTCAGCGGCATGCGGCGGGAACCCTCCACGGCGGCGTGGTTGGTACGTTGATGACCAATCTGGGGGTTGAGTTGGCGCTGAAGGAGCAAGGCATCGCATTTGAGAGGGCCAAGGTAGGAGATCGCTACGTCATGGAGCGCCTTCTCCAGAATGGCTGGCTACTTGGCGGCGAGGGTTCTGGGCACATGGTGATAAGAGATTGTACGTCCACCGGTGACGGCATTGTGTCGGCGCTTCAGGTGCTGCTGGCTGTTCGCCGTTCCGGCAAGGCCTTGTCTGAGCTCCGTCAGGGTATGAGCAAGCTGCCCCAGAAGATGATCAATGTACGGGTGGATCAGCGCTTTGATCCGCTGGGGCGGGAAGATGTCGCCGCTGCCGTGCGAAAGGCCGAGGCTGACCTGGGGGATACCGGTCGCGTTCTGCTGAGAGCTTCCGGCACCGAGCCGTTGATCCGGGTGATGGCCGAAGGTCAGAATGCCGCAGAAATCATCCGCGTAGCAGAAGAGCTTGCGGTGGTTGTCGAGAATTCCCGCGCCTGAGTTTGTAGGGCGGGAGTGTTGTCTGGTCGGGTGGACTGCTGTATAGTTCGCCCTCCCTTGAATTCGGGGGCTGTTATGCGCCGTAAGATCGTAGCCGGAAACTGGAAAATGAACGGGTCGACAGACCTGGTGGAAAACCTGGTTGGCTATGTCCGGTCAGAGGTGTCATCTCTTGATAATGGTGTGGAGGCTGTTATTATTCCTCCCGCCCTGTATGTCCGGGATGTGAAGTCTCTGGCGGGTGATCGGGTTTCGGTTGGTGTGCAGAACGTCGCATGCTGGGAATCCGGGGCTTACACCGGTGAGGTGTCAGCCGTCATGGCGAAAGACTGCGGATGTCACTACGCGCTGGTTGGTCATTCTGAGCGCCGGCAGTTGTTCGCTGAAACCGACGCAACGGTTGCTGACAAGGTAGCCCAGTTGATGTCGCAGGGGCTGAGCGCCATTGTTTGTGTAGGCGAAACCCTCGCGGAGCGTGAAGCCGGGCAGGCGGAAGAGATTGTATCCGCTCAGGTTCGCAAAGGTCTGGCGGGTGTATCCGGAGACGGTTGGCGGAAGATTGTGGTTGCCTACGAGCCAGTTTGGGCGATAGGGACTGGCAAGACCGCCACCTCGGATGACGCGCAGGCGATGCATCGGTCGATCCGCAAGGTTCTGGAAGACATGGGTGCGCCAGCGGAAGAGATATCCCTGCTTTACGGCGGCAGTGTAAAAGCGGATAATGCAGCCGCTCTTTTTGCCGAGCCGGATATAGACGGCGGTCTGATCGGCGGGGCATCGTTGGTAGCAAAAGATTTTGTGAGTATCTGCCAGGCAATGCCGGCAGGTTCTGAAAGTTAAAGGTTCGCGAGAGTCGTTATGGATTGGTTGGAAACACTGGTTGTCGTTGTGCACGTGGTTATCGCGGTGGCGCTGGTGGGTCTGGTGCTGATCCAGCAGGGCAAGGGCGCCGATGCCGGCGCGGCCTTCGGCGGCGGAGCCTCACAGACAGTATTTGGCAGTCAGGGCAGCGGTAGCTTCCTGACTCGCATGACCACCTTGCTGGCGGTTGTGTTTTTTGTAACGAGTTTTTCGCTGGCCATTTTCGCCAAAGAGCGTGCCGAAGTTGCTGGAGAAGCCGGGATTCCGGTGGTCCAGGAATCTTCCGAGGCGTCTGATGCCCCGGTGGATATGGAAGAAAGCGAAACCGAGAACGGGGAGTCTTCAAGTGAAGACGAACTCCCCGAGCTTGAGTAAGGTTGTTGCCCAGGTGGTGGAACTGGTAGACACGCTATCTTGAGGGGGTAGTGGCGAAAGCCGTGCCGGTTCGAGTCCGGCCCTGGGCACCATATAGAAGAAAAACGGCTTGGATTTTCCAGGCCGTTTTTTTTGGTCAGTCCTTGACCAGTCTGGCCGGCGTCTCTATACTCCGGCGGATATTGGAGCGGGCTCTGTACGGTGTTCAGTCCGCTTCTGGCAGGCCAGGTGTCTGTCAGCAGGAAACGGTAGAATGGGTTTGTTTCCTGCGAGTTCTTGCAACAAAAGGCCCCACTCGTTCGGGGCTTTTTGATTAAGGGGCCTGGCGCATCAGGCCCTGGTGCATAAAAAGGGCTGATCAACAGCCCTTTTTTTGTTTCTGGGGTCCGGAAAATCAAGAGATGGAGACGGTAAAACCTTGTCAGCCAAGCTAAAGCAACTGGAAGACATACTACGGCCGGTCGTTGAAGGCCTGGGATACGAGTTCTGGGGCGTTGAATTTCGCTCGCAGGGCCATCACTCCCTGTTGAGAATTTTTATTGACGATGCCGAAAACGGCATCGGCATAGATGACTGTGAAAAAGTCAGTCGGCAGGCCAGCGGTGTCATGGATGTGGAAGATCCCATCCAGACCGAATATACCCTGGAGGTATCATCTCCGGGGATGGATCGACCGCTGTTTCGTCTTGAGCAGTACGAGGCTTTTGCCGGTCACCAGGTTCAGTTGAAGTTGCGGATGGCTTTTGAAGGACGTCGCAAGTTTCAGGGCCTGATCAAAGGCGTGGAGGGCGATGACATCGTAATCGTAGTCGACGATCACGAGTACCTGTTGCCGTTCGACAGTATCGAGAAAGCCAACATCGTTCCGGTTTTTGAATAAGTCGGTGGACGCAAAGTTTATTTTTAAGGGCAGGGCAATCCAATGAGTAAAGAGATCTTGCTGGTGGTTGAATCCGTCTCGAACGAAAAAGGTGTCGAGAAGGATGTCATTTTTGAAGCAATTGAGCTGGCGCTCGCCACCGCTGCCAAAAAACGTTACGAAGATGAAGAGGCCGATATCCGGGTCTCCATCGATCGTCGCACCGGCGAGTACGACACCTTCCGCCGCTGGCTGGTTGTCGATAACGATGCCGTGCCGGCCCTGGGTACCGAGTTGACCCTGCAGGAAGCGGAAGAGATTGATACTGCGCTGAAACCGGGCGATATCCACGAAGAGCAGATCGAATCGGTGGCTTTTGGCCGGATTGGCGCCCAGGCGGCGAAGCAGATCATTTTCCAGAAGGTTCGCGAAGCTGAGCGCACCAAGATTGTTGATAGTTACCGTGACCGTGTTGGCGAGCTGGTATCCGGCACCGTCAAGAAGGTAACCCGGGACAACGTCATCGTCGACCTGGGCGCCAACGCCGAAGCGTTGCTGCCCCGCGAGCACCTGATTCCGCGGGAAACTTTCCGCATGGGCGACCGTGTTCGTTCCCTGCTGCTGGAAATTCGCACCGATCATCGCGGCCCCCAACTGATCCTGAGCCGCACCGATCCGCAGATGCTGATTGAGCTGTTCCGTATCGAGGTTCCGGAGATTGCCGAGGACCTGATCGAGATTCGCGGCGCTGCCCGTGACCCCGGTTCCCGCGCCAAGATCGCAGTGAAAACCAATGATCGCCGTATTGATCCGGTAGGTGCTTGCGTTGGTATGCGGGGCTCCCGCGTACAGGCGGTTTCCAACGAACTGGGCGGTGAGCGTGTGGACATCGTGCTGTGGGATGACAACCCCGCACAATTGGTGATCAATGCTATGGCGCCCGCCGAAGTGGCTTCCATCGTGATGGACGAAGATCGTCACACCATGGAAGTGGCTGTAGCGGAAGATAACCTGGCCCAGGCCATAGGCCGTAACGGCCAGAATGTGCGTCTGGCCACCGAGCTGACCGGCTGGACTCTGAACGTGATGACGGAAGAGGAAGCGGGTGAGCGTCAGGAGCAGGAATACAATCGCCTGCTTGAGCATTTTACCAGCAATCTGGATGTGGATGAGGAGTTTGCCGGCGTATTGATCGAGGAAGGGTTTACGTCCATTGAGGAAGTGGCGTACGTCCCCATGGAAGAAATGCTGGCCATTGACGGATTTGATGAAGACACCGTCACTGAGCTGCGCCGTCGTGCCAAGGATGTCCTGTTGAACCAGGCCCTGGCCAGTGAAGAGGCGCTTGAGGGCTCTGAGCCCGCGGAAGATCTTCTCAATATGGACGGTATGGACCGTAGCCTGGCCTTCAAGCTGGCGGGTATGGGAATTCGTACCATGGAAGATCTCGCCGAGCAGTCAGTTGATGACTTGCTCGAAATTGAAGGTATGGATGAAGAGCGTGCAGGACAATTGATTATGACTGCGCGCGCCCCCTGGTTTGAAGACCAGGCCTAATTCGGGAGGAGGACCTGTATGGCTGAAGTAACGGTAAAACAACTGGCCGCAGACGTAGGCGCTCCCGTGGATCGTTTGCTGAAGCAGATCGTGGAGGCTGGCCTGAAAGCCCGCTCCGAGAGCGACTCTGTGTCCAGCGATGAGAAGCAGCAGTTGCTGGCTTATCTGAGAAAGAACCATGGTGATGGTGGCGCAGAGCCGAACAAAATTACGCTGAAGCGTAAAACCACCACCACTCTGAAAGCTGGCCGCGCCAAGACAGTGAATGTAGAAGTCCGCAAGCGCCGCACGTACATCAAGCGCGCTGAAGTGGCGCCGGAGTCGGAAGCACCCCAGCCGGAAGAATCGGCAGCAGAAGCGCCTGCCCCGCAGGAAGCTGCACAGGAAGCGCCGAAAGTCACGGCAGAGCAGGCAGCCCAGCCGGAAACCGACAAGGCGACGACTGCGGAAACAGCGCAAACCGAAGAATCGGTCCCGGTCGCTGACAAGCCTGCGGCGAAGGCAGAGCCGAAGAAGAAGGAAGAGGAAGAAGTTTCCATTCCTGCACCTGAGGACATGCCGATCCCGCCGCCTGAAGAAGGCGAAGGCAAAGATCGCAAGCCGAAGAAGAAAAAGGAAAAGGTTCGCGAGCGCGGTGATGAGCCGGATGAAGGCAAGCCCAAGAAGAAGTCTGCGGGTCACCGCGGACCTCGCAACCGTCCGGTTGAAGAGCCTCTGGTTATCAATGAGGACGAGGAAGACACCACGCTGCGCAAGCCACTGCGGGCGAAAAAGAAACCCAAAGAAAAGCGTCACGGCTTTGAGAGGCCGACCAAACCAATGGTTAGAGAAGTACAGATTCCCGAGACCATTACTGTTGGCGACCTTGCCCAGCGTATGGCGGTCAAGGCGGCAGACGTAATCAAGACACTGATGGGTATGGGCGTGATGACCACCATCAACCAGCCACTGGATCAGGAAACCGCGGTCCTGGTGACTGAAGAGATGGGGCACACCCCGAAAGCCGTCAGTGAGGATGCGTTCGAAGAAGAGGTTCTCAGCGAATTCTCCTTCGAGGGCAAGGAAAAGACCAAGCGTGCACCGGTCGTCAGTGTCATGGGTCACGTTGACCACGGCAAGACGTCGTTGCTGGATCACATCCGCCGCACCAAGGTGGCGTCCGGTGAGTCCGGTGGTATTACCCAGCATATCGGCGCCTACCACGTGCAAACCGATCACGGCATGGTGTCCTTCCTGGATACCCCGGGTCACGCAGCCTTTACGGCCATGCGTGCCCGTGGCGCTCAGTGCACCGATATCGTGGTTCTGGTGGTAGCGGCGGACGATGGCGTCATGCCGCAGACCAAGGAAGCGGTTCAGCATGCCCGTTCTGCTGGCGTACCGATCGTTGTCGCCATCAACAAGATGGACAAGGAAGCAGCCGATCCGGACCGCATCAAGACCGAGCTGGCGGGTATGGACGTGATTCCGGAAGACTGGGGCGGTGACGTCCAGTTTGTTCCGGTTTCCGCCCACACCGGCCTGGGTATCGACGACCTGCTGGAAGCCCTGGTGCTGCAGGCCGAAATCCTTGAACTGGAAGCGTCTCCGGATGCGCCGGCCAAGGGCGTGGTGGTCGAATCCAGCCTCGAGCGCGGTCGTGGTTCCGTGGCAACGGTTCTGGTTCAGAACGGTACCCTGCGTCAGGGCGACATGGTTGTAGCCGGTTCTTACTTCGGTAAGGTTCGCGCCATGACCGACGAGGCCGGCAAGCAGACCAAGGAAGCCGGGCCGTCCATTCCGGTCGAGATTCTCGGCCTGAACGGTACTCCGGATGCCGGTGACGAGTTCTTTGCCGTAGCCGATGAGAAGAAGGCCAAAGAGCTGGCCGAGTTCCGTCAGACCCGCGAGCGTGAGCAGCGTCTGCAGCGCCAGCAGGCGGCCAAGCTCGAGAACCTGTTCGAGAACATGGGCAAAGACGAGGTCAAAACCCTCAACGTGGTTCTCAAGACCGACGTACGTGGTTCCCTGGAAGCCATTTCCAAGGCCCTGCAGGATCTTGGTAACGACGAAGTGCAGGTCAAGATCGTATCGTCCGGTGTCGGTGGTATTGCCGAAACCGACATCAGTCTGGCGATGGCAACCAACGCCGTGATCTTTGGCTTCAATGTTCGTGCGGATACCGCAGCCAAGCGCCTGGTTGAACAGGAAGGTCTGGACCTTCGTTACTACAGCATCATCTACAACCTGATTGATGATGTGAAAGCGGCCCTGACCGGCATGCTCGCGCCTGAGTTCCGTGAAGACATCATCGGTATTGCTGACGTGCGTGACGTCTTCCGATCACCGAAGTTTGGCCAGGTGGCCGGCTGTATGGTGACTGAAGGTACCGTACACCGTAACAAGCCGATCCGTGTGCTGCGTGACAACGTGGTGATCTTTGAAGGCGAGCTGGAATCCCTGCGTCGCTTCAAGGATGACGTACCGGAAGTCCGTAACGGCATGGAATGTGGTATCGGTGTTAAAGGCTACGACGTCAAAGTCGGAGACCAGATCGAAGTCTTCGATCGTGTCAGAGTCGAGCGCAAGCTCGAGTCCACGGGGGCCTGATGCCAAGAGAGTTCAGTCGTATTGATCGCATCGGCGATCAGATGCAGCGCGAACTGGCCCAGCTGATCCAGCGGGAGGTCAAAGACCCGCGGCTCGGCATGGTCACGGTCAATGCCGTCAAGGTGAGCCGTGACCTGGGTTACGCTGATATTTATGTCTCTTTGCTGTCTACGGAAGAGCAAACGGAAGAGTCCCCGGAGGTCAAGCAATCCCTGGCGGTTCTGAATAAAGCGTCCGGCTTCCTGCGCGGCCAGGTGGGCCGGGCCATGAAGCTGCGGGTCATGCCGCAGCTGAGGTTCCACTTCGACACGCTTCAGGGCTACAGCCGCAAAATGGATAACCTGATTCGGCAGGCTGTGGGTGACAAACCTGCGGTCTCCGATGACGATACTTCCTCGGATGATCCGGAGCGAGACGCTTGAGTCGCAGACGCAAAGGCCGTGACGTTAACGGTATCCTGGTGATCGACAAGCCTCTGGATGTGACATCCAATGGCATCCTGCAGCAGGTCAAGCGCCTGTTTGGTGCGGCCAAGGCCGGCCATACCGGCGCGCTGGACCCGTTGGCAACGGGTGTCCTTCCCCTTTGCTTCGGTGAAGCCACCAAGTTCTCCCAGATGATGCTGGATAGCGACAAGTCCTATATCGCCACGGCGAAGCTGGGCGTGCGCACGGAAACCGGTGACAGCGAAGGCGCAGTGGTTGAGGAAAAGCCCGTGCCCACTGGCCTGGATTCCGCGACCCTGGAGCCGATATTGGAACGGTTTCGTGGTGATATCCAGCAGGTGCCGTCGATGTACTCGGCGCTCAAGCACAAGGGGCGTCCGCTCTATGAATACGCCCGTGAAGGCATTGAAGTGGAGCGCCCGGCGCGTCCGGTCACCATCTACGAACTGACGCTGCTGGGCGTGCGCGATGATGAACTGGATATCGCGGTCAGCTGCACCAAGGGTACTTATATCCGCTCACTCGTTGAGGATATCGGTGAAGCACTTGGTTGCGGTGCCCATGTAACCGCATTGCGCCGTACCATGGCTTCGGGATTTACCCTGGCGGATGCCAGGCCCGTTGATCAGCTAGAAGCAATGCGTGAGCGTGGTGAGAGTCTGGATGGCCTGTTGGTGGCCCCGGATGCGGCCCTGTCGATGTTCCCGGAGCAGGAATTGAGCGGCCAGCCACTGGTATCGATAATTAACGGACAACCAGTTAGAATATCGGGTCAGCCCGTTGATGGGTTCGTTCGCCTGTACGGCAATGAGCGGTTCATCGGGTTGGCGGAAGCATTCCCGGAAGGGGAGGACACCAAACTGGTGCCTCGCCGACTGGTGAAGAGCAGCTGACGCGGTTATCAATCGCGAACGCTGGCTAGCCGGGCTGTAGAGATGCGTGGTTCGGCCGTATTCATTAGCATCGCAAACCATGAGGTGAGTTATGGCACTTTCTGCCAACGAGAAAGCACAGATCGTTAAGGATTTTCAGCAGGGTGATGGTGATACCGGTTCTCCTGAAGTGCAGGTTGCACTGTTGAGCCACAACATCAACAAGCTGCAGGATCACTTCAAGACCAACAAGCAGGATCATCATTCCCGCCGTGGTCTGATCCGGATGGTAAACCAGCGTCGTAAGCTGCTGGACTACCTCAAGCGTAAAAACGCTGACCGTTACCTGGATCTCATCCAGCGCCTTGGTCTGCGTCGCTAATCCGGTCGTCAAACGACCTGACGGTCAGCGGTCCGACGTTGGACCGGACTGGCCATCAACTGGCGGGGTGCCTTGTGCACTCCGCCAGTTGTGCTTTTCTCAGATCAGCAATGCTGCAGTGGGTTTGTCAGTGATCATCAGGGATTCCCTGTCGTAATGGAAAGCCGAAATTGATAGCAGGTTGTTGAAAAGCCCGGCCTGAGGTTCCCGTAGGGAACGGTTGTCAGTGCACGGGGTTTTACAACAGCCTGTTAGCTTTCAGGCGGGTTACCCTTCGGATCACATTGCGAACATCCTGTGGCTATAACGGTCACCCCGCAGGGGCGGGTTGGCTGAGTCAATTTGGACAAGATAATTTCAGGAGTTACCGTGGATCTGAATCCCGTAAAGAAAAGTTTTGAGCTCGGCGGCAAGACCGTCACTCTGGAAACCGGCCGTATTGCCCGTCAGGCAACCGGTTCCGTCCTCGTCACCATTGACGATATTTCCGTGCTGGGCACGGTTGTTGGCGCCAAGGAAGCGAAGCCGGGTCAGCCGTTCTTCCCGCTGACCGTCAACTACTTCGAGAAGACCTACGCGGTTGGTAAAATTCCGGGTGGTTTCTTCAAGCGTGAAGGTCGTCCTTCCGAGAAAGAGACTCTGACTTCCCGTCTGATCGACCGTCCGATCCGTCCGCTGTTCCCGAACGGCTTCATGAACGAAGTCCAGGTCATCACCACGGTGATGTCTTCCAGCAAGAATCAGGATCCGGATATTGCCGCGATGCTGGCGGCTTCTGCCGCGCTGTCCATTTCCGGCATTCCGTTTGACGGTCCGATCGGTGCCTCCCGCGTGGGTTACACCAACGAGCGTGGCTACTTCCTGAACCCGACCTTCGAAGAGCTGGAAACCTCCCTGCTGGATATGGTTGTTGCCGGTACTGAGGATGCGGTTCTGATGGTGGAATCCGAAGCCAAGGGCCTGACCGAAGACCAGATGCTGGGCGGCGTACTGTATGGTCACCAGGAAATGCAGACCGCCGTGTCCGCGATCAAGGAATTTGCCGCTGAAACCGGCAAGCCGCGTTGGGACTGGCAGCCGGAGCCGGAGAATACCGAGCTGCTGAATGTCGTCAAGTCCGAGGCGTCCGCTGCCATCGAGGAAGCTTACAACATTCGCGACAAGATGGAGCGTTACGCGCGCCTGAGCGAGATCAAGAATGCGCTGGTTGAGAAGCTGGCGGGCGAAGAAGAAGGCCAGCCTGCCGCGGATGAAGTCAAAAAGTATTTCGGCAAGGTGGAAAAATCCATCGTCCGTAATCAGGTGATCGATGGCAAACCGCGTATCGATGGCCGTGACAACAAGACCGTACGTCCGATTGAAATCGAAGTGGGTGTCCTGCCCAGCGTTCACGGTTCTGCCCTGTTCACCCGTGGCGAAACCCAGGCCATCGTGACTGCCACGCTGGGTACCTCCCGCGATGTGCAGACTATTGATGCCCTGGAAGGCGAGCGCAAGGATCCGTTCCTGTTCCACTACAACTTCCCTCCGTACTCCGTAGGTGAAGCCGGTCGTGTGGGTACACCGGGCCGTCGTGAGGTTGGTCATGGTCGTCTGGCCAAGCGTGGTGTTCTGGCGGTTATGCCGACCCTGGAAGAATTCCCGTATGCCATCCGTGCGGTTTCCGAGATCACCGAATCCAACGGTTCCAGCTCCATGGCTTCGGTCTGTGGTTCCAGTCTGGCGCTGATGGACGCTGGTGTGCCGATCAAGGCGCCGGTGGCTGGTATCGCCATGGGTCTGGTCAAGGAAGGCGACAAGTTCGCGGTTCTGACCGACATCCTGGGTGATGAAGATCACCTGGGTGACATGGACTTCAAGGTTGCCGGTACCAAAGAGGGCGTGACCGCCCTGCAGATGGATATCAAGATCAACGGCATCACCGACGAGATCATGGAACTGGCCCTGGAGCAGGCCCACGAGGCGCGTCTGCACATCCTGGGCGAGATGAACAAGGTGATCTCCGAGCCGCGTGCCGAGCTGTCAGCCCGTGCGCCGAGCATCACTGCGATCAAGATCAACCCGGACAAGATCCGTGACGTCATCGGTAAGGGTGGTTCCACCATTCGTGCCATCTGTGACGAAACCGGTGCTTCCATTGATCTGGATGACGACGGCAATGTGAAGATCTACGCGGACAACCAGGAAGCGGCCCAGGCGGCGGTTAACCGGGTTAAGGAAATCACTGCGGAGATCGAGGTTGGCGCTATCTACAAGGGTCGTGTTGAGCGCATTGTGGACTTCGGTGCTTTCGTTAACCTCCTGCCTGGCAAGGATGGTCTGGTGCACATTTCCCAGATCTCCGAGCGCCGGATCGAGAACGTGACTGACGAGCTGAGCGAAGGTCAGGAAGTTCTGGTCAAGGTTCTGGATGTGGACAACCGTGGTCGCGTGAAGCTGTCCATGAAGGAAATCAAGGAAGGCGACGTGCCGACCGATTTTTCCGCCTGAGGAGTGACCCCTTCAGGTAGGTCGGATTAGCCGCAGGCGTAATCCGACAAAAAAGCCCGCCGCTCTTCGGAGTCTGGCGGGTTTTTTGTTGTCTGGTGGTTGGGTGCATGCAGGGGTTGGGCCTCTCTTTTCAAAAGACGCTACGAGCACCCGCAAGCGGGTCCAGACAGCAATCACAGATTGCTGTCGTTCGCCTGCGCGCGAAGCTTCGCTTCTAAATCGCTTGTCTCACCCATGTGCGCTTCTTTCGGGCCGTCCTTGGCCCTCAAGACTTTTGAAAAGAGAGGCCCAACCCCTGCCCATACTTGGTCAGCGCCCGCTAAAGTAGCGTTCTAGAAGTAGGTCGGATTAGCCGCAGGCGTAATCCGACAATCGGTATAGGCTACTCGGAACTCCCTTCCATAAACCCAAGCACAGCCTCTTTATAAGCCGGAATCACAAACGTAGCCGCATGAGGCGTATCCGTTGGCAAGAATTCCTTGGGCTCCTCCGCCGCCTCAAACAAGGCCTCCCCATGGTGAAATGGAATAATCCCGTCCCGCACACTGTGAATAACCATCACCGGCACCGGGCTCATATGTCCAATATGGTCCACGCCTTCATAGTCGTCGGTGATGGTCCAGCTCAGCGGAATCTGGAACGGCCAGGTCAGCCAGAAGCTGCCGAGCTTTTCCCGCGCGATGCCGTGGAAGCCGGAGAAGGTGCCGTCCAGGATGACGCCGTCGAGGGGCGGTTGTTGCTGTCGTTGCACCCATTCGCTGGCCAGGGCGATGCCGAGGGCGCCGCCCAGGCTCTGGCCCAGGAGGTAGATCGGGCGGTTGTCTGTTTGCGGCTGCTCCATCAGCCAGCGCAGGCCGGTTTCGCTGTCGTGTAGGGTGCCTTCTATGTCGGGTGCGCCGGTGGAGCGGCCGTAGCCCCGGTAGTCGATGAGGAAGACGTTGTAGCCTTTCTCGGGCAGCCAGGCGACGTTCATCAGGTGGCTGCTGATGTTCTGGGCGTTGCCGTGGAGGAAGTAAACGGTGCCTTTGGGGTCGCTCTCAGGAGCTTCTGCGGGCAGCCACCAGCCGTGGAGTGTTTCGCCGTCGGCGGTGTCCAGGAAAATGTCTTCGTATTCCAGGTTGAGCCTGTCCGGGGTGATGTAGGTGACTTTGTCCGGATAGAAGAACACGCTGCTGCAGCCGGTTTGCAGCAGCAGTGTCGCGGTCAGAACGGCGCCGGTGAGCGCCTTCAGAAGTAGGCGTGCAGTCCCAGTTGCCATGTGGTGCGGTACCTGTCGTAGTGGTCTTCCCGGCTGTACTCGCCGAACAGGCTGAAGTCCCGTCCGAAGTGCCAGCCGGCTCTGGTGTAGAGTTGATCCTGGCGGTGTTGGTTGCCGACGATCCAGGCTTTGGTTTTTACCCCGGCCATCAGGCTGAAGCGGTTGTTCTGGTGCAGCAGCCCGAGATCAGCCCCCGGTGCGGCGTCATAGCCTTTGCTGAGGTCGTCGTCGATTTCCAGGTCGGCGGTGGCCAGGGCAAAGGCCTGTACGTGTGCGCCGAGGTTCCAACTGCCACCGGCGCCGCCTTCCAGGTAGGGGGTAAAGACCCGGTGGGTTTCGGTGTCGGTGCGGCGTCCGCCGAAGCCGACTTGCCAGGACAGTGGCGAGAAGAACTGGTTGCGGGGAGACAGCGAGCGGATTTCCACGCCAATGAGCTGTTCCAGCTGCAGTTCGTCGTTGTCGGTGTAATAGCGGGCATCCAGTCGCAGGAACTGAAGCTGGGCACCGCCCCGGTATCCGGCGGGCGGGTCGAGAACATCGTGGTAAGCCGGGCGCAGCGTCAACTGGCTGAAGTTGCGGTCTCCCATCCGGCCACCGGCGAGGCTGAAGCGGAAGGTGTCGTGGCCCTGATCGTCACGTACCTCTGGTTCGGGCGGTTTGTCTGGGGCGGGTACATCGCGTATCTGGCTGCGGGTTCTCAGCAGGTCGTGCGACAGTGGCGCCGCGTGCTCTCGTGGCCAGGCTTCGGCTTCACTCTGGTAGCGCACGTAATCGTAGGTGGCATCCAGCAGGTGGGCTTTTTGTTCGTCGGGCAGCCGCTTGACCTCTCCGGAATCCACGGGGACGTAGCCGTTGGCAATCGCGGCGGCCAGCGTCTGGTGATCAGCGGGCAGGTGGTCCAGTGAATGGGTCACGCTGGTTGCCGCCGAGGGCCGGTATTTCACCTCTTCCACCAGTTCCTTGTCCACCACCCAGCGCACGGTATCGGAGGGGATGGCGTGGGTGCTGACTTCGTCGAGCAGGTCGGTGCCCGGTCGCGCCACATCGATCAGTGCCAGCAGCCGATAGGCGCAGTTTTCGTCGAAGAAGTAGTAATCGAAGTTGATTTCCCGAAGTTCCCAGGCGTGGGCAAGCATGACGTCAACTTCGTCCTGGGTCAGGTTGAGTTGGTATTCCCACAGGTCCCGGTGTTCGATGTCGGAATACAGTCGGACCATCTCGTAATAGGGTTTGATGGAGGTAATGCCGGGATAGCCGCCAAAAATGCCCTTGTAGGCGAACAGGATTTCGCTGTCGTGGGCCTCGGCGTCTGCCGCGTAGGAGATGGTGTCCGCCAGTAGCAGATCGGCTTCCTCGTCGTCCTGGGGCGGGTCCAGACGGATAAAGGTGTGACCAAACATGGAGGACGGGCTGTTGAGGTAGGAAGCGGCAAACACCAGGGTGACGGTTTCGGTGTTCAGGGTGTCTTTCCACTCATCGTATCCGGGGCAGTCGATCTCGTTTCGGGGCAGGTCCAGCTGTTCTCTCAGCCAGCGATCCCTGGCGGGGAAGCGGCAACGGGCATGAGCATCGCCTTCGCCGGGGGCAGTGATGGCCTCCAGGGTGGCCTGTAGCTCTGCTTCGGGGGAGTGCTTGCCGTTCTCGCTGAGAAAAAAGGCGTCATCGTCGGCCTGGCTGGTATATCCGTCGGAATACCGGTTGGGCTGGTAGTGGATCAGGGTTAGCCAGTCGGGATGTTCGTGAAGCCGCACGGTATCAGGTAGAGGTGTGGCGAATGTGTGGGTGCCTGTTGCTGCCAGCCAGATCAAGGCCAGCCCGTACTGAAGCGTAGTGCGCATGAATAGTCAGTCGAATCCGGGTTGGGCGGATGGAGGTGTCAGGGAAGTGCGCCGTCCCTGGCGCAGTGGGTCCCTTGTTGTTGAAAGATCAGGCAGCCACGTACTTGCTGAGAGCCTCATCTTTTTCCAGCAGCGCTACGATAGCGTCTACCGCTTCGCCGGAGGTGGTTTCGGAGTTGGGGAAGATGGTTGCGAAGTTGTCCTGGAGGATCTGACGGAACGAATCACGGTCCGCTTCGTCTACGCCCAACAGCACCGCGAGGGTGTCCAGGTTCTCGCCAGAACCGCGAGACATGTCACGGGCAACCTTGTCGATGTTGCTGTCCATGTACATGGCCATGGATTGAACGGATTGGTTGGTCTGGCAGCCCAGGGTGCCGGTGGTCATGCCAAAGGTCTGGTTGCCGAATGTGCCGTTAGTGGTGGCAGCCAGAACGTGAGGGGCAATGCCGGACTGGCCCTTCCAGATCATGGCACCTACGCCGCAACCAGGCTGAGCAAAAGCCATGGATGAAGCACCCAGAAGAATTGCACCTGCGATCAGTTTTTTCATTATCCACTCCTTGTTGTGGTCTAGCTTTCGTCGCTTGCCGTGCCGGCGTGTCTGCCTTTATGGAGCCGGTACGGTAACGGCCCTGACTAATTTCCCGTGGAGACAGGTGTGACCGTTCCGTTGAGTATAGTCCAAATCCGTGGAAAACAAGTTTACGGCGATGTGAGTTATTGATTTGTCCCGGAAAGAGTAAAAAATATGATCACGTGTTCATATTCCAAAAATAGCTAACTAAAATAAAAAAGGATCAATATTGTTATATAAAGGTTCTTTGGGTATAGTGCGAGCGGCCATGAAGGCTTACACACAACACATGGAGATCATTCTGTGAAAAAAGCACTTATCGCATCCAGCCTGCTGCTGGCCGGCGCAATGACCGGCTGCTCCTCCCTGAACGTCAGCTCCAGCCCGGTTCCGCTCAATGGTTCCGTAGCTACCGATATCAAGGCCGATATCGACGTTGGCGAGAAAATTACCGGCCAGTCTTCCGCCACCAAGGTTCTGTTCTTCACCATGAGTGATGACAACGAATTTGCGGATGGCATGGAATACGGTAACGGTGGCGGCAGTGCCTTCGGTCTGGGTGGTCTGGACCCGGTATCCGCTGTTAAGTCAGCGGCTGCCTACAACGCCATCTCGGCATCCGGTGCTGACGTGATTGTGGCTCCTCGCTACACTGTCAAGAAGAACGACTACGTAGTGTACGGCACCATTGACGTAACTGTTGAAGGTTACAAGGGCACCATCAAGAGTGTGAAGTAAGCACTGCATTGATTGCCCGATACAGAAAAGCCGGAGTGTGTTGTCACATTCCGGCTTTTCTGGTTTCAGCTAGCCACCAAGATAAGCATTCTGCACATCCGGATTGGCCAACAGGTTCTTGCCTGTGTCGTGCAGCCGGATCTTGCCGGTTTCAAGGACATAACCCCGATCTGCCAGATTCAGGGCCTGGTGGGCGTTCTGCTCAACCAGAAACACGGTGATGCCTTCTTCCCTCAAGTGGCCAATGATCTCGAAGATCTGCTTGATCACCAGGGGTGCCAGCCCCAGGGAAGGCTCGTCCAGAATGATCATGTTGGGCTTGCTCATCAGCGCACGACCGATCGCCAGCATCTGTTGCTCACCGCCGGACATAGTGCCTGCTCGCTGGTGTTCGCGCTCCTTCAGCCGTGGGAACAGGCCATAGACTTGATCCTGGCTCTTGCGGATTTCGGCCTTGGTGTTGAAGAATCCCCCCATATGAAGGTTTTCTTCTACGGTCAGGCCCGAGAAAACACGCCGCCCCTCGGGCACGATCGAAATCCCCGAGCGCATGATGGTGGCCGTGGGTTCGCGGGTGATATCCCGCCCCTCCAGGATGATCCGGCCAGAAGTGGCCTGGGGGTTGCCGCATACCGTCATCAACAGGGTTGTCTTGCCAGCCCCGTTGGCGCCGATCAGCGAAACAATCTCGCCTTTCTTAACTTCGACGGACACCCCGTGCAGGGCTTCGATCTTGCCGTAGTGGGTATGGACATCTTCTAGTACTAGCATGGACATTATTCAGGCCTCACCCAGGTAAGCTTTGATGACGTCGTCGTTGCTGCGGATTTCGTCCGGCGTGCCACTGGCCAGGGGGCGACCCTGGTTGATCACGTTGATCCGGTCGGAAATATCCATCACCAGGCTCATGTCGTGCTCAATGAGCACAACGGAGACGTTGTAGTCTTCCTTCAGGCTGACGATCAGTTGGTTCAGTTCCCGGGTTTCCGCCGGGTTCAGACCGGCCGCGGGTTCGTCCAACATCAGCAGCTTGGGTTCGGTGACCATGCAACGGGCTATTTCCAGCCGCCGTTGTTGCCCATAGGCCAGGTTGCCGGCATCCCGGTTGGCCATCTCCAGCAGGCCAACCCGATCCAGCCAATAGCTGGCGCGGTCCAGGGATTTCTGTTCCCGCTCACGGTAGCTTGGCGTTTTCAGCAGCCCGGAGATCAGGTTGGTATTCAGGTGTCGGTGCTGGGCGACCAGCAGGTTCTCCACCACGGTCATCCGGTTGAACAGACGCACGTGCTGGAAGGTACGGACCATTCCAAGGCGGGAAATCCGGAAATCCGGTTTGCCCTGAACCTCACTGCCTTCAAACAGGATTTTGCCGCCGGTGGGTTTGTAGAAACCACTCATGCAATTGAATACGGTGGTTTTGCCGGCGCCGTTGGGGCCAATAATGGACACGATTTCGTGTTCCTGAACGTCCAGGGAAACCTGATCGACCGCCAGGAGTCCGCCAAAGCGCATGGACAGATTCTGTACTTCAAGCATCGTCCGTTACTCCTGTTTGTGCAGCACGATATGGATACGGCGCATGGGCATCAGACCCTGCGGTCGCCAGACCATCATCAGCACCATGGCGGCACCGAAAATCAGCATCCGGTATTCGGAAAACTCCCGGGCCAGTTCCGGCAGGATGGTGACCGCTATGGCGGCGAGGATAACGCCGATCTGCGAGCCCATACCGCCGAGCACGACAATGGCCAGGATGATGGCAGATTCCAGGAAGACGAACGATTCCGGGCTGATAAAGCCCTGCTTGGAAGCAAATACGGTCCCGGCGAAACCGGCAAAGAACGCACCGATGGTGAACGCGGACAGCTTCACTGCGGTGCGGCTCAGTCCCAGGGAGCGGGCAGCGATCTCGTCCTCCCTCAGGGCTTCCCAGGCGCGACCGACGGGCATGCGCATCAGGCGGCGGATGACCAGCGCGGTAATCACGGCCAGCACCAGGGCAATCAGGTACAGGAAGATGATTTTGTGCTCACTGCTGTAGGCAATGCCGAAGGTTTCGTGGAACGAGGTGTTGCCTTCCTCCTTTACCCGGCGACCGAACTCCATGCCGAACAGCGTGGGGTCGGGAATGCCGCCGATGCCGTTGGGACCGCCGGTCAGGGTGGTCATGTTGTTCAGCAGGATACGAATGATTTCACCGAACCCGAGCGTCACAATCGCCAGATAGTCACCCCTGAGCCGGAGTACCGGGAACCCCAGTACCAGTCCAAACAGGGCAGCCAGCAGCGCGCCAATGGGGAGTGCAAACCAGAAGGAGACCCCGTAATACTGGGACAGCATGGCAAAGGTGTAGGCGCCGACCGCGTAGAAGGCCACATAGCCCAGATCCAGCAGCCCGGCGAGCCCGACCACCACGTTGAGGCCCAGCGCCAGCATGACGTAGATCAGCACCAGAGTAGCCAGGTCGACAGCGCCCCTCGACATGAAGAACGGCCAGATCAATGCCCCGATGATGATCAGCGTCAGGAAGGTGGATTCCAGCTTCAGGCGTTTGCTCTGTTCCATGGGCTGGCGGTTGGCCAGCGGGTTGAGTGCCGGGGCCTTCCCGAGCAATCCCATGATGTTGTCGCGGAACAGTTGGAAAAGAAAGACCACCACCGCGGCCAACAGAACCGAGATGACAGTCTGCGTCGTCGCCCCCTCCAGAATGATATTGGTTCCCGAGGCGACCAGGTTAAAGCCAAGGATTGGATACGCAACGATCAGCGTGACAATCGCGCAGAACAGCGCGTGTTTCAGGTTATGTGCAGCCATCAGATCTTTTCCACCTCCGGTTTACCGAGCAGCCCGGTAGGCTTGAAGAGAAGAATGAGTATCAGCAGGCCGAAAGACACCACGTCCTTGTATTCCCCGCTGAGGTAGCCGGAGGTCATGCTCTCGGCCACGCCGAGGATCAGGCCGCCCAGCATGGCGCCAGGAATGCTGCCGATGCCGCCCAGCACTGCCGCCGTAAAGGCCTTCAGTCCGGCAATAAACCCGAACAGTGGGTCGATGGAGCCGTAATACATACCCAGCAGCAGGCCGGCGACCGCTGCCAGTGCGGCGCCGATCACAAAGGTGGCGGAGATGATGCGGTTGGTATCGATGCCCAGCAGGCTGGCCATACCCAGGTCCTGGGAGACGGCGCGGCAGGCGCGACCGATACGCGAGCGGGATATAAACAGGGACAGCAGGGTCATGCAGATCAGCGTGGTGATGAAGATCGTAATCTGCATGTAGGAAATCGATGTCTGGAATGAGTCCACGCTGCCGAAGCGGAAACCGCCTTCAATCAGGGCCGGAAAGCCAATGTTGCGGGAACCCTGAGCCAGATGGACGTAATTCTGCAGGAAAATGGACATGCCGATGGCGGAAATCAGAGGGATCAGCCGGTGGCGTCCACGAACCGGTCGATAGGCGACCCTTTCCACGGCCCAGCCCATGGTGCTGGAGACAATCATCGCGCAGACGAGTGCAACGATGAGTATCAGTGGAAGCCAGGCGATACCGAGGGCGGCAAGCCCGGTGATGGCGATCAGAGCGGTGTAGGCGCCGATCATGTAAATCTCACCATGGGCAAAGTTGATCATGCCAATGATGCCGTAAACCATCGTGTAGCCGATGGCGATCAGGGCATAGGTGCTCCCGATCGTCAGCCCGTTAATGAGCTGTTGCAGGAAATAAAGGAGATCTTGCATTGTTATGGGACTCCGAAAGCCTGCCCCCTCCACTGACCACACCTGACGCTCCGGGGTACCGGCACGGGTGCGGGAAGGATCAACAGGAGCCTAGAAAAACACCTTCTCCCGGATCGCGGTGAGAAGGTGTTCTCATTGTTACCGTTTTTTAACGATTTCGGCTCAGTTTACCGGAGTTTTGCTGCCATCTGAATGCCATTCGTACACAATGAACTCAAATGACTTCATGTCACCTTTTTCGTCGTACTCAACAGTGCCAATGGGGGTCTCGTAGGAGCCACTGCGGAGGGCTTCGGCGACATCGAAGGGATCTGTCGAGCCGGCTTCTTCAATACCTTCGGCAATCAGTTGCACCGCGGTATAGGAGGTCAACACGAACGGACCGGAGGGGTCCTCGCCTTTTTCCTCGAAGGCTTTAACCAGCTCCTGGTTTTCTTCCTGTTGGTCGAAGCTGGGCGGAAGCGTGACCAGGAGGCCTTCAGAGGCATCACCGGCGATGGTGTTAATGTCCTTGTTGCCCACGCCTTCAGGGCCCATGAAGACGGTATCCAGCTCGGCCTGTTGCGCCTGGCGCAGGATCAGGCCCAGTTCCGGGTGATAGCCGCCGTAATAGACGTAGTCGACATCGGCTTGCTTGAGCTTGGTGATCAGGGACGAGAAGTCCTTGTCACCGGCGGTGATGCCCTCAAACATGGCGATTTCAACGCCGGCGTTCTTCAGGGTGTCGCGAACGGCCGTGGCAATGCCTTCACCATACTGCTGTTTGTCGTGGACAATCGCGACGCGCTCGGGGTTGAGGCTGGCGAGGTACTCCCCGGCAACCGGGCCCTGCATGCTGTCGAGGCCGATGGTGCGGAATACCAGCTCGTATCCGCGTTCGGTGATGTCCGGGCTTGTGGAGGCCGGGGTCACCATCAGGATGCCTTCGTCCTCGTAGATGTCAGACGCCGGCTGGGTGGAACTGGAACACAGGTGGCCGACCACAAAGCGAACGCCTTCGTTCACCAGGCGGTTCGCCACGGTGACCGCCTGCTTGGGATCGCAGACATCGTCCACTTCCACGGCTTCCAGCATTTCGCCGTTGACGCCGCCCGCGGCGTTGATACGCTCAATCGCCATGCGGGCACCGGAAAACTGCATATCGCCGTACTGGGCAACGGGGCCGGTCATCGGTCCGGCAATACCAACCTTGATTTCAGCGGCGGCGTGGCCAGCTCCCATCAGGGCAATGGAGGTGCTAACAGCGGTTACGAGTTTCTTTACTGAAGTTCTCATTGGGTCTGTCCTGTTTTGTTCAGGGTTATTCTTATGTTCTCAGATAGTTAAACAAACACCACACCTCGCTGCTTGTCAAGCAAGTTGGGCCAGTCTTTGCTCCGGAACATCAAGCCTTGAAAATTCAGGAGATAGGGGAGCAAAGACTGTGCCGGTGTCGGATTAATCGTCGAGCTGGTTGTCTTCGGTATCCGGGAAAATGAGGGTCTTGAAGCTGTCGTGATCCCGTAGTTGCTGGAAACTGGGATCCACGGAGGCGTCGTCGCGGTAGGCCTCGGAAATGTCGATGGCCTTCTTCAGGGTGGCGACGGCGTCTTCCCAGCGACCGATTTCGGCGTAAGCGCATGCCAGCTGATAGTGCGCGTGGCCATTGTCCGGCGCCAGTTTCAGGGCCCGCTGACACAGGCTGATGGCCCACAGCGGCTCCTGCATTTCCAGCACCGCATCGGCCTTATAGCTCAGAGCTTCCACATCGTCCGGGCGTAAATCCAGGATATGGTCGTAGGCGGAAATTTTGTTCTGCTGGGACGTTTCCTGGCTGGCTTTCAGCCACAGGGAGTGCACTTCGTTGGTGCGCTCAATTTCCGCCTGGTTCTGGTGGATAATGTCGGATTTCTGCTGCAGTTGCTCTTCGATGGACTTCAGCCGTTTTTCGTATTCCACCACCAGTTCGTTGACCCGTTTTTCGGCCAGGCTGGTGAGCTGGTTGCGCATGTCCCGGATGGAGTTCCAGCCAATGACCACCAGAATCGAGGTGGCGCCAGCGATCAGATAGAAGAAATAGGTGACCGTGTCGGTGGCGTAGGACATGGTCTTGTCGGCCACGGACAGTTCCTTGTCGACCACCTTTTCAATGAGCTCCGCCCGCGTGTTTTGCATCTCCTTGCGTAGGGCTTTGCTCTCCTCCAGCAGGTAGAGTTCCACGAACGGGGTATACATGGGCTTTTCAAGAGTCTCAATGCGCTGCTCAACATCTTCTGCGCTGAGGTCATCGGGCGGCTCCGTGGGCTGCTGTGCCTGGGTGCTGGTGGCAATGAGCGCAGTGAGCAGGAAGCCTGCGAGTAACGGCAGTAGCCGGGAGTTGGCCAGAAGTGTCTGTCGGATAAAATGCGTGGTCATTGAACCTTGTCCGTGTACGGGATTTCTGAAAAGGGTGACCTTAGCATAGTGGCTGGCGGAAAAAATGCAGGAAGACCGACAGGATGGGTAAAAACGCCGACTTGCAATTGCAGGAGTAAAGACCTCTAATAGTTAGTGGTATAAATAAATAACGTGCAGGAACAGTGGGGCTTCAGCCGATGGCGGGTAACAAAGTGCTTTACTCGAAACAGCTCAATGCCTCCGATTTCAACCAGAATGGGGCTGCTGGCCCGGATCGGAGTAGTGCCGTGAACAACTATGAACAGGTGCTGGTAGCGCTGAGACGTGTTATCCGTGCAACTGACCTGCATTCCAAACGCCTGAGCAAGCATGCGGGCCTGACCGGGCCGCAATTGTTGATCATGCGGACGATCCGCGATCTGGGCGAAGTGACCATTGGCACGATTGCTGACAAGGTCAGCCTCAGTCAGGCGACTGTGACCACCATCCTGGATCGCCTGGAGCATCGTCAACTGGTCTATCGGGTCCGCAGTACCCGGGACAAGCGCAAGGTGCATGCGCACCTGACCGAGGGTGGCGCAGATATTCTGGCCCGTGCGCCTCAGCCCCTGCAGGAGGATTTCATCAAGAAGTTCCAGAGTCTGCACGAGTGGGAGCAGACCATGATCATCGCGTCGCTGCAGCGGGTGGCCAACATGATGGACGCCGACGATATAGATGCTTCGCCGGTGCTTGATGTAGGGCCGGTGCTGAAGGACGATGGCTGGAAGGAGAAGGCCTGAGTCGTTGGCTGGAGGCTAGTGTCAGGGTGGGGTGCCTTTTCTTTCGGGAAAAGAACTCGCTGCGCTCAGACACCTTTGTCCCTGCAGAAAAGGCACCCCACCCTGACACTGATCCGACTCTCAGTTGTCCTCCCGTGGCCAGCCCTCAATGCACTGACGACCCTCTCTTGGGCTTATCCCCGAAACACACCTGATAAACATCACTATACTGCTTGGCGAAATTCACCGTCAGGCCTTCCTTCAGGTAGCCCGGTAATTCCTCGTAATCCCCGCGGTTGGCCTCCGGCAGGATCAGGTTATTGATCTTCTGCCGGCGGGCGGCGATGACTTTTTCGCGGATACCACCCACCGGTAGCACCTGGCCCGTCAGCGTCAGCTCGCCGGTCATGGCGATGTTCTGTTGTGGCGATTCCTTGCGTGCGATGGACAGCAGGGCGGTGGCCATGGTGACACCGGCGCTCGGGCCATCCTTTGGTGTCGCCCCTTCCGGTACATGCAGGTGCACAAAGGATTTGTCGAAGAACGTGGGGTCGCCCTTGAAGCGTTTGAGGTTTGACGACACGTAGCTGTAGGCAATTTCTGCCGATTCCTTCATCACGTCCCCGAGCTGCCCAGTCAGCTTGAAGCCACGCTGGGAGCTGTGAATGCGGGACGCTTCGATGCTCAATGTAGCGCCGCCCATGGCGGTCCAGGCCAAGCCGGTAACCACGCCGGTGCCCTTGAGGGATTTTTCCTTGCGGAAGGAAGGTTGTCCGAGGTAGGTCCCCAGATCTGCCACACCAACCTTCACCGGTTTCTCCGGATCCTCCAGCAATCGCACGATGCCCTTGCGGATGATTTTGTGCAGCATCTTTTCCAGATTACGCACCCCGGCTTCACGGGCGTAGCCTTCTATAACCTGCTTCACGGCTGCATCGCTGATGTTCAGCTGTTTCTTCAGCAACCCCACCCGTTTCAGCAGGCGGGGTATCAGGAAGTGCTTGGCGATGGCCAGCTTTTCCTCTGCGATGTAGCCCGAGAGCCGGATCACGTCCATTCGGTCCAGCAGGGGGCGGGGAATGGTGTCCAGCTGGTTGGCGGTGCAGATAAACAGGACTTTCGACAGATCCATGCGAACGTCCAGGTAGTGGTCCAGGAACTCGCGGTTCTGCTCCGGATCCAGGGTTTCCAATAGGGCAGAGGCCGGGTCACCCTGAAAGGACGCCCCGATCTTGTCGATCTCGTCCAGCATGATCACTGGATTGGATACTTTGCAGTCCTTCAGCGCCTGTACAAATTTGCCTGGCATAGCGCCTATGTAGGTACGGCGGTGGCCCTTGATCTCGGCTTCGTCTCGCATGCCACCGACGCTGAAGCGATAGAACTTGCGGCCAAGGGCATCCGCCACCGAATGGCCGATGGAGGTTTTGCCTACGCCAGGTGGCCCGACCAACAGCAGGATCGAGCCGCTGACTTCGCCTTTGAAAGTGCCTTCGGCAAGGAATTCGACAATGCGATTCTTGACGTCATCCAGCCCGTCGTGGTCACGATCCAGTATCCGCCGGGCTTCGGCGAGGTCGAAGTGGTCCTCGGACGTCTGTCCCCAGGGTACCTGGGTCAGCCAGTCCAGGTAGTTACGGGTGACGCCGTATTCTGGCGATCCCTGCTCCAGTACCTGAAGTTTTTCGATTTCGTCCTCGAAACGTTCGCTGACCTGATCCGGCGGGTTCAGTTTTTCCATGCGTGCGCGGAAGCGTTCCACGTCAGCGGTCTTGTCGTCCTTGGCCATGCCCAGTTCGCGCTGAATGACTTTCAGTTGTTCACGCAGGAAAAATTCACGCTGGTGTTTCTGTACCTTGTCATTCACTTCTTCGCTGATTTCCGCCTGCAGGCGAGCCACTTCCTGCTCCTTGCGCATCAGCAGCAGGACTTTTTCCATGCGCCGCAGCAGGGGTATGGTATCAAGCACGTCCTGTAATTCCGGGCCGCGAGCGCTGGTCATGGAGGCGCCGAAATCGGCCAGCGGTGAACTGTCGTCCGGGCCGAACCGGGACAGGTACTGCTTGACCTCCTCCCCATACAACGGATTGGTGCGCAGCAGATCCTTGATGGCACTGATAATGGCGAGGGTATAGGCCTTGAGTTCGTCGGCTTCCTCGTCCGGCTCATTCGGGTATTCCACTTCCACCAGGTAGGGCGGTTTGCGCCTCAGCCATTGGGCAATGCGGAATCGTTGCAGGCCCTGGGCAATAAACTGAACCTTGCCATTCTCTTGCTGAGCATGGTGAACCCTCACTGCGCAGCCCATGATTTCCAGCTCTTCGCTGGCGGGGATGTTTCGTTCCGGGTCCGGGCTGTCGACAAAGCAGATGCCGAGCACCTTGTGATCGGTTTCGCCCACGCGTTTGAGAGTTTCGCTCCAGGGATTCTGATCGACCACTACCGGCTGGACCTGGGCCGGGAAGAACGGACGGTTGGACACCGGCAGTACGTACATACGCCGGGGCATCATCTGTTGGGGCAGAGCCAGGTTCTTGCTGTTCTCGTCTTTACCGATGTACTCGGTGACGTCTTCCTCGAATTCTTCCAGAGAGTCATTACGGTTGTCTTCGTTCATACCGTGCAAGTATCCATTCGGAAAGTTTGGCAGGAGAGGCTGTTGCCCCGATGTCTCACATATTAGGTTATGTAACGTCGGTTCTGGGGATTTCAAGGACGTCCCCTGACGATGTGCTAAACCTTGAAATCCGGTAGTTTGCCCCCACAACCATGGCAAACTCGACGAACTTTCCCAACCTGTTCAGGTGCTACTGATGAACAATTCGCCCTACATCTTTGAAGCCAACATGGAGAATTTCCAGCAGAAAGTGATGGAAGCCTCCTCAACCACTCCAGTCCTCGTTGATGTGTGGGCGGAATGGTGTGCACCCTGCAAGCAACTCATGCCGGTGCTGGAAAAGCTGGCAGAGGAGTACCAGGGCGCCTTCCTGCTGGCCAAAGTGAATGCAGACGAGCAGCAGCAACTGACGGGGTCGCTCGGCGTACGCAGCCTGCCCACCATTATCCTTGTAAAAGACGGCCAGGCCGTGGACGGCTTCAATGGCGCGCTGCCGGAGAGCGAGATTCGCAAGGTGCTGGACAAGCACGTGGAAGCCCCTGAGGAGGATCCCTACGAAAAAGCTCACCGCCTCTGGGAAGGTGGCGACGTCGAGGGCGCATTGGCGATTCTGACGGAAATGAACCAAAAAGATCCGGAGGACCTCAAGGTCCTGATTGACCTGGCGCAGCTGAAAGCGGAAATGGGTGATCTGGAAACGGCCGAGCAGGTGCTTGAGAGCCTTCCGCCGGAAGAGAAGTTGCAATTCCAGGCCAAGCAGCTGGCGGCCCGCATCAAGTTTCTGAAACAGTCCGCGGAGTTACCGCCCGTCAAGGACCTGGAAATGGCGCTGGAGCAGGATCCGAAAGATCCCCATGCCCTGCATCAATTGGCGCTGCACCATATCCTGCAGGAAAACAACGCCGAGGCGATGGAACTGCTGATCCGCCTGATGCAGTCGGACAGCAAGTACAAAGATGAGGTCGCCAAGACCACCTTGATCGAGCTGTTCGACAAGCTGGGCAACAACAACCCGGACGTGCGGACCTATCGGCGGAAGTTGTATACGCTGATGCATTGACCGGTTTGGTTGTTTCCTGTGCTGAAACGAAGAAGGGCCGCTGATTTGCGGCCCTTCTTCGGTCGGCTGGTCGGTTTTAACCGTTGCCTTTCTTCATTTCTTCGTACTCATCCTCGAAGAAGAATTTCTCCTCTCCCAGGGCGGGCTCAAGCTCGTGCAGCCAGGTGGCTGTCTCGCTGTACTTGGCAAAGAACGGGCGCTGCACCCAGTCCGGGTTGCGACCCTGCAGGAAGCGCAGAACGAAAACCTTCTCGCCATTGATCTCGGTGATGCCCTGGATCTCTACCTTGCCGGGGCCGGCGCTCATGCTCGGGCCGCGGGCGGTGCGGGCCAGGCCGGAGACTTTTTTCATGGCTTCGCGGTAGATCTGGAAGGCTTCGGCAAGCGGCACTTCGAAGTAGTTCTTGGCGCCAGTATCCCGCTCCACAAACATGTAGTAGGGGATGATGCCGAGCTGAACTTCTTTCTTCCACAGTTTGGCCCAGGCTTCGGCGTCGTCATTGACGTGCTTGATCAGCGGGCCCTGGGCGCGAATTTCGGCGCCAGTGGCGCGGATGCGACGGATCGCTTCTTCGGCGATGTCGGTGGTGATTTCCTGCCAGTGGTTGTAGTGCGCCATGATCGCTACGTGCTTGCCGGCATCGACCAGGCGGGCAAACAGATCGATCAGCTCATCCGCATCCTTGTCAGTCACGAAGCGATACGGCCAGAAGGTCAGGGCCTTGGTGCCGATGCGGATAGTCTGGATGTGGTCGAGTTCCGGCTGCAGCAAAGGTTCCAGATACTGCACCAGGTTCTTGGTCTTCATCACCATAGGGTCGCCGCCGGTGACCAGCAGGTCCGTAACCTCGGTGTGCTCCTGCAGGTAGCCATGAAGCTTCTCGGCTTCAGTGCTGGCCATCTTCAGGTCCTTGTCACCGACGAACTGCGCCCAGCGGAAACAGAAGGTGCAGTAGGAGTGGCAGGTCTGTCCCTGGGCCGGGAAGAACAAAACGGTTTCACGGTACTTGTGCTGTACGCCGTCCAGAACCTCGCCATCCAGCTCCGGCATGTTCATTTCCATCTGCCCGGCGGGATGCGGGTTCAGCTCGTCGCGGATTTCCTTGGCAACGGCCTGAATTTCTTTCTTGTCGGCACCTTCCCGATGCATTTTTGCCATGCGTTCGAAATGTTCGTCCTTCAACATGCCTTTCTGGGGGAAGACAAGCTGGTAGATCGGATCGTTCGGCACCTTGTCCCAGTTGATCAGTTCGTTGATCACGTATTCGTTGACCCGGAACGGCAGTACGCTGGCGACGACCTTCATTTCGAACAGGGTGTCTTCAGGGAGATTCTGGATAACCTCAATCTTGTCGAGCTGGCGGTCTGTATAGACCTTGAAGCGTCGCTCTTCGAACTCGGCAGTCGGGATGCGGTTCGGGAACGTGACGATGGAGTTCATAGATCGCCCTCTGGTTGAATGCCAATGTCAGGAGGATGGGGGTCGCCAACACTCCTCTGGTTAAAAAACGGGCAGCAAGTATACATAAATCGATATTTATTTTCAGGTCTAATTAAAAAATCCTGCTGTATTGGCGGGGATTATTGAACAACTTCTGTGAAATTCTGGAAAAAACATCAAAAGGTGGCGAAAAGTCAGTAATGTCACGCCGGCGATTCTTTTAGCGTGATAAGGATAGGTTGCCTCTGATAGGAATACTACGACCTTGGTCTAGACTTGGTTGTTTGATGCTCGAAAACCCGTCATTATTACGTAAGTAATCGCAAGAAAAGGTTTTGGTAATCCTTTAATAGCCTTTAATGTTGCATGTCTATCTGGTTTTGTAGTAAAAAAACTACATGATGACGAGCGAGATCTGAGCAGTTTCAGGCCAGGCTCATACCTTTTGGCCAAAAGCCGCTAATACAAAGGCGTCCGGGCAGTAAAGTTGGCCAAGCTGTTCTATGCTTGATGACACTAGTCAGGCGGAAATAACCAAAACAACAGGTTCTGCAATTCACCGCAGCGAATAACACCGCAGGCGCCAGGCCGCTGATCGTGGCCCGAGTGGCCTTTTTTGATGCCAAGGGGAGGGTTTGATGTACCAGGACGATGATCCCATCGAGACCAGTGAATGGCTTGATGCACTGGAATCTCTTATTGAACAGGAAGGCGTGGACCGCGCCAAGTATATTCTGGAAAGGCTCTCCGAACGAGCCAGCCGCGACGGTACCGAGTTACCGTACTCGATCACCACCCCATTCCGTAACTCCATCCCCGTGACCCAGGAAGTTCGCATGCCTGGGGATCTGTTTATGGAGCGCCGTATTCGCTCACTGATCCGCTGGAACGCCATGGCCATGGTGCTTCGAGCCAATCAGCGCCCGGGTGAGCTGGGTGGGCATGTGTCCTCTTTCTCCTCGGCGGCCACGCTCTACGATGTCGGCTTTAACTACTTCTTCCACGGTGGTGATGAAAAGCGGGAATCTGACCTGGTGTATTTCCAGGGCCACTCCGCGCCTGGTATTTACGCCCGTTCCTACCTGGAAGGCCGCTTTGACGAAGCGCAGCTGGACAAGTATCGGGAAGAAGTGGACGGCGACGGTCTGTCTTCCTACCCGCACCCCTGGCTGATGCCGGATTACTGGCAGTTCCCCACCGTATCCATGGGCCTTGGCCCGATTCAGGCCATCTACCAGGCCCACGTGATGAAGTACCTGCACAGCCGCGAGCTGATCGACATGGGCGATCGCAAAGTGTGGTGCTTTATCGGTGACGGCGAGTGCGACGAGCCGGAAACCCTGGGGTCCATCTCCATGGCCGGCCGTGAGAACCTGAGCAACCTGATTTTTGTTGTTAACTGCAACCTGCAGCGCCTGGACGGTCCGGTGCGGGGCAACGGCAAGATTATCCAGGAACTGGAAGGCGTGTTCCGTGGTGCTGGCTGGAACGTGCTGAAAGTGGTCTGGGGCCGTATGTGGGATCCGTTGTTCGAGAAGGACCAGGACGGCCTGATGCAGCGGGTGATGGACGAAGCCGTGGACGGCGACCTGCAGAACTTCAAGAGCAACGGCCCGGCCTATACCCGCAAACACTTCTTCGGCAAGTATCCGGAGCTGTCCAAGCTGGTGGAAAACCTCACTGACGAGGACATCAACAAGCTCAACCGTGGCGGCCACGACCCCTATAAGGTATACGCGGCCTACCATCACGCCATTCACAACAATGGCGGGCGGCCCACGGTGATCCTGGCCCATACCATCAAGGGTTATGGTTTCGGTTCCGCCGGTGAAGCCCAGAACACCGCGCACTCCCTGAAAAAACTCGATATCGAGCAGCTCAAGGCCTTCCGTGATCGGTTTGCCGTGCCGCTGAAGGACGAAGAGCTCAAGGAAGTGCCTTACTATCGTCCGGCGCCGGACAGCCCGGAAATTGTCTACATGAACAAGCGCCGGCAGGAACTGGGTGGTTTCTATCCCAAGCGCCGCAAGGACTGCCAGCCGCTGCAGACGCCGCCGCTGGACACCTTCAAGGCATTACTGGATGGCTCCAATGGCCGTGAAATTTCCACCACCATGGCCTTTGTACGCCTGCTCACGGCCCTGACCAAGGACAAGCGCATTGGTAAACGGGTAGTTCCCATCGTGCCGGACGAGGCCCGTACCTTCGGTATGGAAGGCATGTTCCGCCAGCTCGGCATCTACACGTCAGAAGGTCAGAAGTACGTGCCGGAAGATCGTGACCAGATCATGTACTACAAGGAAGACAAGAAAGGTCAGATCCTTGAGGAAGGCATAAACGAAGATGGCTCCATGGCGGCCTGGATGGCTGCAGCGACCTCCTACAGCACCAACAACTTCCCGCTGGTGCCGTTCTACATCTTCTACTCCATGTTCGGCTTCCAGCGTGTGGGCGATCTGGCCTGGGCGTCTGGCGATATCCAGGCCCGTGGCTTTCTGGTCGGTGGTACCGCCGGGCGCACCACGCTCAACGGTGAAGGCCTGCAGCATCAGGACGGCCACAGCCACATCCTGGCGCAGACCATTCCCAGCTGTAAGGCCTACGACCCGGCCTACGGTTACGAGATGGCCGTGGTTATCCAGCATGGCATCAAGGAAATGTTTGAGGACAACCAGAATGTCTTCTACTACCTGACCATCGAGAACGAGAACTACGAACAGCCGGCCATGCCGAAAGGCAAGAAGGTGGAAGACGGCATCATCAAAGGTATGTACCTGCTGGATTCCGTTGAAACCAAAGGGCGCAAGAAAACCCCGCGGGTTCAGTTGCTGGGCTCAGGTGCCATTCTCAACGAGGTGCGTGCCGCTGCCGAGCTGCTGAAGGAAGACTTCAGCGTAGCCAGCGATGTCTGGAGCGTGACCAGCTTCAACGAACTGGCCCGTGACGGCCTGCACATCGAACGCTGGAACCGCCTGCATCCGGACGACACGCCCAAGAAGGCGTACATCACCCAATGCCTGGAGAAACAGCAAGGGCCGGTGGTGTCCTCGACGGACTACATCAAGCTGTTGTCCGAGCAGGTGCGTGCCTACATTCCCAAAACCTACCTGACCCTGGGCACCGACGGTTTTGGTCGCAGTGACACCCGCGAGAAACTGCGGAGTCACTTCGAGGTGGATCGCTATTACGTGGCGGTTACCGCGCTCTCGGCGCTGGCACGGGATGGTGAGATCAAGGAGGACGTGGTTCTCGAAGCCATGCGCAAGTACGGAATCGATCGCAACAAAAAGAACCCGGTGCTGAGCTAAGGAGACCGCCATGAGTGAACAGGAAATCAAGGTTCCGGATCTCGGCGGTGCAGACGAGGTCGAGGTTATTGAAGTGCTCGTCAGCCAGGGGGATTCGGTTGAGGAAGAAGATCCGATACTGACGGTAGAGTCTGACAAGGCGTCGGTTGAGCTGCCATCGCCCGGTGCCGGCAAGATCACCAAAATCACCGTCAAGGTGGGTGACAAGGTCAAGGAAGGCGACGTTGTCGGCATGATGGAAGCCAGCGGCGACGCCGCTGGCTCGGATGACGATAAAGATGCTGGTGAAGAAGACAGTTCCGGCAAGGACGAAAAAGCCGAAGCCAAGTCGGAAGACAAAGCTGAAGAGAAAAAGCCGGCACTGAAGAAGTCTGGCGGCTCCCGCAAGGAGACCGTTCAGGTTCCGGCTCTGGATGGCTTCGATAACGTACCGGTGATCGAGATCAACGTCAGCGAGGGCGACGAGGTTGAGGTTGACGACGCGCTCGTCACCGTGGAGTCCGACAAGGCCACCATGGAGATCCCGTCTCCGTTTGCCGGCAAGATTGGCAAGATCCTGGTGTCCGAAGGCGACAAGATCTCCGAAGGTCTCGACCTGGTTGAAATGACCGTTGTCGAAGAGGGTGGTGAAGAAGGTGATGAAGAAGCGCCTTCTGAATCGGCCGAGTCCTCAGGTGAAGAAAAGCCGCAAAGCAAGAAGGCAGAGCCAAAGCCTGAGCCGGCGTCCGCAACCTACGAGCCGCCCGCACCCGGCGCCAAGGTCCACGCCGGCCCGGCGGTGCGCAAGCTGGCCCGTGAATTCGGCGCAGACCTGACCCGCATCAAGGGCTCCGGCCCGAAGGGGCGCATCCTGAAGGATGACGTGCAGGCCTATGTGAAGAGCCAGCTGCAGCAGACGCAGCAGGGCAGCACGGTGGCGGGCGGCGGTGGTGCCGGCATTCCCGGCGTGAAGCTGCCGGACTTCAGCCAGTTCGGTGACATTGAGCGTGAGTCCATGTCGCGCGTGATGTTCGCTACGGCCAACAACATGCAGCGTAGCTGGCTGAACGTGCCCCATGTCACCCAGTTCGAGGATGCGGACATCACCGACATGGAAGACTTCCGCAAGGCGCAGAAGGCGGCCGGCGAGAAGAAGGGTGTGAAGATGACGCCGCTTCCTTTCATGCTGAAAGCCTGTGCCACGGCGCTGGCGGAGTTGCCGCAGTTCAATGTGTCGCTGGACATGGACCGCAAGGAGGTTATCCGCAAGCAGTACATTCACATCGGGATTGCGGTGGATACGCCTCACGGGCTGATGGTGCCGGTGATCCGCGATGTGGACAAGAAGGGGCTCTGGGAGCTTGCCGCGGAAAGTGCGGATCTGGCCCAGAAGGCCCGGAACAAGCAGCTGAAGCCGGCGGAGATGCAGGGTGCCTGCTTTACCATTACCAGTCTGGGTGGTATCGGTGGCACGGCGTTTACGCCGATTGTGAATACGCCGGAGGTGGCGATTCTTGGTGTGTCCAAGGCGGCGATGAAGCCGGTCTGGGATGGCAAGGATTTCCAGCCGCGGCTGATGTTGCCGCTGTCGCTGTCCTATGATCACCGTGCGGTGAATGGGGCAGACGCGGCGCGGTTCACGACGCTGCTGAGTCAGCTTCTCGGGGATATTCGGTCTCTGTTGCTTTAAGTCCTGCTAAGTCCGCCTCCCAGCCTTTTGGTTGTGGGGGGCGGCGAGAGGCGGGGAATACGATTCAGGACACGCTACGAGCACATCCATGTGCGCTTGTTTCGGGCCGTCCATGGCCCTCAACAGTCCTGAATCGTATTCCCCGCCTCTCTCGTTTTTGCCGCGAGTTATTTCAACAGTGCCTCGCCGGCCTGGCTCCCAGACTTCTGGAAACAGTCCGCAACTACACGCCCACGCTGTCATAACGGCCAATGCTCTGACCCTGATAACTATCCAACATCGCCTCTACAGTCATCCGAATGGTTACTACAGAGGCCTCCATGAAACCCGCCGACATCCTTTCGCAATCGCTTACCCTCAAGAACGGCTCCGTTATTCCCAATCGCTTTGCCAAGTCCGCCATGAGCGAGACCCTGGGCACCATCGATAACCGTGTCACCAAGGACCTGGTAACGCTGTATCGCACCTGGGCCGAGGGCGGCACCGGGCTGTCGATTACCGGAAACGTGATGGTGGATCGCCGGCACATTGGTGAGCCGCAGAATGTGGTGTTGGAGGATGAGCGGGATCTGGAGTTGCTAACGGCCTGGGCGGAGGCTGGAAAGGTCGGGGGTAATCAGATCTGGATGCAGTTGAACCATCCGGGCAAGCAGAGTCCGAAGATGTTGAACAAGGACTCTGTGTCTCCCAGTGCGGTGCCGTTTCGCAAGGAGTTGCGGAGTATGTTTGCGACGCCGAGGGCGCTGTCCGGGCCGGAGATTGAGGATATTATCCGGCGCTTTGCGAAAAGTGCGGCGATTGCGGAGAAGGCGGGATTCAGTGGGGTGCAGATTCACGGTGCCCATGGGTATCTGGTGAGTCAGTTTCTGTCGCCTCACCATAACCAGCGTACGGATGAGTGGGGTGGTTCGGCTGAGAAGCGGATGCGGTTTGTGCTGGAGGTGTATAAGGCGATTCGGGAGGTGACCGGGGATGGCTTTAACGTGGGTATCAAACTGAATTCGGCGGATTTCCAGCGGGGTGGCTTTACCGAGGAGGAGTCGCTGGCGGTGATTGCGGCGCTGGCGGAGCAGGGGGTTGATCTGGTGGAGATCTCCGGGGGTAATTATGAGAATCCGGCAATGGCCAAGGGCGCTGAAGGTGGCGAAGTGAAGGAGAGCACGTTGGCGCGGGAGGCGTATTTCCTGGAGTTTGCGGAGAAGGTGCGGGAGCGGGTGGATGTTCCGTTGATGGTGACCGGTGGGTTCCGTACGGAAACGGGGATGGCTAATGCCATTGCCTCTGGTGCTACGGATCTGGTGGGTATCGCGCGGCCGCTGGCGGTGGAGCCGGATTGTCCGAAGCGAATTCTGGCCGGTGAGTCGTTTACCAGTGCGGTGAAGCCGATCAGGACGGGAATCCGTTTGATTGACGATATGGCGTTGATGGAAGTGAGTTGGTATACCCGGCAGCTTGGTCGTATGGGGAAGGGAAAGGCGCCGCGTACCCATGATCGGGGTGTGCTTTCGTTGATGGAGGTGATCGGGGTGATGGCTTCGCGTGGGGTTCGGACTCGGCTTCGGGCTGGGGAGTAATCGTTTCTTTGGTGGTGGGGCGCGGGTGGGGGTGTCTGGTAAAAAACTCC
>NZ_JBJJLC010000029.1:0-21510 GCF_045449855.1 Marinobacter alkalisoli | reverse complement strand
ACACCCCCACCCACGCCTTGCCGGACTTTTGGGGTGGGTTCCTCCCCAAAAAAGAAACCCCGGCGCTTGGCCGGGGTTTCTCCTGAGTTAACTTCTAAAGGGGCTTAGAAGTTGTACTGAGCGGCGAACAGGACGCGGTTGGCATCGCCGTCGTCACCGTTGACGTTTTCACGCTTCAGGAACTGGTATTCAACGCCCATCATGACGTTTTGAACCGGAGTCCACTGGTAGTTGGCCATGATTGCCTCGTTGCTTTCGCTCTGGTCTGCAACTGCTGCAGCACCGAGATCATCTTCGGCGTCATCCCAGTCTACTTCGACGATACCGTAGCCAATGTTGATGCTGCGGCCGCCGCCGAGGTTGAAGCCGGCACCGACGGAGCCGCCGTAGCCGGAAACGGACTCGACATCACCGTTAGCTGGGTCAACGTAGGCGCTGGCTGCGCCGAAGTTGTCACCTGAACGATACAGGTAGCTGTTGGCGCCATCAGAGTAACTAACCGTACCCTGGATGGTGATCATGTCGCTCAGCGCCATCTTGGCAGCTGCAAAGGTGGCAAAGCCAAAGGTGCTTTCGTCATCGTCACCGGTGTCATAGCCTACCTGGTGAGCCAGAACGGCCGCCGAGTATGACAGGCCATCGGCTGAATCCTCCAGGCGAGCTGTGAGCGCTGGCAAACCGTCCTTTTGAGCATCGTTAGCCGCGTCTGAGAGGAAAGAGCTATTCGGCTCTTCCAGGGAAACAGAGAGCGGACCTGAGGTGTAACGGGCTTGCGCGGAACGGCCCTGGAAGCCGGCGAGGCCGGGCAGGGAGTCAAAGTCCAGAGTCGACGTGTTGCCCACGAAGCTGGTGAAGTTCGACCAGGTCTGACCCATCAGCACGCCGTTATATTCACCGTAGGCGTGACGCAGGCGAAGTACACCGCCACCGCTGCCGCGGAAGTCGCCTTCAACGTTAATCTTGACGCCCTGAGGTGATACGGTATTTACGCCGATACGGCTCTGGAATGCGTCCGCGCCGAAGTGGCCGTCTGGCGCATCGTCGTTGTTGGCGAGGCCAGCGTATGAGCCGGAACGCGTGCTCAGTGACTGATCGCTGTCAATGTCGTAGGAAGCGTTAAGGCGGCCGTAGCCGTATACGCTCATTTCGTAGTCGCCAGCGTTGAAGCTGACTGCTCCGGCTTGTCCAGCTACCCCCAATACTGCTGCTGCTGCCGTTGCACGAATTGCCATTCTCAGTTTGTTGCTTTGCATCGTTGTTGTCTCCACACATTATTTTTGTTGGACCCACTTCAAAGTAGTTACCAATCTGTGACATTTCAAATAAATTTGCGCATAAATTAGACGAATGTCTATACATGTAATTCGTTGCTTTACAGGCATCTGCGATTCGCAGTTCAGAGTAACGTTGCATTATGCCCCCCAAAAGTACTGATATGAGTGCTATAACGCTCGCTTTTCCCGATATCGGGGCCGTCAGTTGGAAGTCACGGATCGTGACCGGATCGCCGGAATTGATATTATTTTCTGACACGTGGGCGAGGTGATGGTAACAGTCAGGTGTTGCCCGGGCGGATGTGCTCATGCCCTGAGTGGCGTATGATAAATACAGCTTTCTATCTTTGAACCGTTTTAGAGAGAACCCGACCCGATGAACAGAGAACCCGTCAGTCGCGAACTGTTTGATGAAGTCATGGTACCCAACTACGCTCCCGGCTCGATTATTCCGGTGCGCGGGGAAGGCTCCCGTATCTGGGATCAGGAGGGCCGTGAATTCGTGGATCTTCAAGGCGGTATTGCAGTGACCTGTCTTGGCCATTCCCACCCCGGGCTGGTGGGTGCATTGACGGATCAGGCCGAGAAGCTCTGGCACCTGTCCAACGTCATGACTAACGAGCCCGCTCTTCGCCTGGCCAAGACCCTGTGCGATCTGACCTTTGCCGAACGGGTGTTTTTCGCCAATTCCGGTGGGGAAGCCAACGAAGCTGCGTTCAAGCTTGCTCGTCGTTATGCCTGGGAACATTTCGGTCCTGAAAAGAACGAAATTATCTCCTTCACCAGTTCCTTCCACGGCCGCACCCTCTTTACGGTCAGTGTGGGTGGTCAGCCAAAATACCTGGAAGGATTCGAGCCGGCGCCGGGCGGTATTCACCATGCGACGTTTAATGACCTGGAGTCGGTCCGCAAACTGATCTCCAAAGAGAAAACCTGCGCCATCGTGGTGGAGCCGATTCAGGGTGAGGGTGGTGTTATGCCTGCTGATCCCGAGTTCCTGAAAGGCCTGCGCCAGCTCTGTGACGAGAACGATGCCCTGCTGGTGTTTGATGAAGTGCAGAGTGGTGTCGGCCGTACCGGCCATCTGTACGCCTACGAAATGTACGACGTGATCCCCGACATCCTGTCCAGCGCCAAAGGCCTGGGCGGCGGGTTCCCGGTGGCGGCGATGCTGACCACCGCCAAAGTGGCCGCGAGCCTGGGTGTCGGCACCCATGGCAGTACCTACGGTGGCAATGCACTTGCCTGCGCCGTTGCCCAGAAGGTCATCGACACCGTCAGCCAGCCGGAGATTCTCAAAGGCGTCAAAGCCCGCTCCGAGCACTTGCGTAAAGGCATGATGGACATTGGCGAACGTTACGGCGTGTTCAGCGAAGTTCGCGGGGCTGGTTTGTTGCTGGGCTGCGTTCTCACCGAGAAGTGGCAGGGCAAGGCCAGGGAGTTCCTCAACGCGGGTCTGGACGAAGGTGTGATGGTGCTGATTGCCGGCGCCAATGTGGTTCGGCTGGCGCCGTCCCTGATCATTCCGGAGTCTGATATCGAGGATGCCCTGGCGCGTTTTGAAGCGGCCGTAAAGAAGGTGACCAAGACCGATAAATAACACCGCCCCCAAAACAGTCAGCTATCAACAAGGGAGGCCTTATGTGGTTGGTCCGTCCGGTTAAAATGGATGACCTGCAAGGTGTACTGGGCATCTCAGGCAAGCAGGGGGCCAGGCTTTCGTCGACCCTGCCAAAACAGGAAGACGCGTTAGCGGCCAAGATTGAACACTCCGTTCGCTCCTTCGCCGGAAAAAACGGAGCCGGCGAGTCCGCGCGCTTCCTGTTTGTGCTTCAGAACACTGACACCGGCAGAATTCATGGCGTGGCCGGTATCGATGCCAGAGCCGGTAATGGTCAGCCTTTCTACAACTATCGCCGGGATGCGCTGATTCACGCGTCTCACGAACTGGGGGTTTCCCGGCGGGTAGAAGTGCTGTACCCGTCCCACGCACTGACGGACGCTTCACTGCTGTGTGCGTTCGCCATTGATCCCGCGCTGAGGGGCACCGAGGCCTTCGAACTGCTGTCCCGTGCCCGCCTGATGTTTATCGCCGAGCACCGGGAATGGTTCAGCCGCCGCATGGTGGTGGAAATTCAGGGTGTCCAGACCAGCAGCGGAGAAGTACCGTTCTGGGACAGCCTCGGTCGGCATTTCTTCGACATGGATTTTGAAACCGCGGACCAGCACTCCGGCCTGCTCAGCAAGACCTTTATCGCGGAGCTGATGCCGCCGAACCCGGTGTACGTCACCCTGCTGTCCAGCGCCGCCCAGGAAGCGCTCGGCCAACCCCATGAACTCACCAGGCCCACCTACGAACTGCTGGAGCATGAAGGCTTCAGTGCCGGTTGCTACGTGGATATCTTCGATGCCGGCCCGGTGCTTGAAGCCCGTACGGACAGTCTCAGAACCGTGGTCACCAGCCATCGTGCCGTGCTTCATGCAAACCACGATGATGAGGGCGATACCTGTCTGATCTCTGCGGGGCGCGGGGCCACGTTCCGCTGCACCTTGACGCCTGTCGGGGAAACCCTCAGGAAGGAAATCAGGGTGCCGGTGAAAACCTGGAAGAATCTGGAGTGCAGCTCCGGCGATGATGTGAGGATCGCACCGCTATGACCATCCGGAAGCTCATACGTTCAGGGAGGCGTCTATGCTGGTAATCCGTCCGTTGCAGGAATCCGATCTGGATGCGTTGTACGATATGGCCCAGAACGCGGGAAAGGGGTTGACCACCCTGCCTGCCGACAGGGCGTTGCTGGAGCGCAAGATCAACCACGCCAGGGAAACCTTCAACCAGCGGTGTGCCCCCGAAGCAGGCCTGTACCTTTTCGCCCTGGAGGACACCGAGATTGGGCGCTGTGTCGGTATCAGCGGCATCCAGGCCCGGGTGGGGCTGGATGAGGTGTTCTATAACTACCGGCTGAGCGTGACGGTCAACGCCTCGCGGGAGATGGGAGTGCACGTGCGCACACCCACGCTGCATCTTTCCAACGACATGACTGACACCACTGAAATCTGTTCGCTGTTGCTGTCCGACAGCCACAGGGGTGGTGGGAACGGGCTGCTGTTGTCGCGCTGTCGCTTCATGTACCTGGACAGCTTTCACAAGCATTTCTCGGAAAAGGTGTTTGCGGAAATGCGTGGGGTGTCGGACAAGCAGGGGCGCAGCCCACTGTGGGATGCCCTGGGCAGCCAGTTTTTTGATATGGAGTTCAGCGAGGCGGACATGTTGTCGGGTCTGGGCAACAAATCCTTTATCGCGGAGCTGATGCCGAAGTACCCGATTTACCTACCGATGCTGCCGGACGCGGCCCGTGCCGTGGTGGGGCGGGTCCACGACAACACTGCGCCGGCCCTGAAAATGTTGCAGGCGGAAGGGTTCAACTTTAACGGTCTGGTGGATATTTTCGATGGCGGGCCCGTGGTGGAGGCCTTTGTCCATAACATCCGCACCGTCAGGGAGACTGTGAGCCGGCACGTGCTGATCAGCCATAAGCCAATGGATTTGGATGTGGCGGAGTCAGGGCGGGTAATGGTGGCCAACGTCTCGTTCCGGGACTTTCGGGTAACCACCATACCCGCGGAGTGTATCGGGCCCGATACTGTCACCTTGTCCCGAGAGGTTGCGGACATCCTGCTGGTGGAATCCGGAGATCAGGTTCGTCTCGCCCCGTTAAAAGACAGCACATTCAAGATTCAAGTACCGGGAGGTGCACGTTATGGCAAACCTGACAGGTGAATTGTTTATTGACGGGTTATGGCTGCAAGGCCACGGCCGTCAGTTCGAGTCGATCCAGCCAGTCACCGGGGACACCGTATGGGAGGGTGGAAGCGCCAGCCTGGAGGATGTGGATGCAGCCATTCGCGAGGCTCGCAATGCCTTTGTAAAGTGGCGCCGCAAGTCGTTCACTGAGCGTAAGGCTCTGATAGAAGCGTTCGGAGAGAAGCTGGATGAGCACAAGGAAGAACTGGCTCACCTGATCGGCCAGGAAACCGGCAAGCCGCTGTGGGAGTCCCGCACGGAAGTAGCGGCGATGATTGGCAAGATCGCCATTTCCGTGAAAGCCTATAACGAGCGCACCGGCCATTTGGAATCCGAAATCGCTGGCGGCCAGGCGGTGTTGCGTCATCGGCCCCACGGCGTGGTGGCGGTTTTCGGGCCCTACAATTTCCCCGGGCACCTGCCCAACGGCCACATCGTGCCTGCCTTGCTGGCCGGTAACACCGTCGTCTTCAAGCCCAGCGAGTTAACCCCGGGAGTGGCTGAGTTTACGGTGAAAATGTGGGAACTCGCCGGCGCGCCGGATGGTGTGATCAACCTGGTACAGGGCGCAGCTGCTACCGGCAAGTCCCTGGCTCGTCATCCGGGCATTGACGGCCTGTTCTTTACCGGTAGTTCCACCGTTGGTCATTTGCTGCACGAACAGTTCGGTGGTCAGCCGGAGAAAATCCTGGCCCTGGAGATGGGGGGCAACAACCCTCTGATTGTTCAGGATGTGGCAGACATCGACGGCGCCGTTCATCATGCCTTGCAGTCCGCGTTCCTGTCGGCGGGCCAGCGCTGCACCTGTGCCCGTCGTTTGCTGGTTCCCAAGGGTACAAAGGGGGATCGTTTTATTGAGCGATTGACGGAAGTCGCCGCCCGTATCCAGGTGGGTGAATTTGATGCCGAGCCGCAGCCGTTCATGGGTTCCGTCATCTCCGCCGAAGCAGCTGAGAAGTTGCTGGCGGCGCAGGGCAACATGATTGAAAAAGGCGCCCGTTCGCTGCTGGAGATGACGCAGCTCAAGCCCGATACCGGCCTGTTGTCTCCTGGCATCCTCGATGCGACCGGCCTGGATGTAAGTGACGAAGAATTTTTCGGTCCGTTGTTGACGGTCTATCGTTACAAGAGTTTTGACGAGGCGCTGGAGCTGGCCAACAATACCCGTTATGGCCTGTCCGCCGGCATCCTCACTGATGATCGCAAACTCTATGAGCGGCTGGCCGAGGAAGTGCGGGCCGGTATCGTCAACTGGAACCGTCCGCTGACCGGCGCCAGCAGCGCGGCGCCCTTCGGAGGTGTGGGCGCCAGCGGCAACCATCGCCCCAGCGCCTATTACGCGGCGGATTACTGCGCGTGGCCCATGGCCTCGCTGGAAGCGAAGAAGAGTGAGGTGCCGGACAGCCTGGCGCCCGGGTTGAGTTTTGATTAATCAACGAGTGATGGACTGACACATGCCCAAGCACGCGGTAGAAGCCAATTTCGATGGCCTGGTTGGCCCCACCCACAATTACGCCGGTTTGTCCTGGGGTAATGTGGCGTCCAAGTCCAATGTGAATGCTGTGTCCAACCCCAAAGAGGCAGCACTTCAGGGCCTGGCCAAAATGAAGCGGCTGGCGGACCGGGGGTACGTTCAGGGCGTTTTGCCTCCCCACGAGCGGCCCCATATTCCCACCCTGAAGGCGCTGGGTTTCACCGGATCAGACAAGGCCGTGTTGGAGGCTGTTGCCAGGGAGAATCCCTCGATTCTGGCTGCGGCTTCCTCCGCATCGGCGATGTGGACCGCCAACGCGGCCACCGTGTCACCCAGCGCCGATACGTCCGATCATCGTGTGCACTTCACGCCGGCCAACCTGAGTGCCAAGTTTCACCGTTCCATCGAGCATGTGGTGACCGGCAGGGTGCTGAAATCCATTTTTGCGGATGATGCCTGGTTTGCCCATCATCCTGCCCTGCCTTCGGTCAGCCACTTTGGCGACGAAGGGGCAGCCAACCATACTCGCCTGTGCAGCCGTTACGGTGAGCCGGGCGTGGAGTTGTTCGTCTACGGTCAGGTGGCGTTCAACGAACAGGCCCCGGCACCGGTGAAGTACCCGGCGCGGCAATCCCTGGAGGCCTCCCGGGCCATTGCCCGCCTGCACGGCCTGAATGATAGCCACGCGGTCTTTGCCCAGCAGAATCCGGCGGCGATTGATGCCGGCGTGTTCCATAACGATGTGATCGCTGTGGGTAACGCCAATACCCTGTTCTACCACGAAATGGCCTTCCTGGAGGAAGAGCAGGTGCTGGCGGATATCCAAAGCCGGTTAACCGGCGCCGAATTGCAGGCCGTGCGCGTCAGCAGTGCCGAGGTGCCCATTGAGGATGCGGTGAAATCGTACCTGTTCAACAGCCAGTTGCTGAATACCGCTGATGGTATGTTGCTGGCGGTTCCGGGAGAGTGCCGTGAAGTGCCGTCGGTCAGCCGCTATCTGGATGACCTGATAAAAGGCGATAGCCCGATCACCTCGGTGGAGGTGTTTGACGTCAAACAGTCCATGCGCAATGGTGGTGGCCCGGCGTGCCTGCGGTTGCGAGTCGCGCTGAACGACGACGAACTGAAAGCCATGCATCACGGCGTGTTGATGAACGATGCCCTGTATGAGCGCCTGACCAGTTGGGTCGAAGCCCATTACCGTGAAGAGCTGGCGACGGAGGATCTGGCGGACCCGATGCTGCTGGATGAAGTCCGCAAGGCTCTGGACGAACTGACCGGTATCCTGGGGCTGGGGTCCATCTATGATTTTCAGATTTGAGTTGGTTTGTCGGATTACGCCTGCGGCTCATTGTGCCGTTCACCGGTAAATCCGACCTACCTTACGCCACCCAATCATTGCTCCACGTAGGTCGGATTAGCGAAGCGTAATCCGACAATATTCTTAAGAGGCAATAGAAGACGTCAGCATCTCCATCGTGTGACGAATCAGTGCGTCTGCGGAGAAATCCGTGGGCGCGTGCGGGAATTCGTCGCCTTCCCGTTCAGCCATTTCACTCTGGCATAGAAGAATCACGCCATGCAGGGCGCCACGGAGGTAAAGCGCCGTCTGTTCCGGGTCATGAATCCGGTCGCGGTTCATGGTGCCGTCCTCCAGACCCAGGCGAATGGCCCCCACCATCAGATCCATCAGTTCCGATTTCGAGCACAGCATGTCCATGGCCTGCTGTTCGTCTGCTTCCGTCATGGCGGTGGACGCCTTGGTCAGGGCAGAGAAATAGTCCGGCTCTTCCAGGTAAAAGTGGTAGTAGGCTTCGCCCATGGCGGTGATCTGGGCCAGTCCGGTGGTGGCGGTGTCCCGGGCCTGTTCAAAACGACGACACAGACTTTCCCCCGCACGCAACATGATGCTGCGCTGGATCGCCGCCTTGTCCTTGAAGTACACGTACAGCAAAGCCCGGCTCAGGCTGGCAGTGCGGGCGATGTCGTCCATGGATGTGCGGTCGTAACCTTTTTCCGAGAATACCAGCTCAGCGGCATCCAGGATGGCGTCGTAACGGGCCTGCTTTTCCCGCTCCCTGCGTGTTTTCAACTTCTCTCTCATTCTCGTGTCCGGTCGGTGGAAACTGCGCTGTCATCATACCTTATGACAGATAAAAACCGATTATTGACAATTTGTCAAAGAATGACATTATGTCTTTTAGCAACGATTGCTTCCAGGGATTCCGGGGCAGACAAACATTACAAACACGGAAGGAAGGGCCGGCCATGAATCCGAATCGAATCATCATCAAACCTTTTCTGATTGCGGCCGTCGTGCTGATCATGGCGGGCTGCAAATCCCAGGAAACTTCACCTGGGAGCGCTGTTCAGGCTGTCTCCGTTCGAACGGCGGAAGTGGCGGGCGGCCAGACCGAGGGGATTCCACTGAGGTTTTCCGGGATTATCCGTGCCACCCAGAGAGCCACCCTGACATTCCAGGTGAGCGGAACCCTGCGTGAGCGCGATGTGGAGCTGGGGCAGGAAGTCTCCGAGGGCGATTTACTGGCGCGGGTGTACAACCCGGCCCTGGAGCCGGCCCGTGATTCGGCCCGCGCCCGGCTGGACGAACTGAATACCCAGTATGACCAGGCCAAACGGGAGTGGGAGCGCTCCAGCCGCTTGCACGAACGGGGTGTGGTTTCCGAACAGACCCTTGAGCAGCTCGCTGCCCGCCGTGATGGCTTGCGGGCCAGTGTCGCGACCGCCCGAGCATCCCTGGCGGAGGCGTCGCGGTTACTGGAAGAGAGTGTCCTGAAAGCTCCGTTTAACGGCCGGGTGGAAGCAGTGCTGGTTGAACGGGATGAGTTTGTAGCTGCCGGCCAGCCAGTGATCAGGCTGTCTTCCCCCAAAGGGCGGGAAGTGGAGGTCCGGGTGCCGGCCTACATGCTGAGCCACGTCAGCCTGGGGCAACTGTTACCGGTATGGTCGGTCCAGGACCGGAACCGGGCGCCGGAAACCGGTTCCATTGTTGAAATTGCGCAGGCAGGGGGCATGCGGGGCGAGCTGCACCCGGTACTGGTGAGCCTGCCCGCTGATACCCTGGAGCCGGGAGAACCGGTTGAAGTGGGCATCACACCGACCGAGGTAGTAGCCACCACGGTTCCCCTGTTGTCAGTCATGAAATCCCCCAGCGGGGCCAGTGTGTTTCGAGTGGCGGATGGTATTGCGCGCCGCGTGCCAATCAGTGTCCAGCGGGTGATCGGCGAACGCGTGGTGGTGGATGCCGAAGGCCTTGAGCCGGGCGATCAGGTCATATACGCGGGCATGACACGGATAACCGATGGTGACGCCGTGGAGGTGCACTGATGGCTTCCCGCTTGCTGAACTGCCAGCGTTTGCTGGGCATGGTGGTGGTCATGCTGTGCCTGTTGGGCATTGCGGCCTACAGCACCATGCCCCGGCAGGAAGATCCGTCGTTTCCCTATCGTGCCGGGATGGTGACTGTGAACTATCCGGGCGCCAGTGCGGATGCCGTTGAACGCCTGGTACTGAATCCCCTGGCGGATGAGTTGCGGCAGGTGGAAGAGGTGGACTTCACCCAGGCCACCGCGCGAACCGGGGTCGCCATCGTCCAGGTTCGCCTGAACGACACCATATACGACACCGACTCTGCCTGGGACCGGGTACGTCAGGCCATGGACCGGGCCAGGCTCGACTTCCCCGATGATGTCGGACAGATGTCCCTGGACGACCGTATGATCGATATCCCCGCCATCGTGCTGGCGGTGGGCGGTTCCACCTCGGTGACCGAACTGAGCCAGGTGGCTGAACGCCTGAAACGGAACCTGGCGGACATCCCCGGTGTTTCCAGGATTGAACTGGAGGGGGATGCCGACGAGCAGATCACCCTGGCCCTGGACGACGCCGCCATGTTCCGCCTGGGCATTTCCCCGGCCCGGGTTATGGAAACCCTGTCACGGCGAAACCAGACCATTCCTGGAGGCTTTGTGGTGGTCGATGGCCGTCGCATGTCGGTATTGCCCAACAGCGAGTTTGCGGATATCGACGCCATACGCGCGACCCCCATCGAACTCCCGGACGGTTCACAGGTACCACTGGCGGCTGCCGCCGAGGTATGGCGCGGGCCGGAAGAACCGCGGCAACCCGAAACCTGGTTTGACGGTGAGCGGGTAGTGCTGGTCTCGGTCATCATGGAGGAAGACTCTACCGACGCCATCCGCTTTGGTGAGCGGGTGAGGGAACGGCTGGATGCCATTCGTGGTGACTTCGCTCCGTACCAGTTACGGGAAATGTTCTTCCAGCCGGACAAGGTGGAGCAGCGCCTGGATAACCTCGCCTGGAGCCTGGTGTTGTCCGTGCTCATTATCGTGGCGGTGGTGTTTACCGGCATGGGTATCCGCATGGGGATTCTGGTGGCGTCCATCCTGCCGATGGTGGCGTTGATCAGTATTGGCCTGTATGACCTGGGCGGTGGTGTGCTGCATCAGATCGCCGTGATTGGCATGGTGATCTCCCTCGGTATCCTGATCGACAACGCCATCGTGATCGTCGAGAGCATCCAGGGGCATCTGGATAATGGCATGCGCCGGCTCGATGCCCTCAGGCAATCGGTCCGGGAGCTGGCCGGCCCCCTCGGGGCCTCCACCGGGACCACGCTGGCGGCCTTTGCGCCGTTATTGTTGTCCAAGGGTGGTACCGCGGACTTCACCCGGGGCGTCCCGGTGATGATCATGCTGACGTTGTCGGTCAGCTACCTGTTGGCTATTTCCGCCGTGCCATTGCTGGCTGCGCGACTCCTCAAGCCTCGCAAAGCCGTGGGGCAGGGACGCCTGGTTGGAGTAGCACGATTCCTTGGTGGGCTGGTCTATCGTATGCCCGGGAAGCTGATGGTGGCGGGCCTGGTTCTGGTGCTTATCAGCCTGGCATTGACGCCGTTCATGAAGCAGCAGTTTTTCCCCAACGCTGACCGTCCACAGGTGATTGTGGAACTCTATATGCCGGAAGGCACTGACCAGGAACGCACCTCCGCCGTGGCTGCCAATCTTGAGCGGGCCATCCGTGAGCGACCGGAAGCCTTGCGGATTCACCGCTTCACCGGATTTACCGGACCGAGTTTCTATTACAACCTGCAGCGTTCGCCCCAAGCGCCTAACCGGGGTCGCATCGTGGTGTCGACACCGACGCTGGCCGACACCACGAAACTGATTCCGTGGATCCGCGAATACGCCAACAGCCATCTGCCGGAGCTGAACCTGTCCGTGGGTATCCTGGGGCAGGGGCCGCCCCGCGCCGCACCGGTGGAAGTCAGGGTTTATCATGCTGACGATGACACCAGAGCGGAAGCCGTGGAGCGGGTATTTTCGGTTTTGCGACGAGTCGAAGGCACGGTGGACGTGCGTCACGATCTGGATATTGGCGTACCCAGCATTGCTATCAACGTGGATGACGCGAGTGCAGCGCGATACGGTATCAACCGTTCTGATGTTGCCCAGGGGCTTTATGGCCAGAGTTTTGGCGTGGTCGCAGAGCAGTACCGCCAGGAGGAAGATCCTATACCCCTGGTGTTGCGATCCCGGGAAGGTACCGGCCTGTCGCTGTCACGCCTGTTGTCGATCAACATCTACAACGACCAGGGCGACGCTGTGCCCCTGTCGGCAGTGACGTCGGTGGAAACGTCCTGGGAGCCGGCAGCACGCTATTTGCGCAATGGCGTGCGAATGAACACCGTCACCGCCAACCTGCTGACCGGATACAGCTTCAGTCAGGCCCTGCAGGGGCTGGAAGCAGCACTGGAAGACAACCCGCTGCCGCCGGGGACGCGATTGAGTATGGGCGGTGACGCGGAAGGCTCCGACGATGCCAACAATGCCCTGCTGACAACCGCTCCGATCGGCATCTTGCTGTTGCTGTTCTTCCTGCTGATCCAGTTCAATTCGTTCCGCCGCGTGGGCATCATCCTGCTGACCGTACCGCTGGCGACCGTGGGCATCTTCCCTGGTCTGGTACTCTCCGGTTCGCCGTTCGGGTTCCAGTCACTGCTTGGGGTAATTGCCCTGGTGGGCATCGTGGTGAACAACGCCATCGTGCTGCTGGACGTGATGGACCGACAACTGGAAAAAGGTGAGGGCATTCGTGAGGCGGTACGCACCGCAGTGGAACAGCGCACGCGCCCGATCCTGCTGACCACCGCGACCACCGTAGCGGGCCTGCTGCCGCTGGCATTCTCCAGCTCCACACTGTGGCCGCCCATGGCCTGGGCCATCATCTCCGGCCTGCTGGCCTCCACCGTGCTGACCCTTCTGGTCATTCCCTCGGTCTGTAGTAAGGTCATCCGCTACCGGGTCGCCGAACCCGAGAACGCACCGGCATAAACAGATGCAGGCGGGATCAGGCCCCGAGCGTTTGCCGGGGCCTGATCAGCAACCCGACCCGCTGACCCACCGGCACATTGCGGTTGGGAAACACAATCGACTCCGGCGAAGGCCCCACCCGATGCTCCGTCTCCGCATCCTCCCAGATCAGCGTGCCGGGAGCATACTCGGTGAAATTGGATACATCATCCGGAACATGAAAGCGGAAACTGTCGCCGGTATTGATGATTTCATGCACCACTTCGAAGATGGCCAGATGATCGTGAGGCGGCCTGAGCGGAACCGACGGCAGTCCGCTCATACGACGACGCAGGGCATCGCCAATGCCGGCGAACCGGCGCAGATCGTTCTGACCAAACGGCCGAACCTTCCCCAGCTCCACCGTAAAACTCTCCGCCTTCAGCACAGAAGACGAAAACGACGAAAACGTCGTCCCCTCGCGGTGCTGCAACAACAACGTCTCAACCCCGGCCTCCAGCAAAAAGTCACACTGAGCCCGCGGTACTTCCCGCCCTGCCACGAACGGGTACAGCGCAAACTTCTCCCGCCGGGACGGCCGAATCGCCGTATGCAAATCGTAGTGACACAGAGTGTGTGGATGCAACGCAGCAAACTGCCGGCAAGCCTCCTCCAGAAACTGCGCCCGGGCTGCCTCGGGTAAGCCCTTGTAAGCCTCTTTCCCGTGAGCGCCATGAAACAGCCGGTTCATATTCGCATCAATAAACCGATCACCGGCAACCATGGCTGACGGATTGCCCAGAATCAGTAGAACCGGACAGGCCAGCGCCCATTGCCCGTTCAGTAACTCCGTCACCAGTCCGTTCAACACCTCAATGGGCGCGGTTTCATTGCCGTGAACCCCGGCAGAAATGATCAATGCCTCATGGTTGGGATTAGGGCGGTCTTCCGGAGGGCAGAGTTCGAGAACTCCAGTAGCTCGACGAAGGGCGCGAGTGCCATCTGGCAATTGGGTTTTGATTTCGGGAAGCTGGGTGTCGGGGTTGGCGAGCGTATGGCCGAGCCAGTCGGAGTGAGTGTCAAAGAGAGAGCTGTTAGCTGTCATAGAATCCCCGTAAAGAGTCTGAGGTCAGCCGGCGGGGCCGCCTCCCGGGAATCTTGAAGGCCATGGACGGCCTGAAAGAAGCGCAAATGGGTGAGGCAAGCGTTTATGAAGCGAAGCTTCATGCGCCGCCGAACGACCGCAATCTGTGATTGCGGGCCGGACCCGCGTGCGGGTGCTCGTAGCGGTTCCCGGGAGGCGGTCCCACCAGCTGACTATGCACCAATGCTCGTAGCGTCTCCCGGGAAGGGATTAGCTGCCCACCCCGGCACTGAAGTTTAAGAGCTCAAAGGCCGCTGATGCTTCAGCAAATGATTTTCCAGCTTGCGGAACGCAAACACCAGCGCAAACGTCAGCAGCATGTAAAGCAGAGCCACAAACAGGAAAGCATCAAACGGCGCATAAAACCGCGAGTAAATGTTCCGTGCTGCACCTGTAAGATCCACAATGGTCACCACGCTGGCAATCGCACTCGCGTGAAGCATGAAAATCACCTCATTCGAGTACGCCTGCACCGCCCGCCGCGCCGCACTCGGCAACACAATACGCCGCATGCGCAGGAACCAGTTCATGCCATAAGCCTTCGCCGCCTCAATCTCACCATGGGGCGTCGATATAATGGCACCGCGGATAATCTCGGTGGTATAGGCCGTCGTATTCAGAACGAACGCCAGCAGGGCAGGGTAAAAAGGCTCGCGGAAAATCTCCCACCAGAAGGTTTCCTGAATACCCTCAATCTGCGCCAGGCCGTAGTAGATAATATAAAGCTGAATCAGCAGCGGCGTGCCACGGAACAGGTAGGTATAGAGCCACACCGGGCCCGAGATAAAAGGGTTTCTGACCGTTCGCATTATCGCTAGCGGGACAGCGAGCACCAAGCCGATCACCAGGGACAGGAATACCAGTTGAACCGTTGTGACCAGACCATCCCAGTATTCCATGATGGTCATGGCGGTAAAAATATCGTTCTGGTTCAGCCACTGGGCAATAAAATCAGGCATCACTTAACTCTCCTGAACCACGCCGACATTGGCCCGTTTATTGAGCCACTTGATAAACAGTTCCGAGCCTGCCGTCAGGGTCAGGTACATAAGCGCCACCGGTATGAAAAAGTGGAACGGCATCCGCTCCGCCTTGGCGGCTTCCTCGGCCACGCGGACCATATCCGTCAACCCGATAATGGACACCAGGGCCGTGGTTTTGAGCAGTACCTGCCAGTTGTTGCCGATACCCGGCAGGGCATGGCGCAGCATCTGGGGAAACATGATTCGGCGGAAGGTGTGCCAGCGGGTGAAACCGTAGGCGCGGGCTGCCTCTATCTGACCGGATTCCACCGCCAGGAAGGCCCCGCGGAAGGTTTCGGTCATGTAGGCGCCGAAGATCAGTCCGATCGTGAGTACCCCGGAGATGAATGGATCGAACTGGAAGAAAAAGTCGATCTCGTAAGCGTCCCAGATGTAGTCCGAGAGCATGTTCACAACAACCTGACCGCCGTAATAGAACAACAGCATCATGACCAGGTCGGGTACACCGCGGATAAGCGTGGTATAGGCCGTGGCAGCACCTTTGGCCGCCCGACTGTTTGATAGCTTGGCAGAGGCGCCGATCAGCCCAAGGGTCACAGAGAGGACAAGGGAGAGGAAGGCCAGTTCAGCGGTGACAACCGCCCCTTCCATCAGGGCCGGGCCATAGCCTTTCAAATCGAGCATGGGAACGTCCGGTAAGCAGGGGGCGGCCGTTGTGGCCGCCCCGAAGCAATTTTACATCTTGATGTCGTAAGCGAAGTACTTCTTCATGATGGTGTCGTAGGTACCATCTTCCTTAAGAGTGGCCAGGGCCGCGTTCACTTCTTCCGCCAGGTCCTTGTCACGCTTGCGCATCGCAACGCCAACGCCTTCGCCCAGCTTGACCGGCTCCGCCACTTCCTTGAAGCCTTCCTTGCTCAAAACGGTCTGCTCACCCACCGGGTAATCCACGAAGACCACGTCCAGGCGCTGACCTTCCAGATCCAGAACCATGTCGTCCGCTGTGGTGTAGCGCTTGATGGTGACGATGCCACCCAGTTCTTCGGTCACGAAGGTATCCATGGTGGTGCCGCGCTGAACGCCAACGGTCTTGCCCTTCATGGCGTCCTTGTCAGTGACATCGGTGTCGAAGCCTTCAGGGGCGAACCAGCCGCCCGGGGTGTTGTAGTACGGCTCGGAAAACAGTACCCGCTCGGCACGTTCCGGAGTGATGGACATGGAGGACATGATCAGGTCGAACTTGCGCGCCAGCAGACCCGGGATCATGCCGTCCCATGCCTGGATAACGAGTTCACAGTTGGCGTTCATTTCTTCGCACATGGCTTTTGCTAGCTCGACTTCGAAGCCAGTCAGCTCGCCCTTGTCGTCCTTGTATTCGAACGGCTCGTAGGGCACATCAAATGCGATCCGGAGGTTGCGTTCCTGGGCCTGCACGCCGCCTGCGATCATGGCCAGGGCACAGCTTGCTGCAATAATCAGTTTTTTCATGTGTCACTTCTCCAGTGTTTTGCCTTTTGGGCTTTATTTTTTGATGGAAGTTTGTGGTTCCAACTTTTTATTTCTTCACCGGTTCAAGATAGCACCGAGTGTCAGAAGTTGGGAGCCAGGAACTGTTTCATACGTTCCGAGTCCGGATTATCAAACACTTTATCGGGTGTACCCTGTTCCTCGATCACGCCCTGATGCAAGAACAGGACCTGACTTGACACATCCCTTGCAAATGCCATCTCGTGGGTGACCACGATCATGGTGCGGCCTTCCTCGGCCAGGCTTTGCATAACCCTCAGTACTTCGCCGACCAGCTCCGGATCCAGCGCTGATGTCGGCTCGTCAAACAGCATGACCTCAGGCTCCATGGCCAGCGCCCGGGCAATCGCCGCCCGCTGTTGCTGACCGCCTGACATCTGGGCCGGGTAGTAATCCTTGCGCTCGTAGATTCCGACTTTGTTCAGGTAGGCTTCGGCGCGCTCAATGGCTTCCTTCTTGGGAACCTTGAGGACGTTGACCGGCGCTTCAATGATGTTTTCCAGCACGGTCATGTGGGACCAGAGGTTGAAGCTCTGGAACACCATCGACAGCTTGGCGCGGATCAATTCAACCTGCTTGTTATCGGCGGGAATGCGTTCGCCCTTACGGTTCTTGGTGAACCGGATCGGGTCGCCGTGCACGATAATATCGCCGGAGGTCGGGGTTTCGAGCATGTTGATGCAGCGCAGGAAAGTACTCTTCCCGGAGCCGGAACTGCCAATCAGGGAAACCACATCACCTTTACGGGTTTCCAGCGAGATACCCTTGAGCACTTCAAGCTGGTCAAAGGTTTTGTGAATATCCCTGCAGATCAAAGGCGCTTGTTCCGCCATGGGCGACTCCTGAGGCTGTCATTCAAAGGCGCATGTTTTACGGACTGTGGCATCGGAAATCAATACCTCTTTCAAAGGGTTTTGCCGAGAATTACAACAGATTCCGCCAAATCATTGTGTCGCAATGTTGGTGCAATGCAAGTTTTTTGCGTCGGTCGGACGGGTGACCGGCGCCCCCTCTTCTTCAAGGTACTTCAGGGATGTGATGACAAAACGGACGTGAGATGTCGCCGCTTTTTGCGCTGCTGAGGCACGACCGGAAAGAATCGCCCGGTAAAGGCGGCGATGTTGTTTCATGATGGTTTGCCGCATTTCCTCACGAGGGTTCAGGTTGGCCACGGAGGCCTGTACGGTTAACAGCATCATTTTTTTCAATCCGTTCAGAATGTGAACCAGGACCGGGTTGTGGGACGCTTCCACAATCGCCTGATGGAAGCCGTGGTCGGGTTCGGCGTTGCTGAGTGGGTCGGTTTCTCCCAGCCGTTCGAACGCGCGGGTAATCCGTATCCGGTCCATGTTGGTGGCTCGTTGTGCGGCCAGCCAGGCAGCCTGGCCTTCAAGCTGTTCCCGCACCTCAAGCAGATCATAAAGTGTGCGGGAGTGCCCCGAATACAGGTGCATCAGGGGACTGCTGTCATCGGCTTCCGGGCCACCCGGCAAGATGCTGGCCACGAACGATCCCTTGCCGTGGTACGTTTTGATTACGCCCCGGCCCTGCAGCTCATGCAGTGCTTCACGTACAAGGGCCCGGGATACCCCCAGTCGAAATGCCAGCTGCCTTTCTGACGGGATTTTCTGACCGGGTGCCAGGCCGCCGTCGAGAATCAGCTGTTCCAGCCGAAAAGAAATGTCTTCCGATTGAGCCATAACCCGCCTTGTTCCAATCACTACCTGTTGCTGACGAATGAACTAGAGTTGGTATACCTGACAGCATAGTCTCCAAAAACTGGTCAGACCAGTGCTCAATAATCTGGACTAACCTGTGCGTGATCCGGACTATGGAAACAGGCCGAGCGTGAGGACATCAAAACACCTGCGCGACCTCATTTGACTGACATGGGAGTAACCAAGAATGTTAACGATCAATCGACTGGACCTGGCGGATGCGAGACTTCTGATTGAGGGGGCAGCGGAGAAAGCGCGTGAAATTGGCGTCCCCATGTGTATCGCGATAGTGGATGAGTCCGGCAACCTGATTGCTTTCGAGCGAATGGACGGCGGCAAGATCACCAGCGTGACCATAGCGCAGGACAAGGCGTTTACGGCGGCCGCTGCCAAGAAAGCCACCCACGACTACAACAAGGTGAACGTACCGGGCAGCCTGGCGTTCGGTATTCATACCGAAGTGGGCGGCCGGATCAGTTCCGTCGGCGGCGGTTTACCGGTGCTTGTTGACGGCGAAGTGGTGGGCGGTATTGGCCTGAGTTCCGGTACTCCCCAGCAGGACATGGACTGTGCCCAGGCCGGTATCGACCACTTTGAAACCAAACGCGGTTAATGGCTGTCACAGCTGAAGCAACGCACACCCAGAGACTGATATGACGATCAAGCCGAAAGTCAGCAAAGCCGACCTGGCGGAGCAGTTCCGGACGTTCATCGACCCGGAATACGTCATCACTGATGACGAAACCATGAAGCCCTACGAATGCGACGGCATGTCCATGTATTGCGAAATGCCGTTGCTGGTGGTGCTGCCGGAAACGGTGGAACAGGTACAGCGGGTGATGCGCATCTGCAATGAAAACGCAGTGCCGGTGGTGGCCCGTGGTGCGGGTACGGGGCTCAGTGCCGGCGCCATGCCCAACAAGGAAGGCGTGGTGCTGTCGCTGGCCAAGTTCAATCGTATCCTCAATATCGATCCGCTGGCGCGCACGGCCAGTCTGCAACCAGGTGTGCGTAACCTCGCCATCAGTGAGGAAGCCGCACAGTATGGTCTCTATTATGGTCCTGATCCCTCGTCGCAGATTGCCTGCACCATTGGCGGCAACGTGGCGGAAAACTCCGGCGGCGTGCATTGCCTGAAGTACGGCCTGACCGTCCACAATATCCTGAGCGTGGAGATGGTCACCGCCGAGGGCGATGTGGTTACTGTCGGCAGTGATGGTCTCGACAGCTGCGGTATGGATCTTCTTGCACTGATGACCGGCTCCGAAGGCCTGCTGGGTGTGGTCACGGAAGTGAAGGTCAAGCTGCTGCCCAAACCCGAAGTGGCCCAGGTAGTCATGGCCGGTTTTGACAGCGTGCAGAAAGGCGGTGACGCGGTGGGCGGCATCATCGCCCACGGCATCATTCCCGGTGGCCTGGAAATGATGGACGGCCACGCCATTATCGCCGCCGACGACTTTGCCCATGCCGGTTATCCACGGGATGCCAAAGCCCTGCTGCTGTGCGAAGTGGACGGTACCGAAGAGGAAGTACACGAACACATCGCCGAGGCAGAAGAGGTCTTCCGCAAACTGGGCGCCACCTCGGTGCGAACCTCCCAGAGTGAGGAGGAGCGTGCATTGCTGTGGAAAGGACGCAAGTCCGCCTTCCCGGCGGTAGGCCGGATTTCACCGGATTACTACTGCATGGACGGCACCATTCCCCGCCGTGAAATCGCCCACGTGCTGACCGAGATGGAAAAAATGTCGGAAGAATTCGACCTGCGGGTGGCCAACGTATTCCATGCCGGCGACGGCAACTTGCACCCGCTGATCCTGTTCGATGCCAACGTACCCGGCGAGTTCGAGCGCACCGAAGCGTTCGGCAGCAGCATCCTTTCCCTTTGCGTGGAAGTGGGCGGCTGTATCACCGGGGAACACGGTGTGGGTGTGGAGAAAGTCCGCCAGATGGCCGTGCAGTTCAACGACGAAGAACTGCAGCAGTTCCACGATGTCAAAGCCGCGTTCGACCCCAAGGGCATCCTGAACCCCGGTAAAGGCGTACCGGCTTTGCGTTTCTGCCAGGAATACCGCTCACTCGAATACAAACTACACAAGCACGACCATACGGAAGCCGCCCATGGCTGATCATCTCCAGACACTCCGCGAGCAAGTGCTCCAGGCCCGCGATGGTGGGCAAAAACTCAATATCGTTGGTGGCGGCACCAAGGCCTTCATGGGCCGCGCAGCCGACCCGGATGCCGGTATCCTCAATGTGGGGGAACACACCGGAATCGTCGATTACCACCCGGTGGAGTTGGTGCTCACCGTTCGTGCCGGCACCACCCTGACAGAAATCGAAGCGACCCTGGCCGAAGAAGGGCAGGTGCTGCACTTTGAACCGCCCCATTTTGGCGAAGGCTCCACCATCGGCGGCACCCTGGCCTGCAACCTCTCCGGCCCCGGCCGCCCCTGGGCCGGCTCCGTGCGCGACCAGGTGCTGGGTGTACGGCTGATCAACGGCAAAGGCGAACACCTGCGCTTTGGTGGCCAGGTGATGAAAAACGTCGCCGGTTATGACGTTTCCCGCATGCAGGCCGGCGCCATGGGCACCCTCGGCGTGCTGACCGAAATCAGCATGAAAGTCATGCCCAAACCGGCCGCCACCCTGACTTTGGTTCAGGACATGGCAATGGACGAAGTCATCCACTACATGAACAGCCGCGCCGCCGAACCCAAACCCATCACCGCCGCCTGCTGGCTTGACGGCAAAGTCTACCTCCGCCTGTCCGGCGCCCGCTCGGCGGTAGAAGCCACCGCCCAGAAATGGTCCGGCGAGGTAATGGAAAACGGCGACCAGTTCTGGCGCCAGATTCAGGACATGCAGCATGAATTTTTCACCGGTGACGACCCGTTATGGCGCTTCTCCGTGGGCTCCACTGCTGCTAATCCAAAGCTCGACGGCCCCTGGCTGATCGACTGGGCAGGCTCCCAGCGCTGGTACCGGGGCGATGCGGAACTGGAACAGATGGAAGCACTGGCGAAGGATGCTGGGGGACAGGTCAGCCTGTTCCGTGGCGGTGACCGCGAGGGTGAAGTGATGCATCACCAGCCGGATGCCCTGAAAGGCATACAGCGCCGCGTGAAAAACTCATTCGATCCCAATGGCATATTCAACCCAGGCCGGCTCTACGGCTGGTTGTAAGACTGAAACTAAAGTCCGACCGGGCGCGGAGAGGGCCTGCCGAGATGTCCGGGAAGTGAGTGGCTGCCCC
>NZ_JBJJLC010000028.1:0-105587 GCF_045449855.1 Marinobacter alkalisoli | reverse complement strand
CGGAGCCCAAGCGCACATGGATGTGCTTGTAGCGTGTTTCAGAAAAGGGGCAGCCACTCACTTGTGCACCGAATTTTGAGAATAGGTAAACCATGCAAACCAATCTAGTACAACAATACGCCAACACCCCGGAAGGACAGGAGGCCGAATCCATCCTGCGGGCCTGTGTCCACTGCGGATTCTGCACGGCAACCTGTCCCACCTACCAGGAACTCAATGACGAGCGCGATGGCCCCCGCGGTCGTATCTACCTCATGAAAATGTTCCTAGAAGGCCAGGAAGTCACCGAAAAATCCCGCGAACACCTGGACCGTTGCCTCACCTGCCGCAGCTGCGAAACCACCTGTCCCTCCGGCGTCCAATACGGCCGCCTGATAGATATCAGCCGCGGCCTGATGGAAGAAGAAATGCCCCGCCCGCCAAAAGACAAGTGGGTACGCTGGGCGCTGGCGCGCGTCATCCCCAACCGCAGACTGTTCGGTTTATTGCTACGCCTTGGCCAATTGTTCCGCCCGGCGTTGCCGGAAAAACTGCGCACCAAAGTACCGCCCAGAAAAGAAGCCAGTCCCTGGCCCGCGGCGAGCCATAGCCGCATCGTGCTGGCACTGGCCGGTTGCGTGCAGCCGTCCGCCACCCCCAACACCAACGCGGCTGCCGCCCGTGTGCTCGACCGCCTCGGTATCACCATGGTGGAAGCGCCGGAAGCCGGCTGCTGTGGCGCGGTGAACTACCACCTTTCCGAGCACGAGAAGGGCCTGGAGCGGATGCGCCAGAATATCGATGCCTGGTGGCCCGCCATCGAAGCCGGCGCCGAAGCCATCATCATGACCGCCTCCGGCTGTGGCGCCATGGTGCAGGACTACGGCCACCTGCTGAAGAATGATCCGGTCTACGCCGCCAAGGCAAAGAAGGTGAGTGAACTGACCATCGACCTGGGCGCGTTCCTGCTTAAACAGGACTTGGATAAGCTCAAAGTGCACCAGAGCCCGGGCAAGGTGGCCTTCCATTGCCCCTGCACCCTGCAACACGCCATGCAACAGAACGGCGTGGTGGAACAGGTGCTGACCAAAGCGGGCGTGAACCTGGCTGCCACCAAAGACAAGCACCTGTGTTGCGGGTCAGCGGGTACCTACTCCGTGCTCCAGCCGGAACTCAGCCAGAAGCTGTTGGGCAACAAACTCAAGGCACTGACCGTCGATAACCCGGACCGCATCGTCACCGCCAATATCGGTTGCCAGATGCACCTGGAAACCAAAGCGGATGTGCCGGTTCAGCACTGGATCGAATTACTGGATCAGTAACGTCTGCTATAGTCCCTGGCTCATTTTTGAAACCACAGGGAGTGGAATCGTATGCCAGGGAGTTTGGCGGCTTTGTTTATTGCCTCGCTATTGACCTCAGTATTCGCGTCGTCCGCGTCAGCAGGCGTTTACACCTGGACTGACGCCGACGGTGTGGTTCACTTTACCGACAAACAACCACCGACCCGCAATCACGAAACCGTCACGCTCAGTGAACCTTCGGTGGTGCCCATGTCCGAGAACATCGAGCAGGGCAGGCGGGTAACGACCATCAACCAACAGGTCAGTCGCAGCCTGGAGCGATCAGACTCGGGCCGGCGTTCTGCCGGTGGCAGCAAGAAAACAGACGCGCGTCACCAGAAAACGTGTGAGGGGTACCGTAAGCGACTGGACCGGATTCAGCAGCATCTCAGGGCCGGTTACAGTAATGACCGGGGCAACCGCCTGCGGCGACAGCGCAGGGAGGTGAGCCAGGCACTGAGCCGCGAATGTCTGTTGCGGTAGGGCCCTTCACTATCGGGTTCGGGCAGGTTACTGCCCGAATGTGGTGGTCACCAGATAGGCGGTATAACCGATAAAGCAGGCCATGAGCAGGATGCCTTCCAATCTGTTGATCCGGCCCGGACCGCGGAAGCCATAGCCAAGCACAAACAGCGCAAAGGTAAGGCCCGCCATCACCGGAAGATCCCGCACCAGAACTTCATCCGCGACCGGCATGGGTGAAATCATGCCGGCTATGCCGACAACCGCGAGGGTGTTGAACAGGTTGGAACCCAGAATGTTGCCCAGAGCCAGATCGTGCTCACCCTTGCGGGCAGCAATAACAGACGATGCCAGTTCGGGTAATGAGGTTCCAACGGCCACAATGGTCAGGCCGATGATCAGATCGCTTACGCCAAAAGCCATGGCCAGATCCACCGCCCCCCATACCAGAATGCGGGAGCTGATGATCAGCAGGATCAGCCCGGCTACCAGCCAGAACACCGCCTTGCGAATGGGCATGGCATGCGCTTTCAGCTCCACGCTCACTTCATCTGCGAGAGGGTCATCCGGTTTCTTCATGCCCGACCAGATGCTCCAGGCAAGCAGCACGGCAAAGGTCAGCAGCAAGCCAACCGCATCCAGCCGGCTGAGGGAGCCATCCAGAATCTGCCACGCTGCCAGGAGCGTCACCAGGATCAGAATGGGCAGTTCCTTTCGCATGACCTGAGAATGCACGGCAATCGGAGAAATCACCGCGGTGATACCCAGAATCAACGCAATATTGGTGATGTTGGAGCCATAGGCGTTACCCAGTGCCAGCCCGGGATTGCCCTGAGAGGCGGCCAGAGCCGAAACCACCATTTCTGGTGCGGATGTACCAAAACCAACCACCACCATCCCGATCAGCAGTGGCGGCATGCCAAAATGGCCGGCGGTGATCGCAGCGCCTTCAACAAACCGGTCCGCGCTCCAGACCAGCAGCGCAAGACCGGCAAAAATGGCAAGTAAGGCAATGAGCACGATGGTGAATTCCTTAATGAGGGATGATGTATTTCACGGCAGGCGCGTGGCCAGTGCAATTACACAGATCTACCTACATCCGGCAGGTAATTCAGCTGCGCTTGAAACTGGCCAAAGCCACCGCTGCAGTCACAAACAGGCCGCCGAACACCCGGTTCATCTGCCGCTGGCGGTAAGGGGTGGTCATAAAACGGAAGAGCTGACTGGCCAGCAGGGCGTAGCCCAGCATTACCAGGCAATCCGCCAGGATAAGCGTCGCGCCCATGGTCACCAGTTGCGGGCCATGGGGCTGACCGGCGACCAGGAATTGAGGAAACAGAGCCACCAGGAAGATCGTAGCTTTCGGGTTGGTCAGGTTGACCAGTGCTGATTGCCAGAAGCGCTTCCTTCCACTCACGACGGGCTGATCCTCCGGCTCGTTCGATACCACCGGCTCCCGCCATTTCTGGATACCCAACCAGATCAGGTAAGCAACCCCCAGCCACTTGATGATCGCCAACGCCCACACCGATGAGGCGACCAACGCGCCGAGCCCGGCGCCAACCAGCACAATCTGGGCGCCATAACCCAGTTGCAGTCCGAGTATGGCCGGCATGGACCGCCTCACGCCATAACGTAGTCCGTTACTCATGGTATTGACCGCGCCGGCACCCGGCGAGACGCTGATCAGTACCGCTGCCACCAAAAAAGTCAGCCAGAGTGTGAGTGACATTCCTTATAGTCCCTTTGCTGAAGTGTTGACGGAAGGTGCTAAACTTGGCACCGCAAACCCATGATAGCGCCAACAGGAGAAATCGCCATGGCCAAGAAACGGGCAAAGCCCACACAACACAGCGCTGTGCAGCGCGAACTGAGAACCCCGAAGTATCACATGCGGGTGGTGGAAGACAAAAGCAAGTACAAGCGCAAGCGTGACAAGGCGGTGAGAATCGAGGATTTCCGCAAAGCTGCCTGACGGGTGGTTTTACGAAAATCCTTGATTCTCCTTCCTGTAGAGCTCTCACTTTTTTATGCCCCAGATTCAGCTGGCGATATTATTGGGAATGACGGTCGCACTGGGACCGTTGGCACTGGACGCCTACCTGCCAGCCTTCCCGGACATATCTGATGGCCTGGGCGCCTCCCACGGACAGATCGGGTTAACCCTCAGTGCCTACGTTGGCGCATTGGGGCTGGCGCAGCTTGTTGGCGGCCCTTTATCTGATCGTTATGGTCGCCAGCAGGTGTTGCTGGGCGGGCTGTCGATATTTGCTGCAGCGGCCTTGATGGTTGCCCATGCAGATACGATCAACCAGATGCTGTTCTGGCGGGTCATCCAGGGTATTGGCGGTGCCTTTTGCGCGGTATCGGTTCCGGCAATTGTCCGGGATCAAAGCCATGGTTCCGAGGCGGCCCGATTGTTCGGGCTTATCGGGTTAATCATGTTTGTGGCTCCCGCGCTCGCTCCTTCCATCGGTTCCGTGCTGCTGGTGATCAGTGATTGGCCGGCGATCTTCTTGATGCTGACGGTATACGCCGTGTTGCTGGCCATCGTCCTGCACTTTGCATTGTTCCGACGCCTGCCGAAGCGGGAGAGGGAGGCTACCCCTGTCTCCACTCTTGTGACCAACTATCTGCTGGTGCTGCGGCACCCGGTGACCATGAGGTTTATTGGTCTGCAGGCGCTTTGCTTCAGCGCCATGCTGGTGTTCATTACCCATGCGTCCTTCATCTACCAGGAGTGGTTCGGGTTATCCAAGGCCATGTTCTCCGGCCTGTTCGCCGCCAACATCGGGGCCATGGCTTGCGTTAATCTGTTGAACCGTCGGCTCCTGAACCGTTTCGAATCCGTCGACATTCTCAGGGTGTCGGTTTTCCTGCAGACCGTCGCAATCATCGCGTTGGTGCTGTCCGCCTGGGCCGCCGCTCCCTATTGGGTTGTCGCCGCATGCATCATCGTTGCTGTGGCCTTCATGGGGGCCATCGTGCCAAACAACATGGCCAACGCCCTGGAGTTCTTCCCGCACTTGGGCGGCACCGCAGCCGCCCTGCTGGGCGCGGCGCAATTCACCATCGCCGGCGCCATCAGCGCGATATCAGCCACGCTCAGCGGCGGTTCGTTACTGCCCATCGTGTTGACCATGGCCGTTTGTGTGGCAGGGGCTGCGGTTCTTGCAGCCGGGGCGCCGGGAGCGGTTCGGCGGGAGCTGGCGTTGTCCCGGTGAGATTCACTGTCGCCCGCAACTGGTTTAACGCCCGCCATCTGCCGGGCGATACAAGGCCTTAACGGAAAATGCAGTGCTTGGCGAAATCGCCAGCTTCGTTCGTCGTCCAGTCTCCCTTCGGCTTCTCCTCCATATCCACGCACCAGGCTTCGCTGCCGACCTCCGGACTACAAGCGGTCAGGATGAATAGAGCAGCGACTGCAGTGACTGCCTTCAAGGCTGTTGTCATGGGAACTCCCCCTGTTGAAAAGGCGGCATTATGGCAATTTCCGAGGTTGGATGGGAGAGGTCTCTCCACTCAAAACGTGTATGCTCAACGTCAGGAATACAGCAACAAAGGAGGGGGGCCGTTGAAAGACCTTGAGCAGCATAAAAAGATTGCCGTACTGATTGATGCAGACAACGCCCAGTTGTCAAAATTGCCGTTGATCATTGAGGAACTGTCCTCTCATGGGCATGTGGTGGTAAAGCGGGCTTATGGCGACTGGTCGGTGGACAGTCTCAAGAACTGGAAGACCGTTCTCAATGAACTGGCCATCCAGCCTATCCAACAGTTCGCCTACACGAAGGGGAAGAACGCCACCGATGCGTCCATGATCATTGATGCCATGGACCTGCTTTATTCCTCCAAGTTTGATGCTTTTGCCCTTGTCTCCAGCGACAGCGACTTCACCAAGCTGGCGTCCCGGCTGAGAGAGTCCGAGATCTATGTATTCGGGGTCGGCGAGAAGAAGACTCCGGTATCGTTCCGCAGTGCCTGTGATGACTTTCTTTTCACGGAAAACCTTGAGTACCCGGAAGAGGTGGTGCCGGATGAGCCGGCCAAAACCGAAAAAGAAACCCCGAAAAAGAAATCCGAAAAGCTCCCTGAGGAAGTGGCACTGCTCAAACGTGCCTGGGAACAAACCCAGGACGATCAGGGGTGGGCGACCTTCTCCGCAGCCGGCTCCTTCCTCAAGCGCACCCGCCCGGATTTCGATCCCAGGACCTATGGAGTCAAGAAGTTTTCTGATTTGTTGGTCGCGAGGTCCGAGTATTTTACGGTTAAAAAGGGGGCTGACGGACAGGGATATCGGGCGTATAAGCCGATAGGTCAGAAGTAAGCGGGTTCCGGAAACAACAAAGCCCGCACAAGGCGGGCTTCGTCAGAATTCTTAATGGTGCCCGGAGGCGGAATCGAACCACCGACACGGGGATTTTCAATCCCCTGCTCTACCGACTGAGCTATCCGGGCGTGTTGCGCTACTGCTGTGCAACGGGGCGCTATTAAACCGGTTTAGCTGTTTTGAGTCAAGGCTGAGGGCTAAAAATTTGCGGATCTTTTGCGGATTGCTCAGCCTTTGATCAATAAGGGTTATTTTTCCGGCGGTACGTAGCCTTCGGCCTTGTCGAAGGGCTCGTTGTTGAAGAAGCGCTCCATCTGGGCCTGCAGGTATTTGCGGGTGTTCGGGTCCATCAGGCTCAGGTGTTTTTCGTTGATCAGCATGGTTTGCTGGTTCTGCCATTCTTCCCAGGCTTTCTTCGAAACGGTTTCCCAGATTTCCTGGCCTTTCTTGCCGGGCATGGGCGGGAAATCCAGTCCTTCCAGTTCTTCCTGGTACTTGCGACAGAAAACGGTGCGGCTCATGTCTGCTCCTGTTGGAATTGGCCGTTTAGATAGCTGCGCAGATGATAACAGATCGGGGGCGGGTCAGTGTGCTAGCTCAGAGCAGGGCGGTCTGCTCCGGGTTGGTCAGCAGCGTGCGTATCGGGGCAGGCAGGCCCAGGGTGAGGGCCTGGTCCCGGTGCAGCCAGCGCTGGTTGTCGTTGTCGGCGATGGTGTTGCTGGCGGTCACGGAAAGCCTCGCAGGCTGGATGTGCAGGTGGTAGTGGCTGAAGGTGTGGCGGAAACCACCGATCAGTTCGGCGTCGCTGCAGTCAAAGCCATACGCCTGCTCACAGGCCTCAGGCAGTTCATCCGGACTGAATGCCGGGTCAAGCTCGGGAAGGCTCCATAATCCGCCCCATATGCCGCTGGGAGGGCGTCTTTCCAGCATGATCCGCCCCTCGTTGTCTTCGAGGATGACCATCCAGGTGGTTTTCTCCGGTTTGGCTTTTTTGGGTTTTGAGCCGGGGTACAGGCTGACTTCGTTATTCCGTTGGGCAAGGCAGCCGCTTTGCAGCGGGCATGACTCACACTTGGGGCGTGAGCGGGTACATACCATGGCGCCCAGATCCATGATGGCCTGGGTGTAGTCCCGTACCCGGGTGTCCGGGGTGTGTTGTTCTGCATGTTCCCATAAAGTGTTGAGCACTCTGGTCTGTCCCGGCCAGCCCGGTACGGCATGGTAGCGTGCGAGCACGCGTTTCACGTTGCCGTCGAGGATGGCTGCCCGTTTGCCAAAGGCCTGGGCCAGGATGGCGGCCGCTGTGGAGCGGCCAATGCCGGTGAGGGATTCCAGTTTCTCCTGGTCTTCCGGGAATTCACCGCCAAAATCGTTCACCACGGTTCTGGCGGCTTTTTGCAGGTTGCGGGCGCGGGCATAATAGCCAAGGCCGGACCAGTGGCTGAGTACATCATCCTCCGGCGACTCGGCAAGAGCCCGCACATCCGGGAACCTTTGCATGAAGGCCTGGAAGTAAGGGATCACGGTGGCGACCTGGGTTTGCTGCAGCATGATTTCCGACACCCAGACCCGATAAGGGGTGCGGTTGTGGTGCCACGGCAGGTCATGCCTGCCGTGTTGGTCGTACCATGCGAGGAGATCCCGGGCGAAACCGCTACTCATTAGTTAAACAGCCCCTTCACCGCGTCCTTGATTTTGTCGCCTTCTTCGCCCAGTTGTTCGTCGATTTTTTCCTGAGCTTTTTCTTTGGCTTTGTCTTTGGCTCTATCGGTTTCTTCCTTGACCTTTGCCCGTGCGGCGTTGGCGGCGATGTCCTTCAGGGTGTCGCGGAAGCGGGAACCGTCAAAGGAGCACAGGCCGGCGGAGTCTTCGGAGTAGTCGCCGCGGCACTCAACGGGGATAACAACGTTTTCAACGTATTCCGTTACACGGCAGGCCTCATCACGGTGGATTTCGCCGACAATCCGCAGACCCAGTTCGTAATCCAGGTCCGTTTGCTTCAGGTCAACTGTGCCGTCGCCTTCCAGGCGCATGCCTGCCAGGGCCGCGACCAGGTCGGTATTGTTGAGGGTGTTGCCATCGATCTTCAGCGTGCCCTTCATATCGTTAAAGGGCGTGGTAGCTCCCCAGTCACTGGTGCCCAGGCTTTCCTGGTTCGCCAGCGCGATTCCCTGGCACGCCATGCGCGTCAGGTTCATTTTACGGAATTCGCCTTCGGCCAGGTTGAATGCGATTTCGCCATTGGCGTTTTCACGCAGTGCCGAGATGCGGTTGCCAGTGGTTTTCACATCCACGGTCAGGTTGGCGCCACCGGAAAGCATGTCGATCTCCGCCAGGTCTGTCAGCAGCGGCAACGTCTGCACATTGTTGACCTTGGAGCCGATGGTCCATTTCGGGTTATCCGTGCGGGCGTCCAGGGTAACGTTGGCGCCGAAGCTGCCGTAGTATAGCTTGCCGCTGAACTCGTCCACTTTCAGTACGCCGTTTTTGGCGGTAATGGACGACTTGATCTCGTTGATGTTGAGGTTGCTGATGATCAGCTCGCCCAGGCCGAGGTCAATGTCCAGCAGCAGGGTGCGCAGGGTTTCCAGTGGCAGAAGATCGCTTTCCTCAGCCGATGCCTGCGCTGTACCTCCTGTCTCCTCGGGGGCATCGCTTTCGTCGGTGGCGGCTTCGCTGCCGTCGTCTTCCGGCGTGGGCGGCAGGTAGCGGTCAGCGTTGATTGCGTCCCCCTGCAGGTTCAGTGCAACGGCGCTGTTGCTCAGGGTGTAGCTGCCACCGCCCGTGAATGTGGTGTCATCCAGGCTGATGGACAGGTCGCTCAGTTCAACCGTGCCGGCCGGGCCGCCGATGCTGGTGGAGAAGGCGACGGCTTCGAGTACTTCGGGATCCTCGGTTTCAATAGCCGGCTGGCCGAGAGCTGCCATCAGGCTCTTGAGGGAGAATTCGTCAATGCTGAGGGTGCCGTTAAGCTGTGGCTTGTCGCCAAAGCCATTGACCGTCAGATCGGTGTTGAGCTTGAGGTCGGCGAGGCTGGCGGTAAAGCCGTTGATGCTGGCGGTTTCGTTTTCGAGGTTGGCCTCGATGGAACCGGCCAGCTCAGCTGTCACCGCTTTGCCACCGAACGGCTCGCCGTTCATGTCGAAAACGGCCTCAAGGTCGGAGATGCCAAACTCGTTGAGGGCTTCGTTCGCGGCGAGACGGGCGCTCAGGCTGCCATCCACCACAAGTTGGGGTTGGTTGGTTTCAACCCGGAAGCTGATGTCCAGGGGAAAGCTGCTGCCCAGTGTGATGTCACTGGCATTCACTGTGAAGTCTTCCAGGGTCACGGACTGGCCGGTGCTCGCATCATTGTAGTGAACCTGGGCGTTGCTGATTTTCACGTTCTCGACATTGAAGTTCAGCGGTTCGCCGCCACCGGCTTCGGTATCTTCCGGGGCTTGCTCGCTTTGCTGTTCTTCGGCCGGTTCCTGGCTTTCACTCGCTTCACCTTCCGGCATGACACGGGTCCAGTTGCCATTGCCGTCCTTATCCACGTTCAGGCGCGCATCCAGACCATCCAGCAGGAAGGTATTCACCCGCGGCGACATGGCAATCAGTGACCAGAAGTCCACCTGTGCCACCAGTTGCTCCATCCGCACGAAGCGTTCGCCCTCAAGGGTGGCTTCCACGCCATTGAGTTCCAGGCCGAGGGGAATGAAAGACCAGCCGATGTCACCCTCCAGGATGAGGTCGAGGTTGGTGTTGTCTTCGGCGGCTTTCTCGATCTGGGGTTTGTAGTCGTTGGGGTCGATCACCATAACAGCGATTGCAACAGCGGCAATGGCCAGAATGATCAGACCGACGATAGCGAAGGCGATATAGCGAACAGCTTTCATAATTCAGGCTTCCTTCCATGTTTATGCGTTCGGGCAGCGCAGGGCGAACAAGCTTAAGGATAACGCAGGGGTAACAAAATAAAAGCGCGGATGTATGACAATACGTTAGTGATAGGCCAAAATAGGCGTCCTGTTTTCTGACAACTTTCTGACAACAACGTTGTGACAACTTTACAAAGATAAAAAGGAGCTGGCTGTGGCTATCACTGTATCGATCGAGCTGAACCGGGAACTGGATCTGCCGGGCAGTTACGATGACGTGTTCGACCTCCTGGCCGACGTACCTCGCTCTGCCAGCCACTTTCCGAAAGTGGACAAGCTGGTGGACCTCGGCGATAACGCCTATCGCTGGGAGATGGAGAAAGTAGGTGTCGACAAGCACGCCATTCAGTCCGTCTATGCCTGTAAATATTCTGCGGACAAAAGCGGCGGCAAGATTACCTGGGAGCCGGTAAAAGGTGAGGGCAACGGCGTGGTTCGTGGTTCGTGGACGATCACCTCCAAAGGGGATGACGTTACCGCCGTCAAATTCCAGACCAACGCGGAACTCACCGTGCCGCTGCCCGGCATGTTGAAGCTGGCCATCAGCCCCGTCATCAAGCATGAGTTCAACAGCTTGGTGGATACTTACATGAATAACCTGAAGAAAGCCTTCTGAGATCCGGATATCAACGCCATTGAAGGTCATGGTAGGACTCGGGGATGCAGAAAAGGTATAATCTGCAAATAATCAGTTTCCGGCATTTTGCCTATTCATAACCTGGAGTCCCCATGGCCGAACGTAAGGCTCGGGTAGAGAGAAATACCCTTGAAACGCAGATCACCGTCGAGATCAACCTGGACGGTACCGGGCAATCTTCCTTTGATACCGGTGTGCCCTTCCTTGAGCACATGATGGATCAGATTGCCCGCCATGGTCTGGTGGATCTGAACATCGTCTCCCAGGGTGACCTGCACATCGATGATCACCACACCGTGGAAGACATCGGCATCACCCTGGGACAGGCCTTCAAACAGGCCGTTGGCGACAAGAAAGGTATTCGTCGTTACGGTCACGCCTATGTGCCGCTGGATGAAGCCCTCTCAAGGGTTGTGATCGACCTGTCTGGCCGTCCTGGCCTGGTGATGGACGTTCCCTACACCCGGGCTGCCGTGGGTGGCTTTGACGTGGACCTGTTCGAGGAGTTCTTCCATGGCTTCGTGAACCACTCCATGGTGAGCCTCCACATCGATAACCTGAAGGGCAAGAATACCCACCACCAGATCGAGACGGTATTCAAGGCCTTCGGTCGCGCCCTGCGCATGGCTATCGAAATGGACGAGCGTATGGCGGGTATTACTCCGTCCACCAAGGGCTCGTTGTAGAAAGGCTCACTGTAACCGGTCATCGAAGGACACCGCATTACCATGAAAACCGTTGCCATTATCGACTACGGCATGGGCAACCTACACTCTGCTAAAAAAGCGGTAGAGCACGTAGCCCCGGACACCACCGTACTGGTTACCGACAACGCCGATCAGATCCGCGAAGCCGACCGGGTGATTTTGCCCGGGGTCGGCGCCATTCGTGACTGCATGGCCGAAATCCGCCGTTTGGGCGTGGACACCCTGGTGCGCGAAGTGTCACAGGACCGCCCGTTCCTGGGCATTTGCGTTGGCATGCAGGCGCTGATGTCCCGCAGCGAGGAAAACGGTGGCGTTGACTGCATCGACCTGTTTCCGTCTGAGGTGCGCTACTTCGGCGACAATCTGACGGAAAACGGAGAGCGTTTGAAAGTGCCGCACATGGGCTGGAACGAGGTCTACCAGACCATCGAACACCCGCTCTGGCACAACATTCCGGATGGTGACCGTTTCTATTTTGTGCACAGCTACTACGCCAAAGCCGAAGGCAACGCCGACATCGCCGGCCGCGGCCATTATGGCGTTGATCTGGCGGCCGCGGTGGCGAAAGACAATATCTTTGCAGCGCAGTTCCACCCGGAGAAAAGCGCCCGGGCGGGGCTGCAGTTACTGAAGAATTTTACTGACTGGACTGGAAAATGCTGATTATCCCCGCCATTGATCTGAAAGACGGCAAATGCGTTCGCCTGCGTCAGGGGCGCATGGACGACTCCACGGTATTCGGTGACGATCCCGTCGACATGGCCACCCGCTGGGTGGAAGCCGGCGCCCGCCGCCTGCACCTGGTCGACCTGAACGGCGCCTTCGCGGGTGAGCCGGTCAACGGCGAAATCGTCCAGGCCATCGCCCGCAAGTACCCGGATCTGCCGATCCAGATTGGCGGCGGCATTCGCTCGGCAGAGACCATCGAGGCATACCTGAAAGCGGGCGTACAGTGGGTCATCATCGGCACCAAAGCCGTGAAAGAGCCGGACTTCGTCACTGAAATGTGCAAGAAATTCCCGGGTCATATCATTGTTGGTCTGGACGCCAAAGACGGCCGCGTCGCGACCGATGGCTGGGCGGAAGTCTCCGAAGTGATGGCTACGGATCTGGCGAAGCGCTTTGCCAACGACGGCGTCGACTCCATTGTCTACACCGACATCAGCCGTGACGGCATGATGCAGGGTGTGAACGTCGAAGCGACGGCGGCTCTGGCCGAAGCTGGCGGTATTCCTGTTATCGCCTCCGGTGGCGTCACCAACATGGATGATCTCAAGCGTCTGGCGACCGTGGCGGACAAGGGCATCCTCGGTGCCATCACCGGGCGCGCCATCTACGAAGGCACGCTGGATGTGGCAGAGGCCCAGGCCTACTGCGACAACCTGAAGGCATAAGGACACATTTATGGGACTGGCCAAACGCATCATTCCCTGCCTGGACGTGGACAAGGGCCGCGTCGTGAAAGGCGTGAACTTTGTTGATATCCGCGACGCGGGTGACCCCGTTGAGGTGGCTCGCAAGTACAACGAGCAGGGTGCGGACGAGATCACCTTCCTGGACATCACCGCCAGTCATGAAAGCCGTGACACCACCTATGAAACCGTGGAACGTATGGCGGCGGAAGTCTTTATCCCACTGACCGTGGGTGGTGGCGTGCGTACCGTCGAAGATATCCGCAAACTGCTGAACGCAGGGGCAGACAAGGTATCCATCAATACTGCCGCCGTGTTCAATCCGGAGTTCGTGCGGGAAGCTGCTGACCGCTTCGGTAGCCAGTGCATTGTGGTAGCGATTGATGCCAAGCGGGTATCGGCCGAGGGCGAAGCGCCGCGCTGGGAAATCTTCACCCACGGCGGCCGCAAACCGACCGGGCTGGATGCAGTGGAATGGGCCCGCAAAATGACCACGCTGGGCGCCGGGGAACTGCTACTGACCAGCATGGATCGGGATGGCACCAAGATTGGCTTTGATCTCGGCCTGACCCGTGCGGTTAGTGATGCGGTATCGGTTCCGGTGATTGCCTCCGGTGGTGTCGGCGAGTTGCAGCATCTGGCGGACGGGGTGACCGAGGGCGGCGCGGATGCAGTGTTGGCGGCCTCAATCTTCCATTTTGGCCAGCACACCATTCCTGAGGCCAAGGCGTTTATGAAGGCTCAGGGGATTGAAGTCAGGGAGTAGGTGGCGCGGCGCCAAACACCTATTCGCTCTTGGCGTACGCAGGCCGGATGGCCTGCTTCTCACCTTCCGCAAACATCGGCCGGTTGTTATTCCGTATGGCCCACAGGCCGCTCACCGTGGCGACTGCGATACCCTGTTCGTCCAGCTTGGGCAGGTTTTTCTCCAGATAGTCCACAGTCACCTTGTGCGGGTGGCCAATGCCGACGGCGCTGCCGTTTTTTCGTGCCCGTTCAATCAACAGCTTGAACTGCCGATCCACGTATTCCTCAGTCTGCTCATGGTCAAGAAAGACATCACGGGTGAGGGTAGGAATGCGATAGGCGTCTGCGACCTTGCCGGCAATCGAGGAGGCAATGGTGCGGCTGTCGACGAAATACACTGGATAGCGGTCCAGCTCCGACATAACCCAGTCCATGGGTTCCAGCTGCTGGGTCAGCAGGCTGCCCATGTGATTGTTGACACCCTTGACGTGAGGGATAGACCGGAGGGCGCGGCGAAGCGTGTTTTTCAGGCTTTGCCGATCCATCTCGGGTGTCAGCCCGCCAGGGCCTAGCCCGAAATTACGGGTATTCGCCATAGGCGCGTGGAGCATGATTTCCTTGTGCCTGAGGTGGGCCAGCTTTGCGAGGGCAACGGTGTGTCGTCGATAGGGCAGGAAGGCCAGTGTCACCGGCTGTTCCAGATTTGCCAGACGCTTGCCTTCGTGGAGGTTATGGCCCATGTCATCAATGATGATGGCAATCGTCGGCGGCACTTGCCCTTGCGGCGCTGGCCCGGGAGTCTCCGCCCGGGCGGTTGTTGCCAGAAGCGTCGCGGCAATCAGTGAAATCAGCAGTCTCAAGGGCATTAATCCGCTTCGTTGATGCTGGTCTTGTTGCCGCGCTTATCCAGAATCCGCAGGCCTTTGAGCAGGTTCAGCGCTGAACGCAACTGGTAATCCCGCTCGGCGGCGGAAGCGTTCTGAAGTTCTTCCTCAGCGCTGTCCTCGCCCTCATCCTGGCCTTCCAGATGGCCGCTCAGGTCTGCTTCGGTAAAGAATGGACGGCCATCGATCTCCTGCAGCTCAGCAGGTTGGACTTCGATGTCCGGCTTGATGCCCTTGGCCTGGATAGAGCGTCCGTCCGGGGTATAGTAGCGGGCCGTTGTCATCTTGATGGCGTGGGTCTCATCCAGGGGAATGACGGTCTGTACGCTGCCCTTACCAAAGGACTGGGTGCCCATCACTACCGCGCGCTCATGGTCCTGAAGTGCGCCGGCGAGGATTTCCGAAGCGGAGGCGGAGCCACCGTTAATCAGTACGACAATGGGGGTGCCCTCCGCCACATCACCGGCTTTGGCGTTAAAGCGCAGGCGCGAGCTCTGGATGCGGCCCTCGGTATAGACAATCAGACCTTCATCAAGCAGGGCATCAGCGGCCTCAACCGCGGACTGCAGAATGCCGCCCGGGTTGTTACGCACGTCGATCACCAGGCCGTCGAGGTCGTGGCCGTATTCTTCTTTCAGGCCGTTCAGGGCATCGATAAACTGGGTGCCAGTATCGGCCTGGAACTGGGTGATGCGGAGATAGCCATAGCCATTATCAATCAGGCGGGATTTGATGCTGGTCACCTTGATGATGTCCCGCTCAACATCAATCTCGATGGGGGCATTTTCCCCTTCACGCATGATGGTCAGCGTGAGGATCGTTCCGGGTTTACCCCGCATCAGCTTGACGGCTTCCTCCAGGGACATGCCTTTCACCGGCTGGTCGCCAAGCTTGATGATCAGGTCGCCTGCCTGTACCCCGGCCTTCTGGGCAGGGGTGTCGTCAATCGGTGCAATCACTTTTACAAAGCCGTCTTCCATGCCCACTTCGATGCCAAGGCCACCGAATTCGCCGGAAGTGCTCTCTTCAAGCTGCTCGTAATCCTTGGGGGCCAGGTAGGTGGAATGCGGGTCGAGGTCGGACAGCATGCCCTTGATGGCACTTTCCAGCAGTTGCCGGTCATCGACTTCCTCAACGTAGGCATCCTTGATGCGGCTGAACACTTCGGTGAACTTGCGAAGGTCATCAAGGGGGAGCTGCTCCTCAGGATCGGGGAGCTGGATCTGCACACGTTCGCCATTCTGCACACCTTCCAGGAGTTCTCCGGTACGGTCATCGGTTTCCTGGGCATGAACAAGGCCGGGAAAGGCAACAAAGCAGGTAATCAGAGTCAGTGCGCGGATCGTTGTGGCGTTATATGTGCTTCTGGCCCGTCTCATTCACTTATCCTGTGTATATTCCGATGGTTGAGCAGTCCCCTGCATACCGGGACAGTATGGCGTCACTGGTCGGGTTTGTCAGCCCTTGGCCTCTATAACCGGGAGCCGCGTCTACTTTGCCAGCCAGCTGCGGGGGTTCACGGGTTTGCCGTTGCGGCGAATTTCGAAATAGAGTGCCGGGTCATCGGTGCCGCCAGTGCGTCCGGCGGCGGCAATGGCCTCACCGGCTTCTACCCAGTCTCCCGGGCTGGTGTAGAGGCTGCTGCTATGGCCGTAGAGCGTCATGTAGCCATCGCCATGATCGACAATGGTCATCAGGCCGAACCCTCGCAGCCAGTTGGCGAACACCACCCGGCCATAGTGTATGGCCTTGATGTCTGCGTTTTCTTCGGTGTTCATCAGTAGCCCGTTACGGCGAAGTTTTCCGTCGGCATAACGGTCCCCGTACCCACTGAATACCTTGCCCCTGGCAGGCCACGGGAGTCTGTTTTGCAAGGAGCCGAAGGGTTCGGATTCGTTGGGGGAGGGGATGTTGGCAATGGCCTCTTCCACTTCACGCAACAGCTTTTCCAGGCGTTCGCGGTCAGAGACCAGTTCTTCGCGCTCGCCTTTTCTGTCAGTGATTTCGGCGTCCAGGGCTGCGAGGGTCTGTTCCCGTCTGGAGCGGGATTGTGTCAGCTTCTCCTGGCGCTCTTCCACGTCCTGTTCCAGTTTCCCCAGGCGAGCCCGTGCCGCTCTGGCTTCCTGCTGGGTTTCCCTCAGCTGGCGCAGGTTCTCGTTGAACACCTCAAGGCGCTGGACGGTGTCCCGGCTGAGATATTCGTAATAGGTCATGGTGCGGGCGATCTTGTCCGGATCAATCTCGTTGAGCAGGACTTTGACGGCGGGGGCATCCCCTTCCATCCAGGCGGCGCGAATCTGTTTTTTCAGGCTTTCACGCTGGCTTTCCAGAGTACGATTGAGGTCCTTTTCTTCTTTCTGCAGTTCCGTCAGCCGTTGTTGCTGCTCTTCCGCCTGGCGGCGCAGCTCCCGCCGCTCCCGGGTCAGGCGGCTGATATCCTGTTCGATACCGGTCAGCTGCCGTTCCAGGGATGAGCGATCTTCTTCAGCCTTCGCCAGCCATTGATCAATGTCGGCAATCTGTTCTTTCAGCTCTTCGATCTGGCCGGGAGTCACTTCCTGATCGGCCAGCGCTGGCAGCGCACTGAATATCAGTGCAGCTGCCAGTAATCGGGGGGAAAACAATCGATCTCTCAATCGATGGTTACCAGGCTGTGCCCGGTCATTTCCGCTGGCTGTTCCAGCCCCATCAGGGCCAGCAGGGAGGGCGCCACGTCGCTCAGGCTGCCGTCATCTTTCAGACTGACCTGGCGCGGGCCTGTGTAGATCAGCGGCACTGGGCCAAGGGTGTGGGCGGTATGAACCTGGCCGGAATTGGGGTCGGTCATTTGCTCGCAGTTGCCATGGTCCGCAGTGATCAGCGCATCGCCGCCCACTTCATCCAGGGCTTCGACAATGCGTTTGACACACTGGTCGATGCACTCCGCGGCCTTGATGGCAGCGTCGAGTTTGCCGGTATGGCCGACCATGTCACCGTTGGCATAGTTGCACACCACCAGGTCGTACTTGCCGCTCTTGATGGCTTCCACCAGCTTGTCCGTGACTTCCGGTGCGCTCATTTCCGGCTGCAGGTCGTAGGTGGCCACTTTCGGAGACGGCACCAGAATACGGTCTTCGCCTTCAAACGGTGTTTCAAGGCCGCCATTGAAGAAGAAGGTGACGTGGGCGTACTTTTCGGTTTCCGAAATGCGCAGCTGGGTCTTGCCCAGGTTGGAAACGTATTCACCCAGGCCGTTGACCAGCTGTTCGGGCGGGTAGGCGCAGGCCGTTTTGATATCGGCGGCGTACTCGGTGAGCATGACGAAATCCGCCAGTTCCGGGTGCTTGCGGCGTTCAAAGCCCTCGAAGTCTTTCTCCACGAAGGTGCGGGTCATTTCCCGGGCGCGGTCGGCACGGAAGTTCATGAACACGACAGTGTCACCGTCATTGATGGTGCCTTCCGGCTCGCCCGCTTCGTGGATGCGGGTCGGTTTGACGAACTCGTCGTTTTCGCCACGCTCGTAGGCCTGCTCCAGTGCGGAGACGGGGTCCACTGCCGTGAACTCGGAATCGCCCAGAGTCATCAGGTTGTAGGCGGCTTCCACCCGATCCCAGCGGTTGTCGCGGTCCATGGCGTAGTAGCGGCCAACAATCGAAGCCACCCGGCCAACACCGAGGCTTTTCAGTTTGGCGGCGGCTTTTTCGAGGGATGGTTTGGCGCTGCGCGGCGGCATGTCGCGGCCATCCAGGAAGGCGTGGATATAGACTTCTTTTGCGCCCCGGGCCTTCGCCAATTCCGCGGCTGCCAGGATGTGTTCCTCGTGACTGTGGACGCCGCCCGGTGACAGCAAACCCATCAGGTGCACCGCGCGGCCACTGCTGACGGCTTTGTCGATGGCGGCGCAAAGGGTCGGGTTCTCCGCGAAGGTGCCGTCTTCCAGGTCCTTGTCGATACGGGTCAGGCTCTGGTACACCACGCGACCGGCGCCCAGGTTCATGTGGCCAACTTCGGAGTTGCCCATCTGCCCTTGAGGAAGCCCCACAAACATACCGGAGGTGTTGATCAGGGTTTTGGGCTGTTGCTGCCAGAGCTTGTCCCAGAACGGGGTATTGGCGTTGCTGATGGCATTGTCTTCAGCTGGGTCACGGTGGCCCCAGCCGTCCAGAATAATCAGTGCAGTCGGCTTACGCGTTGCGGTCATCACTTCATCCGGTATGGTTTTGAAATTTGTAAACGGGAGTGCAGATTCTAACCGTTTTCACGTCATCAGGCCACGCAGGTCTGCCTTCTGTCACTGGTTCAGGGTGTGTATAATCCCGCCAAACTAATTAACTGGGTGTTTTCATGGACAGGTTTATTGAATTTGCCGTCAACCACTACATTCTGGTGTCGCTGTTTGTGGCGTTCCTCCTGGCCATTCTGGTGCTGGAGTCCCGTCGCGGCGGCCAGAAAATTTCAGCCCAGGGCGCAGTAGGGCTGATTAACCGCGATGAAGCCGTGGTAGTGGACATCCGTGACCGCAAGGACTTTACCGAAGGCCGGATCACCGGTTCCGTGAACATCCCGTTGAGCGCCATCAAGAGCCGCGCCGGCGAGCTGAAAAAGTTCAAGGACAAGCAGATTATTGTGGCTGACAAGATGGGTCAGCATTCTGCGATGGCGGTCAAGCAGCTGAAAGCTGAAGGATATGAGAACGTGGTCCGCCTAAATGGTGGCATTGCGGACTGGAAAGGCAGTAACCTTCCTTTGGTCAAGAAGTAAAACGTTGAATCATACGAAAAGGATTGAACATGGCTGAGAATCAGCAAGGCGCAGCAGGTAGCGAAAACCAGAACCAGCCGCAATTCGCGCTGCAGCGTATCTATGTGAAGGATCTGTCCTTCGAATCCCCCAACTCGCCGGTTGTTTTCCAGGAGCAGTGGAAGCCGCAGGTGAATCTGGATCTGAACACCTCTCACAACAAGGTGAGCGACAACCAGTACGAAGTGGTGTTGTCCCTGACGGTTACCGCAAAGATGGGTGAGAAGGTGGCGTACATCGTCGAGATCCAGCAGGCTGGTGTGTTCCTGCTGCAGGGCATTGAAGGCCCGCAGCTGGGCCAGATGCTCGGCGCGTACTGCCCGACCATCCTGTTCCCGTACGCACGTGAAGCTATCGACGGCGTTGTGAACAAGGGCAGCTTCCCGGCGCTGATGCTGGCGCCGGTGAACTTCGACGCCATCTATGCCCAGGCGCTCAAGCGCAAGCAGGAAGAAGCTGAAGGTGAAAGCAAAGAAGAGCAGACTCACTGAAGCGTGTTTTCAGGTATCCGCTCACATAAAAAAACCGGCATCTGCCGGTTTTTTTATGTCTGCCTGAAATAGGAGGCGCAGTTCAGACCGCACCTTCAAACCCTAATTGCCGCCAGGCTTCATAAACCACCAGTGCAGCTGTATTGGACAGGTTCAGGCTTCGGCTTTGTGGCCGCATGGGGACCCGCAGGCGGCGTTCCGGCGACAGACCGCTCCGGACATCCTCTGGCAGCCCGCGGGTTTCCGGGCCGAACATCAGGTAGTCGCCATCCTCAAAGCGGGCTTCATGATAGTGCTGGCTACCTTTGGTGGTTAGCCCGAACAGCCTTTCCGGCTGCTCGCTATCCAGAAAAGCCCGGTAATCCTTATGGACTTTAACCGTGGCGTATTCGCTGTAATCCAGGCCGGCCCGTCGCATCTGTTTGTCTTCCAGATTAAACCCCAGCGGTTCAATCAGATGCAGCTGGCAGCCTGTGTTGGCGCATAGCCGGATAATATTCCCGGTATTGGGGGGAATCTCCGGCTCATACAGCACCACATGCAGCATGCAATCAGCGCTCGACCGCGAGGGCGACGCCCATACCGCCACCAATGCACAGGGTGGCCAGGCCTTTCTTGGCATCCCGGCGAGTCATCTCATGCAGCAGGGTGACCAGAATGCGGCAGCCGGAGGCGCCAATCGGATGGCCGATGGCAATGGCGCCGCCATTCACGTTGACCTTGCTGGTGTCCCAGTTAAGCTCCCGGTTCACGGAAATGGCTTGGGCTGCAAACGCTTCGTTGGCCTCGATCAGGTCGAGATCGTCCACACTCCAGCCGGCCAGTTTCAGGCAGCGCCGGCTGGCGGGAATCGGGCCGGTGCCCATGATGGTGGGATCAACACCCGCATTGGCGTGAGCCTTGATGGTGGCCAGCGGGGTCAGGCCCAGCTCTTTTGCCTTGTCAGCACTGCAGACGATCACTGCGGCGGCACCATCGTTGAGGGACGACGCGTTGCCCGCAGTCACCGTGCCGTCTTTCTGGAAAGCCGGACGCAGCTTGCCGAGAGCATCGGCAGTGACGCCATCGCGGGGATTCTCGTCCTTGTCGACGACAATCGGGTCACCCTTGCGCTGGGGGATGCTGACTGGAACGATCTGGCTGTCAAAATAACCGGCATTGCGGGCGGCCACGGCCTTCTGTTGGGACGCGGCGGCAAATTCATCCTGCTCTTCGCGGCTGATGCCGTATTTACCGACAATGTTCTCGGCGGTGACACCCATGTGGTAGTCGTTGAAAGCATCCCACAGGCCATCCTTGATCATGGTATCGACCATGTTCCAGTCACCCATGCGCTGACCGTTGCGGCTGTTGGGCAGCACGTGGGGCGCCTGGCTCATGCTTTCCTGGCCGCCGGCGATCATCAGCTCGGCGTCACCGGTGCGAATAGCCTGGACCGCCATGTGAACGGCCTTGAGGCCGGAGCCGCAGACCTTGTTGATGGTCATGGCAGGCACGGATGCCGGGATGCCTGCATTGATCGAAGCCTGGCGAGCCGGGTTCTGGCCGCAGCCGGCCGTCAGGACCTGTCCCAGAACAACCTCGTTGATCTGCCCGGCTGGTACACCGGTTTCCTCAAGCAGTGCCTTGATAACGGCGGATCCCAGCTGGTCGGCACGCAGGCTGGAAAGGCCGCCGCCAAAGCTTCCGACGGCGGTGCGTTTGGCGGCTACGATGACAACATCACGCATGGATTCTCTCCGGTTCTGTAAGGCGCCAGGCAACCTGTTTGCCGGCGCAGGCAGGATGAAAACTGATTTCATTGTAACGGAAAGCCGTTAAGCACCAAAGCAGCTGGTGGCCAGCCGCTGCTTTCAGTGGGGGTGTTTCAGAATCCGTTCAGCAATGCGGCGCAAACGTTCCCGCCGGATCGCCTCTCCCAACGCTTTACCCTTGTGGCCTTGCGCCATCAGCTCTCTTGCATCGACATCGGCGGCAACACTTGCAGACTCCCGCAGCAGGGTGATGGCGACGCCGTACTGGTCGGGCAGGGTGCAGGTGAAGGTGGTCAGCAACCGCTGGAATCTTTCTGGCCGCCGCCAGGCGTCCGCCTCGTCGAGCAGGGTCAGGATGCCTTGTTCTGTAATCCCGGCATCCGACTGGTCGCGAAGCTGGGGTGCCAGCCGGCTGGTAAGGCGTGCCAGATCCTGGCAATCATTGGGCGCCTTGAGCGATTGTGCCCGTTGATTGGCCTGGTCTTCGGGCAGGTGGGACAGCAGCGCCGCGAAACGGGTCGGTGTATCGGCATCCCCGGCGGAAACGCAGTTCAGGGAAGCCAGGGCTGTTGCCAGCACGGTGGTTTCGGACAGTTCGGGGACCAGAACTGACAGGGCGTCACAGCCCTGGAGCACTTCGAAGAAGGTAGCGGGATCGTTTTCGTGAAGGGCGCGCTGAATTTCCTGCCAGACTCGCTCCGGTACCAGGTGATCCACTTCGCCGGAAGCGGTCATCTGTCGCATCAGTTCCATGGTGCTGTCTGCAACCCGGAACCCCATCGGGGCCAGGCGAGCGGCGAAGCGAGCGGTACGGAGTATTCTCAGGGGATCTTCCGCGAAGGCGTCTGAAACGTGGCGCAGAAGTCGCGCCTTGATATCGGCCTTGCCGTTGAAGGGGTCTGCCAGCTCCCCGGATGTGGACATCGCCATGGCGTTGATGGTGAGGTCGCGGCGCCTGAGGTCGTCCTCCAGGGTGACGTCCGGGGCGCTGTAGACGGTAAAGCCATGGTAGCCCCGGCCGGCCTTGCGCTCGGTACGGGCGAGGGCGTATTCTTCGCGGGTGTCGGGGTGCAGGAATACCGGGAAGTCGGCGCCGACCTGTTTGAAGCCCTGTTTCAGCATCTCCTCAGGTGTGGCGCCAACGACGACCCAGTCGCGGTCCTTGACCTCCAGGCCCAGTAGCTCATCCCGTACCGCGCCGCCAACCAGATAGGTTTCCATGGGTCCCGAAGTTCTCCAATGCCGGAAAATGATCCGGGGATTATCGGTGGTAGCGGCGGCCGAGGCAAACCGTTCTCCAGATGTTAGAAGGCCGCGCCCAGTTCGATGGCGGCACCCACTTCGGCATCGCTGAACAGCGCGCCGATATCCAGGCGAGCGCCAAATGGCGACAGGCCGATACCAGCGGTGAACTGGGTTTCTTCCTCAATGCCGTCGTTATCGTCGTTGCTCGCCAGGTTCTGGCGAACGCCAGCACGCAACTGGGCGTAGCGGAACGCATCGAACTCGGCGCCAAGGGCTAGCCACTGGGTATCGTCCTCGTAGCCAAAGGCTTCTTTCTCGGTCAGGTCCAGTTCGGCGGTCAGCACATGGAAGTCGCCTTTGTGGGCAATACTGGCGGTAACCATGGGATGGAGCTTGAGTTTTCTCTTTTCCTCGCCCAGTTCCGGGCGGCTGGCAGCTGACTCCAGATCCATCGGAATAACATTCTTTACGACGGCGCCGGCGCTCCATTCCTTGTTTTCGCCAAAGCCGTAGACCATGCCAAGATCGAAGTTCAGTCCGCTTTTCGTGGTTTCGAATTCATCGCTGTCGAAATCATCATCCTCGAAGCCGGATACCCTTTCCGTGTACTGGAAAGTGCGGAGCTGGACGTATTTGGGTGAAAAACCGATCTGGAGCGCGTTGCCATCTGACAGCTCGAATGCCCGGGCGAGCGAGACGCCAACTTCGATGACTGCCGATGCGAGGATACTGCCGCGAGACTGCAGGTCCCGGTCCAGATCGGCCGTTGCCAGCGTCAGTTCGTCCGCATTTTCCAGCTCTTGCAGAAATGCATCATCCTGCTCGTCGAGTTCGCCGCGGACGGTTGCCCGCAGGTTGCCGGTGGAGAAAAATCCGACCGAGTACTCTTCGGTCGGTATTGCCGCGGCAATAGCCAGCCCCGCGTCAACCCGAACGGTGTCCCTGTCAAAGTCATTGAGCTGGCGTCGTATATCGCCCGCAATGCGACGGGCCTCGTCGGGATTGGACGATCGGTTCAGTTCCTGAAAGCGATCAATGTTGTCCTTGATGTCATCAATCTGGTCCACGGTTTCCTCTTCGTCCGCGAAGCGCGCGTTGACCGAAGGCAGGATCAGGCCGAAATCATCTGACCACTCATGGTTGTCCGCGGCAAGCATGGCAGGGTTGGTTGCGCCGGCGGCTGCCGGGTGTGCTACCGCGATTCCGGTCCCGCCCATGGCAAAGGAGCGGGAAGACATGAACTGTTGAGGGCTGGCCATGGCCGTTGTGGTTGCAACGGACAGTCCGATAGCGATCGACAGTTTGGTCAGGTGATTGACAGTCATATGTTTTCCTGTTGTTTTTCGGTAAGTTGAGCGCCAGACATTACACGTGGGTCAGGCTAGGGCAGTTCCCTTTTTTTTACATTGGTGAAGCGGTAACGGTTTGTTCTACGGATGTAAATGCCGGTATTTTTTTGCCGCTCCGAGCCCGGAGCCTTGCCGTCAGGCAGGCCGAGTGATGGTTAATCAACGGGTTATAAAACATGGCGTGATTTTTTCATGGAAGGGTGCACATGAGAATTTTCGGAGAATGAACATGACCCTGCGCTGGATAACCGCACCCGTGCTGGCCCTGATGGTTGGTTGTGCCCCCGTGGGCAGCTACCAGAGTGGTGACGAGAGTGGGCGGGAGTTGGAGCCGATCACGGTTCGGGTAAGTGGTTTTGGCACCTACGAAGATGCTTCCAAAGATCGGCTGAACACCCGGGAGCGGCTACTGGCCCGCCGTGCGTCCAAGCTGGATGCCTACCGCAACCTGGCGGAGCGGGTCTACGGAACCGTCATCTACGGCAGTTCCACCGTAAACGACTTCGTGCTGCGCAACGACATGTTCCGCACCTATGTGGACAGCTACATTCGTGGCGCCAAAATGGTGGCCGTCAACGAGCACAGTGACGGCGTGATTGAAACGGTGATGGAGCTGAAGCTGGAGCCCCGGTTCCGTTCCTGTGTGGCGAAGGTGTCCGACTCACAGGTCCAGAACCTGTGCCCGATCCCCATGCCCCGGGGCAACGACAGCATTGGGGATGTGCAAAGCCGCAGCGTCGATTCCCTGTACTATCTTGACTGACCTGCTTGACTGACCTGACTGAAAGTCCGACTGGGTGACCATATCGCCATGAATACTGTTCGTATACTGCTTGTTTTGACCTTGCTGGTGACACCGGCGGCTCAGGCCGTGGTGCTGGAGGGGACTGGGCACGCAACCATCCATGGTGGTGACGTGGACGAGGCGCGGGAGAAAGCCCGTAAAGCTGCACTGCGGGACGTTGCGCTGCGATATGAAGCACAGATCAGCAGTCGCGACACAGTGGAGAATGGCGTGGTGACGGAATCCCGCCTGCAGGTGGCGTCTTCGGCCCGCGCCCGTGACGCGCGGATAGTCGATGAGTATCGCCGTGGAGACCTGTTGCGGGTGACCGTGAGGGCCGACATGTCAGCAGGTAGCAGTTGCGGTGTTGGCGAGGCGGCTGGTCTGAAGAAACGTGTGGCGGTGACCGGCTTTCCGATCCTGTATACGGATCAGGCGCGGGTTGGTCGTATCGATGACGCCGGCGAAATCTTGCCGCAACAATTGCAGGCGTCCCTGAGGGAAACTGGTCGCCTGCAGGTATACGGCGCCACCACGTCCAGGCTTTTCCAGGATTTGCTGAACGCGCCTACCCAGCAAAAATTTGATAACCGGCTGACCAACGTCATTCAGGTGGCCCGTGAGCTGGATGTTCAGTTTGTGGTAACGGGGGTGATCCGGGATCTGGGCGTTTCCGATCCTTCGGCCTGGGGCACGTCAGTTCTGGACCGGTTGCAGAGGGGCGTTGGCGTGGCCAACCAGAACCGGCGCTTTGTGGCGGATTTGATGGTGTTTGATGGCTTCAGTGGCGCGCCAGTCTATCAGCAGCGGTTTGCTACGGAGGCACAGTGGGATGCCGGTCCGGGCGCCTCTGCCGGTTTTAATTCTGCCGGCTTTCAGGAAACCGCCTATGGCCAGGCCGTCTCCGGGATCATGGCGGATATGAGTTCAGCGGTTCAGGAAGCTTTGGCCTGCCAGCCGTTTATTACCCGTATTACCCGCGTGGATGGTAACCGGGTTACCCTGGCGTCGGGAGCCACAGCCGGTCTGCGCCCGGGTGATGAGCTGCATCTGTATCGCAGTCAAAGCTTCTTCGATTCACTCGGGGGGACGCCGGAGCTGTCTGACAGCCAGACCCGGATGACCCTGAATAATGTTCACCCGGATTTCAGCAATGGCGAGATGCCGCTGTCCGGCGGCGAGATCAATATTCAGCGGGATGACGTGGCGATCGTCTGGTAATCAGGCGGCGGCCACCCGGGCAGCGGTATCGCGGATCTTGCCAACCATGGCACGCAGACCATTGCCCCGGGTCGGGGAGATGTGGCGGAACAGGTCCAACTGCTCGAACAGCTCATCGATGTCAGTGGCCAGCAGATCCCGTGGTGCCTTGCCGTTCAGGGCCACCAGGATGATGGCGGCCAGGCCGCGCACGATCATGGCGTCCGAGTCGATCAGCAGAAACAGCTTGCCGCTCTCCTCATCATAGTGATGAATCAGCCACACCTGGCTCTGGCAGCCGTGCACGTAGTTTTCCTCGGTGCGGGCTTCATCAGGGAATGATGGCAGCTGCTTGCCAAGGTCAATGATAAAGGCGTAACGCTCTTCCCAGTCGTCCAGAAACTCGAAGCCGTCGAGCACGTCTTCCAGGGTGGTGTCTTTTCCGAGCGGATTGTCCAGAAAGGTCTGTTCGCAGGCAGTCATTTACAGCATCCCCAGTTCAAGCTTGGCTTCGTCGGTGAGCATGTCGTTGTTCCAGGGCGGATCAAAGGTCAGGTCCACCGTCACCTTGTCGACATTGGGGACGTACTCGACCTTGCGCTGGACATCATCGGTGATCACCGGGCCCATGCCGCAGCCCGCGGCGGTCAGCGTCATTTTGATGTAGACGTGGTTGCCGTCTTCTGTGCCGTTCTCGATCTTGCACTCATAGATCAGGCCAAGGTCCACCACGTTGACCGGGATTTCCGGGTCGTAGCAGTTACGCATGGCTTCCCACACCTGGTTTTCATTAACGGTGCCGTCTTCCGGGGTGTCGAAGCTGCTTTCCAGTGGCTGTTTGCCTAGGGCATCGGCGTCGTGGCCCTCGATGCGGGCAAGGTTGCCATTGACCGCAACGGTAAAGGTGCCGCCCAGTGACTGTGTGATGGTCACAAAGGTATCCGACGGAATCATGATTTCGGTTCCGGCAGGAACAAGGCGGGCTTCCACCTCGCGTTTGGTCAGGACAACTTCCCGTTCTTGCATGCCTGTACTGGCCTCGCTGTTTTCTGTCTTTGGTGTCGGATTACGCTACGGTAAAGCTCTCGCCACATCCGCACTCGGCGGTCGCGTTCGGATTGCGGAACTGGAACATGGAGTTCACGCCCTCGGTGACGAAGTCGATTTCGATCCCGTTCACCAGCGGCAGGTGTTCCTCTTTCACGTACACGTCCACGCCGTCAATGTGAAACACCTTGTCGTCGGTGGCGGCTTCTTCCACCCAATGTGTCTCGTACTTGAAACCGGAGCAGCCACTTTTCTTGATGGCGAGCCGGATACCCATGGCTTCCGGCTTCTTGTCCAGTTGTTTGCGCACGTGCGTGACCGCGCTTGGCGTCATGGTGACGGCAACGGTCGGGGTGAAGACTTCGGCTGTCATAATTCCACCTCCATCAGGCAAACAGGCGCTGGATTTTTTGCAAGGCTGTGAACAATTGTTCCACCTCATCCAACGTATTGTAAAATGCAAAGGAAGCCCGGGCTGTACCGGGAACTCCGTAGAAATCCATCAGTGGCATGGCGCAATGGTGGCCGGTGCGGATAGCAATGCCCTGCTGGTCGAGCAATGTCCCTATGTCGCTGGGGTGTAACCCCTCGATTTTAAAGGACATGACCGGGGCCTTGTGCTTCGCGGTGCCGATGACCTCCATGCCGGGCACGGTTTCCACCAGCTGATTGGCGCGGTCCAGAAGAGCCTTCTCGGCTGCCTCCATGGCACGGCGGTCCAGGCGGCCCACATAGTCGATGGCGGCGCCCAGACCGACGGCTTCGGCCACCGCCGGTGTCCCGGCCTCAAACTTGTAAGGCAGGGTGTTCCAGGTGGTGCCTTCAAACGACACCCGCTCGATCATTTCACCGCCACCCTGGTACGGGGGCATTTCTTCCAGTAGCTGGGCCTTGCCGTAAAGTACGCCGATGCCGGTCGGTCCGAACAGCTTGTGGGCGGAGAACGCGTAAAAATCGCAGCCCAGTGCCTGAACATCCGGCTGATAATGGGGCACGGCCTGGGCGCCATCCACCAGGGTGATGATGCCGCGGGCCTTGGCCTGTTTGATCAACGCGGCCACCGGGTTAACGGTACCCAGAGCGTTGGACACATGGGTAATGGCAAAAATCCGGGTGCGTTCATTCAGCAGGCTGTTGAACGAATCAAGGTCCAGTTCGCCTTCCGGTGTGATCTGAACCGGCACTACTTTTGCGCCGGTTCTCTCGGCAACCATCTGCCAGGGTACGATATTGGCGTGGTGCTCCATCTGGCTCACCAGGATCTCATCGCCGGCTTTCAGGCGAGGGGCCAGGCCGTTGGCGACCACGTTAATGGCTTCGGTGGTGCCGCGGGTCCAGATAATTTCCCGGGTGCTCTCGGCATTGAGAAAGCCCCTGACGGTTTCCCGTGCGCCTTCAAACGCGACGGTCGCCCGGTCACCCAGGGTGTGGGCGCCACGATGAACGTTGGAGTGCATCTCCCGGTAATAACGGTCCATGGCGTCCAGCACGGCCATCGGCTTCTGGGCCGAGGCGCCATTGTCCAGATACACCAGCGGCTTCCCGTTCACCTGTTGCGACAGGATCGGGAAGTCACGGCGAATGGCATCAACGTCAAACGCTGTTTTCTTGGCTGTGTTGGCCACGGACAGATCTGTCATAACCGGTCACGCCCCCTCGAATGTCTGATCAAAGAACTGGTTCAGTCGAGTGTGGGCGGTATCCCGTACCTGCTCCACCGGAATCTGCCCGACCAGTTCATTTATAAATGCCATGGTCAGTAGAACGTTGGCTTCCCGCCGGCCGATGCCGCGAGATACCAGGTAGAACAACGACACTTCATCCAACCGGCCTATGGTTGCGCCGTGAGCGCACTTGACGTCGTCCGCGTAGATCTCAAGCTCAGGCTTGGTATCTATCTCTGCACCGTTAGACAGCAGCAGGTTCTTGTTGTTCATATTCGCATTGGACTTCTGGGCATCCTGATGGATATGAATGCGGCCATTGAACACGGCATGAGACTGGTCGGCGGCGATGTTGCGATAGGTTTCTTCGCTGTTACAGTGGGCCGCCACGTGTTCGATGGTGGTGTGGTTGTCGTAGTGCTGTTTGCCCTGGGTGACCACCACGCCATTGAGCTTGCATTCGGCGCCTTCGCCTTCCAGGCGAACCTGCAGGTCGTGCCGGCGCAGTGGGCCGCCAAAGCCTACGCAGTGGCTTTCAAAGCGTGAGCTACGCTGCTGGCGCACACCGGTTGCACCAATATGCTGAACATTCTCGCCTTCCGTGTTGAGGCGGATGCTGGTGACGTTGGCGCCATCCCCCAGCGTGAACTCGGTGACGGTATTGACCATGACGGGTTCACTGCCGCTGGAAATGTACTCCTCCACCACGGTGATCTGGCTGTGGCGGCCGGCATCCACGAATATGCGGGGATACGCGGAACCACTGGCGTCGGCGTTGACTTCATGGACGATGAACAGCGGCTGGTCCAGCACGGCGTCCGGCTTCAGGCGAATCAGCAGTCCATCCTCGAAACGGGCGGAGTTGAGTCGGGCCATCTGCACGGCGCCCTTGTTCGAAGAGCTGTCCAGCGTGCTGTCCATGCGATCCGCAAGGCTGGCGGCCTCGTCGTCATCCAGGTCGCCAAAGCGTTCAATGGTGATGCCATCCAGGTCCGGGTAGTCACTGGCTTCCGGCATCATCACGCCGTTCAGGAACGATACCTTGTAACCGGGCACTGCAAGGCTGCTGCCCGCCTTGTGTTCGGCCGGCAACGAAATGGCCATGTCGTCGGTCAGTTTCAGGTACTTGCTGGAGTACTTCCAGTTTTCGGTTTTGCGGGTCGGCAGTGGCATGTCCACCAAGGCCGTACCTCGTTGTTTGCGCAGCGCCAGCAGCGGCTCAGGCAATGATTGCCCGGCCGGATGAAGGAACGCGGCGGAAAGTGTTGGTGCTGGTTTCATTCCGCTCCCCCTCAGTTGGCTGCCGCTTCTTCGTCTTCGTCTTTGATGCCGAGCCAGCCGTAACCGCGTTCTTCCAGTTCCAGGGCCAGTTCGCGACCACCGGACTTGACGATCCTGCCGCCGGCCAGTACATGAACATGATCCGGCACGATGTGGTTCAGCAGGCGCTGGTAGTGGGTCACCATCAGGATGGCGCGATCTTCGGCACGCAGGGCGTTGACGCCGTTAGAGACGACCTGCAGGGCGTCGATGTCGAGGCCGGAATCGGTTTCGTCCAGGATGGCCAGCTTCGGCTGTAGCAGCAGGGCCTGCATGATCTCGTTTCGTTTTTTCTCGCCACCGGAGAAGCCCTCGTTAACACCACGCTTGAGGAAGGCCGGGTCCAGGTCGACCTGCTTGGATACTTCCTTCGCCAGCTTCATGAACTCCGCCGCGTTCATCTCGGCCTCGCCCTTATGATGGCGCTGGGCATTCACAGCAGTACGCAGGAACTGCAGGTTGCTGACGCCGGGAATCTCCACCGGGTACTGGAACGCCAGGAAAATGCCTTCGCGGGCACGTTCTTCGGTTTCCAGGTCCAGCAGGTTCTCGCCATTCAGGGTCACTTCGCCCTCGGTTACCTCAAATGCCTCGTTGCCTGCCAACACCTGGGACAGGGTGCTCTTACCAGAGCCGTTGGGGCCCATGATGGCGTGAACTTCCCCGGCCTTGATCTCCAGGTTGATGCCCTTGAGGATTTCTTTGCCCTCGACGGAGGCGTGCAGGTTCTTGATACTGAGCATTTGTCGGGTTCTCTCTTCTCTAAACTGTATGAATTCGTTTATATACCGGGGCGCGGGCCGCTGTTAACCAACGGAGCCTTCAAGGCTCACTTCCAGCAGCTTGCCGGCTTCTACCGCAAATTCCATCGGGAGCTCCTTGAACACCTCTTTACAGAAGCCGTTCACAATCATGGAAACCGCCTGCTCCGGGTCAATGCCGCGCTGGCGGCAGAGGAACATCTGCTCGTCGCTGACCTTGGAGGTGGTGGCTTCGTGCTCAACAATGGCGGACTTGTTCTTGCTTTCGATGTACGGGAACGTGTGGGCGCCGCAGCGGTCGCCGATCAGCAGTGAGTCACACTGGGTAAAGTTGCGGGCGCCTTCCGCGCCGGGGCCGAACTTCACCAGGCCGCGGTAGGCGTTGGAGCTTTTACCGGCGGAAATACCCTTGGAGATGATGGTGCTGGAGGTGTTTTTGCCCAGGTGAACCATCTTGGTACCGGTGTCTGCCTGCTGGTAGTTGTTGGTCAGTGCCACCGAGTAGAACTCGCCGACGCTGTTATCACCACGCAATACGCAACTCGGGTACTTCCAGGTCACGGCGGAGCCGGTTTCAACCTGGGTCCAGGAGATCTTGGAGTTTTTGCCGATGCAGGCGCCGCGCTTGGTGACAAAGTTGAAGATGCCACCTTTGCCGTTTTCATCGCCCGGGTACCAGTTCTGTACCGTGGAATACTTAATCTGGGCATCGTCGAGCGCAACCAGTTCAACCACCGCAGCGTGCAGCTGGTTTTCGTCACGCATCGGCGCGGTGCAACCTTCCAGGTAGCTGACGTAGCTGCTGTCTTCAGCAATGATCAGCGTGCGTTCGAACTGGCCGGTGTTGGCCGCGTTGATGCGGAAGTAGGTGGACAGCTCCATGGGGCAGCGTACGCCCTTGGGCACGTATACGAAGGTGCCGTCGGAGAACACCGCCGAGTTCAGGGCGGCGAAGAAGTTGTCGCCGTGGGGCACGACCGAGCCCAGATACTTCTGCACCAGTTCCGGATAATCCTGGATGGCCTCGGAAATGGAGCAGAAAATCACCCCGGCCTTGGCCAGCGGTTCCTTGAAGGTGGTGGCAACGGATACCGAGTCGAACACGGCATCAACGGCAACGCCGGCGAGTTTTTCACGCTCGTGCAGTGGAATACCCAGTTTTTCGTAGGTTTTCAGCAGTTCCGGATCCACTTCGTCCAGGCTCTGGGGCATGTCTTCCTTGCGCTTGGGCGCGGAATAATAGGAGATCGAGTTGTAGTCGATCTTCGGATAGCCCACGTGAGCCCAGTTCGGTTCGTCCATTTCCTGCCAGCGACGATAAGCTTTCAGGCGCCACGCCAGCATCCACTCCGGTTCTTTCTTGATCCCGGAAAGGCGGGCGATAACGTCTTCATTCAGTCCGGGCTCGAACGTATCGGATTCGATGTCTGTTACGAAACCGTGTTCGTATTCCCGTTTGATCAGCTCGTTCACCTCTTGGTCGGTGGTCGCCATGATCGTCGCTCCGTATTCTCTCATCGTGGGCTTGTGGCCCTTGGTGTCGCCGCCAGTCGCGTTGTCGGACCTGACAGGCGGATGTCATCAGTTTGGGTGTTGCAGTGGTCGCTCATCCGGTGAGTACGCCCTGCAATCGGTTTTTCGATGCCGGATTTCCTTAGCCCGCCTGCCGCCTCAGGGCTGCGTAAAACGGCGGATCCGTTACTTCTGGCGAGCGATTATACAATACCATAGTAAATTAGTCAGGTATTAAATTGAACGCGTCGTGATTATACCGTAATCACGGGGCCGGGCACCAAGGCGTGGGTTATCAGGGTGATAGGCCGGTTTTCTCATGTGATGTGGCGGGGAAGCTGTGGGACATCTTCGAAGGTCGTATTGATTATTTTCGGCGAACACGTGTACGCTCGCAGGGTTGGCTTTTCGGGCCACAACGTTGGAATGGAGGAATATGCATGGAATCCGAGCCTCTCGGGCCGTCGATGGCGCGGGCTACCCTGAGTGTCAGGGTGAGTTCGCTGATCAGTGCACAGCTTGCCCGTGGCAAGGTGGGCGTTGAGGTCGTAGCTTCACAGCTGCACATGAGTCGCTACACCCTGCATAAGAAACTGAAGCGGGAAGGCCTGACCTTTGCGCGCCTGCTTGAAGAGGTCCGCCGTCAGCAGGCCCTGTCCTACATGCAGGACAAAACCAAGCCGCTGGTGGAAATTGCCGAGCAGCTGGGCTTCTCGGAACTGAGTGCATTCAGCCGGGCGTTCAAGCGCTGGATGGGCACTTCCCCGGCCGAATACCGCTCAATCAGGCTTTCTTGAACACCAGTGTGCCGTTGGTGCCACCAAAGCCGAAGCTGTTGCTCATAACCAGATCGAGGTTCTGGTTATCCATGCGTTCCCGCACAATCGGATAGCCTTCCGCGCCCGGATCGAGGTTCTGGATATTGGCTGACGGAGCAATAAAGCCTTCACGCTGCATGATCAGGCTGTAAATGGCCTCATGTACGCCAGCGGCGCCCAGGGCATGCCCACACAGGGGTTTGGTGGAGCTCAGCGGTGGGATCTTGTCGCCGAAGGTTTCTCTCAATGCTTTCAGCTCGGTCACGTCACCGGCAGGTGTGCTGGTGCCATGGGTATTTACGTAGCTGATTTCGCCTTCCACGTTCTTCATGGCGTGCTGCATGCAGCGCACCGCACCTTCGCCGCTCGGGGCGACCATGTCGGCGCCATCAGAGGTGGCACCGAAGCCGACAATTTCGGCCAGGATGTTGGCACCGCGCGCTTCCGCGTGCTCAAGGGCTTCCAGGGCCAGAACTCCGCCACCCCCGGAGATGACAAAGCCGTCCCGGTCCGTATCGTAGGTGCGGGAAGCCAGTTCTGGGGTGTCGTTGTATTTGGTGGACAGTGCTCCCATGGCATCAAACAGCAGGCTCAGGGTCCAGTGGATATCCTCACCGCCACCGGCAAACATGACGTCCTGACGGCCCAGGGCAATCAGATCCGCTGCGTGGCCAATGGCATGCGCGCTGGTGGCACAGGCGGAGGTGATGCCATAGTTGATGCCGCGGATGCCAAAACCGGTCGCGATGGAGGCGTTGATGGCGCTGCCCATGGTGCGCGGCACCCGATAGGGGCCAACACGGCGGAGACCACGGTCACGATGGGTATCGATGGCATCCAGCAGTTCGACCGTAGAGGCGCCGCCCTGGCCAAAAATGATACCCGTGGAGTCGGCCCTGATTTGCTTGTCGGTCAGACCAGACTGTTCGATGGCCTCACGCATGGCCAGGTAGGTATAACCGGAGGCCGGGCACATGAAGCGCCAGAGTTTGCGGTCGATCAGTTCCGGCAGGTTCAGGTTGATCTGGCCGCAGACATGACTGCGCAGGCCGTTGTCCCTTGCTTCCTCGCTAAACCCGATGCCGGGGCGGGATTCCTTCAGGGATTGGGTCACTTCTTTCTGATTGGTACCTAGGCTGGAAACAATGCCCATGCCGGTAATTACAACGCGACGCATCTGTTTAGCTCCTAAAAATCATCGGTCGAGGTGAACATGCCAACCCGGAGGTCCTTGGCAGTGTAAATTTCACGGCCGTCCACTTCCATCCGGCCATCGGCAATCGCCATGGTCAGTTTGCGCCTGATCACGCGTTTGAGGTCCAGGCGGTAGGTTACCTTTTTGGCGCTGGGTAGCACCTGACCGGTAAATTTCACTTCACCAGCACCGAGAGCGCGTCCCTTGCCTTCACCTCCACCCCAGGCGAGGAAGAAACCGACCAACTGCCACATGGCATCCAGGCCCAGGCATCCGGGCATAACGGGATCGTCGACAAAGTGCACCTTAAAGAACCAGAGGTCCGGGTTGATGTCGAGTTCGGCTACCAGGCTACCCTTGCCATACAGGCCATCATCGTCTGCGATATGCGTGACGCGGTCGAACATCAGCATTTCATTAATGGGCAGCCGCATGGAGCCAGGGAAAAGTTTGCCGTGGCCGCATTTGATCAGCTCTTCTTTATCAAAATGATCCGGGGACATAGTGCCGTTATCTCTGTTACAGAATGGTTTACTAATACTTTAGCTGTTATTTGGCGAGTCGCTATTGACCTTTAGTGGATGATTGAAAAATTGTACCCGGCGATCCGGCCAATCACCCGGGGCGGCCATCCGGTCTTGGGCTGGCGAGTATCCGCGCGTACCGGACCAGGAATACGCCGTAGGCGAACAGCCAAAGCAGCGTGCTGATGCCGATCCCCGGGTGCCAGGGAATAACATCAAAAGCGGTCAGGACCCGGATCAGTGCGGCCAGGTGAGCGGCGATAAAAGCGGCCACCATACCTTTTGGCAGTACCAGGGATCTTCCGGTGTGGCCCAGGGAAACTCTGGCAATAACGCCGAGAATCAGGCAGCCAATGGCACCGGTGCCAGCGGCATGGGTCCACGCTGAGGTAGGCCAGCCAGCGAGAAGGGAGCCAGCGAGCAGTGCAAGGGCGACCGGAACCCAGAGCATGGAAAGGTGCAGAATCCAGAGCAACGGTTCTTTCCGGAACAGCCAGCCTTTCCAGCCTGCCAGACGAGCCAGCATCAGGGTGGCTGCAATCAGTGCGAGAACGGCTGTGGCCGTCTGCCAGCCGGTTACCAGCGCAGCCAGCAGCAGGAGCATGCTGAGCAGGGTTGCGATATCCAGGGCGGGGATAACGTTGACTGCAGTACTGTCCAGCCCCTGCTGACGAAGCCACCCGGAAGAGAAGGCGGGGGTTATACGGCCACCGATGATGCTGATCAGCGCGAGGGTCACCACCAGCGCACCATAAATGAATGCCGGATCGAGCCGGATCACAAAGCTGATTTGCATCAGCCACAGCAGTCCCAACACCGCCAGGATCATCAACTGGCGTTTCTGCCTGGCCCGCCATATACGCCAGCCGGCATCCGCCATGACCAGGGGCAGGAAACCCAGATTGACAGCCTGGACCAGCCACCCGGGGAGATCCGCGCCAAACGCCAGCATCAGGCGGCCAGTCAGCCAGACGCCCCACAGCAGGGCCAGGCGGATACCATGGGTGCGTTCGGTTTGCGTCCACACACAGACAGCGGTCAGCAGGAAGCCGGCGATGGCAGCGGAGAGAAAGCCGAACAGCATTTCATGCTGGTGCCAGAACGGCCCAGGCATGGCCAGCGGCAGCTGAAGGACACCGTTGAGCTGTAATACCCAGCCAGGGATGACTGTCAGCGCCAGTATCGCCATTGACAGGAAAAAGATGCGGAAAGGATAGTTAAAGAGCTGGGGGATCGAGGCGCCCCGAGCGACTTCGGGCGTTGGGATGACCTGCATGGCATAACTCCGCTGGTTGCTCACTAATAACATTCATTTTAAATAAATGTTAGTGGGAAAGAACATACCCAGTTGTCGGTAGCTTTGCGTACAATGCAGCTATCGCTTTGATTGATAATGGAATGATCTATGAGTGCCTACCTTGTTCTGAAGCACCTTCACATGACCGTGGCCTATCTTACCGTGGTCCTGCTTGCCCTGCGGCTGTTGCTGGATGCCGTCGGCAAGCCCGACTGGCGGCAGACCCCTCTGCGCTGGATTCCCCATGCCAACGACACGATTTTGCTGGTGGCTGCTATCGGCCTGCTGTTCGTGACGCCGTGGATGCCGTTTGTTCACGGCTGGCTGACCGCAAAGGTTTTCCTGCTGATTGGCTACATTGTGGCGGGGGTGTTCGCCTTGAAGCAGACCGTAAGCCTGCCGGTGCGGATTGCGGCTTCCGTTTTGGCGCTGGTTCAGGTCACGGCGATTTTCCATCTGGCTACGGCCAAGCCGTTCTGAAGTTCCGTTTATAGGGTAATCCGGGGCTAACGGCCCCCGGATTTTTCGGACACCTGCTCGGTCAACTCTTTCAGCTGTTCCTGCACTGCCCGTAACTGGCGGGCAATTTCATCCCGTTCGTCGTGGGCCTGCTGTGCCTGCTCGGCGTTCTGTTCCTCGCTCATGACTTCCAGAATGGCGCCGATCATCATGTTCAGGAAGACAAAGGCAGTCAGGAAGATAAACGTCAGGTAGTAAATCCAGCTGAGCGGGTACTGTTCCATGGTTGCGTACATGACATCGGTCCAGTCCTCAAACGTGGCCACGCGAAACAGGGTAAGCATGGCAATGGCCACATCGCCCCATAAGTTCTCATCGACCTTGGCAAAGAACATCGATCCCATGGCTGCATAGATGTAAAAGATGATGAACATCAGCAGGGCGATGTAGCCCATGCGGGGAATGGCCTTGAGCAGGGAGTTGATCAGGAAGCGCAACTCCGGCACCACCGATACCAGCCGCAATACCCGGAACACCCTCAGCAAGCGTCCCAGCAACACGGCCTCGGAGTTATCCAGCGGGATCAGGCTGCCAATGACGACCAGGGTGTCGAACAGATTCCAGCCGTCGAAGAGAAAGCGTTTCTTGTCGTTGCACACGCCAAAGCGAAAGAGGATTTCAATCAGGAAGAACAGGGTTATGGCGTTATCCAGAACGCTGAGACTCTGTTCGACCCAGGATGGCACGTCGTAGGTTTTTGCGCCGATGGTGAGCGCCGACAGGATGATGATGGCGATAACCACGCCCTGAAACACCTTGCTGGACTCAATGCGGCGCAGTTGCTCGAAACCGGATGTGGTGCTTAATTCTGACGACATGGGAAACAACGGCTCCAGTTAATTCGCAGGGGCCAGAATTCTAAAGGGCTGGGGAACGATTGGGTAGCTCGAATTTTATTCAAACGCTGCCGAGCAGGATCTGCCATTGGTCATCAGTGACCGGCATAACGGACAGCCGGTTGCCCCGCTTGATCAGCGGCAGGTCGTCCAGCCCCGCCAGGGTCTTGATTTCATCCAGTGGCAGCAGTCGTGGCAGCTTCTGCAGGTACGCCATGTCGACTGCCTGCCAGCGCGGCTTGTCTGGTGTGCTTTTCGGATCGTGGTAGGGCGAACCCGGGTCAAACTGCGTGGGGTCCGGGTAGGCTGACCGGACCACCTTGACGATACCTGCGATGCCGATGTGTTTGCAGCTGGAGTGGTAGATGAAAGCCTCGTCTCCCTCTGCCATATCCGCCAGAAAATTCCGGGCCTGATAATTGCGTACGCCATCCCAGGGAATGGTCTGGTTCTCTGCTTTTGCAAAGTCATCAATGCTGCATTCTGACGGTTCGGTTTTTACCAGCCATTTCGCCATTGCTCCGTCCCCCGTTTGGTTCAAAGCTGGAATTATAGAACAAGAAGCCTCTGGTTCGTTCGGAAGGGGCGTCAGGCTCTGGCCTGATCAGGCTGCGTGGGGAAGCACGCCGTAGTAAATGGCGCTGAAATGCAGTGCGCTGCCGCCGATCACAAACAGGTGCCACACGGCGTGCATGTAGGGAATGCGGTCGGCCAGGTAAAAAACGACGCCGGCGGTGTAAGCCACACCTCCCCCTATAGTCAGGTACAGGGCCGTTTCACTCAGGTTGGCCACCAAATCTGATGAGGCAACGGTGATCAGCCAGCCCATCGCAACGTAGATGCCCACCCTCGCCAGCTTGAAACGGTTCTTGAAAATAATCTTGAGCACGACGCCGGTGATAGCCAGGGACCAGATAATCGCGAACAGCGTCCAGCCCGTGGTACCGCGCATGTTAACCAGCAGAAACGGCGTGTAGGTGCCTGCGATCAGCAGAAAGATGGCGCAGTGATCCAGCGTTTTGAACACGGCCCTCAGTTTCGGTTGGCGAATACCGTGATACAGCGCTGAGGCCATGTACAACATGATCAGCGACGCCCCGAATATGCTGAAACTGACAATCTTCCAGACGTCTCCCAGTTGGCTGGCGGCGACGATCAATACCACGGTGCCGATAACGCTGAGAAGCGCGCCAAGTCCGTGGGTGGCGCTATTCAGCCACTCCTCGATCCGGTGATGGATGTTTTGCACGGTTTCCGGGGATGTCATTGCTTTGGGATCCAGGTCAGTCATGGCTGCTACGGTACTTCAGCGTACAAGTGTACGCAACGGGTAAAGTATGACCGTCGCGCGAAGTTATTCAAAAATACTGAGCAATACTTCGAAAATCTTCCGGTTTGTCCCCCAGCGCTTGCGGGTTAGTCTAGGTTCATCAATTAACTGCAGGTGCAGGGGAGCTTAAATCATGGCGAAAATTCTTGTTCTTTATTATTCAATGTACGGTCATATCGAAACCATGGCGAACACCGTGGCCGAAGGTGCCAGGGGTGTCGAGGGTGCGGAAGTCACTATCAAGCGGGTGTCCGAAACCATGGCCGACCAGGCATTTCGGAGTGCCGGCGGTAAAGCCGATCAGGGCGCCCCGGTGGCCGATCCCAGAGAGTTGGCGGAATACGATGCGGTGATTTTCGGTACGCCAACCCGTTTCGGCAACATGGCGGGCCAGATGCGCACCTTCCTGGACCAGACCGGTGGTCTGTGGGCCGAGGGCAGGCTTCACGGCAAAGTTGCGAGCGTGTTTACCTCGACCGGTACCGGCGGCGGCCAGGAACATACCATCAGTTCCTTCTGGACCACCCTGGCGCACCACGGCATGGTCATCGTGCCACTGGGTTACGGTATTCCGGAGTTCTTTGATATTTCGGAAGTAAACGGGGGCACGCCCTACGGTGCCTCGACCATCGCCGGTGGTGACGGTTCCCGCCAGCCCAGCGAAAAAGAGTTGGCCATTGCCCGTTACCAGGGCAAGCACGTCGCCGAGCTTGCGGTGAAATTGCACGGTTGATACGGCGCGGTTGATAGCGCCGTTGCTGAAGGGGCAGAGCCATTACGGCCTGCCCTTTTTGTTTTCAGCAGCCCGAAAGCGGCGCAATTACTCCGGTTGAGTCCTCAGCGCGCTCTTGATCCGTGAGAACGTGGCCGGTACGACCCCCAGCCATGATGCCAACTGGTTGTCTGGCACCCGCTTCACCAGTTCCGGATATTCCTCCTGAAGTAACACGAATCGCTCCCGGGCGGACATGGTCTGCTTGCGGAATTCACGCATACTGGTCAGCTCCGCCAGTTCCTCGGTCAGCACCAGGGCGAAACTACTCCATACCCCGTCACCCTGCTTTTGCAGGGTGGAGCGGAACGCCGCGAAGTCCGCCACCCACAGGGTCGCGGGAGTCACAGAGGTCAGACACAGGGTATTCCGGGCAGTCCGGGTGCGGCCGAACACCGGCCAGACCATATCCCCCTCGGTAAAGAAGTGATGCACTGCGGTCTTGCCGCTTGGCGCTTCCCGAAAGAGCCGTAGAATGCCGTATTGAACCAGGTACACGTGCTCCCAGGGGGCGTCGTGCCGCTCCAGCGGGTGTTCCGTGTCCACCTTGCGCTGATGAAACAGGCGGGACAGATCGTTCAGGAACAGGTGGTCCGGGGTTGTCGGATCGTTATTCAGATGAATGCCGAAAACCCGGCTGAGGCTGTTAACGAGCGCCTGCTGGGTTCCGGCCGTTGGCCGTTTGATGATGTCCGGATTCTGGTCTCCCAGATAGCAGGGCGCGGATGATAGGGGCGAGCCTGTTTGCACTGTCATTACCTGTGAACTCTTTTCCGGTCAGTAAGCCTGCAGTATTCCAGTAAGTAAAACACAGGTTAAATGACTTAAATCATTAAGGGTTATAGGGCGAATCAATAAAAGCGCGGTCGGAGCTGTAATGTTAGACTTCACGGCTTGAACCCACACCCAGTCATTCCTTCCGGAGCTTCCATGGCAGCGGCCCTGGCCCTTTTCTACAAATTGCTTCCACTATACGTAACGGTTGCACTCGGGTGGGTCGCGGGCCGGTATCTGGAAGCCAGCGGCAAACACATTGCCGGGATCATGCTCTACATTATTACGCCATCGGTGGTGTTTTCTGGCGTTATGGCCGCGCCACTGTCGGCGGAAGTCATTCTGCTGCCGTTCCTGACGTTTGGCTTGTGTTCGGCGATTGGCGTGGCGCACCTCTGGGTCGCCCGGCGCTTCATCACCGATGGCAGCGCCAGCCTCATGCCGCTGTCCGTGGGGACAGGGAACACCGGTTACTTTGGTATTCCGGTGGCATTGTTGCTGTTCGGGCAGGAAGGGTTGGCGCTTTATATTGTGTGCATGCTCGGCACCACGCTGTTCGAGAATTCAGTGGGTTTTTACCTTGCTGCACGGGGCCGGTACAGCCTGCAAGATGCTTTGATACGAGTGGCAAGGCTCCCGTCGGTGTACGCGTTCCTGCTGGCGGTTGTGCTGAACCTGTCCGGTATGTCCATTCCCGATGTGTTTACCCCGCTGTTTGATAACCTGCGTGGCGCCTACAGCATCCTGGGCATGATGATCATAGGCATGGGGATTCTCAGTTTCCGCGGACTGGCCGGAAATATCCGCTTTACCGGCCTGGCGTTCGTGGGCAAATTCGTGACCTGGCCGCTGGTGGCACTGTTGTTCTGGTGGCTGGACGCCAACCTGTTCGGCGTGTATGACCTGGCGGTCTACCAGGCCATCTTCCTCATTTCCATCACGCCGATTGCCGCCAATACCGTGGTGATTGCCACTCTGCTGGACACCGCGCCGAGACAGGCGGCGGGCACCGCGCTGCTCAGCACGCTGTTTGCGTTGGCGTTTATTCCTGTGATGGTGGCGTTGGTGTTGCCGTAAATGTCCGGGACGAGCGTGCGTTTTGTGCTCCCCGGATATCGTCGCGGGCATGACGCACCACGCTGATGCCCGAGGTAATGGCCAGACCACCCATCACCGCTGCCACCGCCAGATCCGGCCAGGCGGTACCGGTGCCGAAGACCCCCAGGGCCGCGACCATCACCGCCATATTGCCGATGGCATCGTTACGGCTGCACAGCCACACCGAGCGCATGTCGGAATCGCCTTCCCGGAACTTGAACAGCAGGATTGCAACGCCCACGTTGGCCGCCAACGCCAGTAAACCCACGGCGCCCATGGTCAGCGGTTCCGGCGTGATGCCGCTTTGCGCAACCCAGGTAGCCCGGCCCAGCACGGCGAAGCCGAACACGGTCATGGTGATGCCTTTCACCATGGCGGCCCGGCCACGCCAGAGCATACCCATGGAGAGCACGGACAGCGACAGCAGATAGTTGGCGCTGTCGCCGAAGAAGTCGATGGCATCGGCCATCAGGGACACGGAACCGGACTGCAGGCTGGCAACGCCTTCCACCAGGAACATGCCCAGGTTGACCCACAGTGCAACCCACAAGGCTTTGCGAAAGCCCGGAGCGGGGGATTTTGGTTCGGGAGCAGAGCAACTACACGCCATGAATACCTCCTTTGTCAGAATGTATTCATTTAAAACCCTGTAGCAGCTACAGAGTCAACGGATGCCTTGCGGAAAAGTTTCAGCGCGTTCCCGGGGTGTGGTGATGAGTGCCTGGAATGTGGTTGTGGTTTCCGGCTGGCGGTTCCCCGGCAGATTCTGCGGTCAGGCCACCAAGAATACCGCATTCACTGACCGTGCGGCCTTCGGAACAGGCTTTCTGGAGCCGTTCGAGGGTGTCTTCCAGGCTGGCCAGCTCCCGCAGGCGCTCGCGCACATGGCTGAGGTGGCGGTCCAGCAGGGCGTCCACTTCGCTGCAGTCGGCGTCTGGCTGGTCGGCCAGGCGGATCAGTTCGCGTATTTCATCCTGCGCCATGTCGAGATTGCGGCAACGCTTGATGAAAAGCAGGCGGTCGAGGTGGCTTTGCCGGTAGTGTCGATAACCGCTGGCTTGCCGCTCGGGCTCCGGCACCAGCCCGATCTTCTCGTAGTAGCGGATGGTTTCTACCGGAATGCCGGTTGCCTTGGAGATTTCACCGATTTTCATGGCGCGGATCCTGGCGGATGATGGAGCTATTGTGGATAGGGGTAGCCATTGCGGTCAAACCGCAGATCACCGAAGGCAAAACCATAGGGACCGGTGTACCCTGGTTCCAGACGCCATTCATTGTTTCGCCCGAAGCGGATGGCATCAATCATTACCGTGAAATCCAGGCGCCACTGCCCCCCCTCCCGCAGGAAAAAGTAAGGGGAGCAGGTGCGGTCCTTGATAGGGAAGCGAAGTACCGCGCGCTTATCCTGACGGAACAGTTTTTCCGGCTGGCAATTTCTCAGGCTTTTCGCCACGTTGTCCATTTGCGCCGATGTCATCACCCGCTGGCCCAGCATCTCGCGGGTCCGCTTCGAATAAATTGAGAGTTGTGGATTGTTGTTGCGGTCTCTCATTGCCTGCTCGTAGTGATCCAGAACGTCCTGGGGCGACGTGCCTTTGTCGGCGGTTACGTCGTCGTCCCTTCGGGAGGCAGCTCCCTCGCCGATTCTGGCATCCACCCGTGCACCGCCACCGCCGGAAGAGGCTGCCCAGCCCTCGGTGGCAGGATCCAGGCCGTTGGCGGCGTTGGTGGCCCGGGTGATGAGTATTTCCGTGGTGGCCAGGATGCCATCGGCAATCCGGTTGGCGGCGAAAAATTCCGTCATCTGACGGTGTTCAACATAGGCGACAAAAGCGTCTGTATAGGTGGATTCCAGGGCGTGGCTGACTTCCAGGCGAACCTGGTCAGCCTGGGCGTCAATCACCAATAGAAGACCGCGTCCGCTGTTACTGGCCGCCCCTACATTGCCGTCGCGAAAGTAATTCACGGCAAATTGATTGATGTCGTCAATGCCCCGTGCAATCAGTATCCGGTAGTCGATATCGTGATCGGCCAGCAGATAATCGTGGAAGCGCGCGATTCGGTCACGCTCGTCCGGGCTCAGCAGGTTGATGTGATCGGTTACCCGGGGAACGGTCGCCAGTCTCTCGTTAGCCTGGTAGGCAATCGCCAGCACCACGGCCGCTAAAAGTCCCAGCATCACCAATAGACGTATCCGTCCCGCTTGCCCGGCAAAGGCGGCGTTACCCTGCGCAGGCATCACTGAAACTCCATCGAAACCGGGCTCTGGGCCTTGGTACTGGCTTCGAAGTAAGGTCTGGGTTCAAGCCCGAGGGAATTGGCGACGTGACGCCCGATAAATCCCCGGATGGCACCGTTGTAATACCGCACGGCTTCGTTGTAGCGGATGCGGGTGACGTTAATCCGGTTCTCTGTGCCTTCGAGCTGGGATTGCAGCTGCAGAAACTGGTCGGTGGCCCGAAGCTCTGGCAAGGATCCGGCAACCACTAACAGTTGGCGCGAGCCGGCTGCCAGTTGCTGATCCATATCCGCCAGGGTATTCAGGTCTTCATCGCCTGCGGGGGGCGCCCCGGCATGGCGCGCGAGCAATTGCGCCTGTTGCTCGGCGAGGGACTCGAGTGTCTCACTTTCATACTCCATGGCCCGGCTGACGGTCTTCAGCAGGGCGGGAATCAGGTCTGCCCGGCGTTGAAGGGTGCTTTGCACGTTGGCCCAGGCGGAGTGTACGGATTCTTCCTTGTCCGTCAGGTCGTTATGGGTGTACCAGGGGATGATGATCAGGGCGGCGACCACGGCGATCGCGAGCATCACCCCTGTATTGACTTGGCCTGTTTGTAAACGTCGATCCATCGTCTCGTCCTTGTATATCGTTGTCGTTCGCGGGTCATTATGACCGAAAATATCGAGCAGTCGCCACCAACCGGTTCGCGAAAAACGGAGTCACATCACCCTCCGGATCGGGGCAGTTTCACGTGGGCAATCAGCCCCCGTGCGGGCGGAGAGGTAAACTGCAGGGTTCCGCCATAACCAGCCAGAATGTCCCTGACGATCGCCAGCCCCAAGCCGTGCCCCGGCGTCTGTTCGTCCAGTCGCAAGCCCCGGGTGCCGAGTGTATCGAGCTTTTCCGGCGCGACACCGGGGCCATCGTCACGGACTTCCAGAGTCAGCTGGGCGTCATCCCGGCCCAGGTGCAGGGATACCTGGTGTGCGGCCCACTTGCCTGCGTTATCCAGCAGGTTGCCCAGAATCTCATTCAGGTCGTGCTCTTCGACTGGCCAGCGGGTTTCCGGGCCCAGTTCGGTTTCCAGTTCGAAGTTCTTGTCGGGGTGGAGCCGGCCTAGCATCCACAGCAGATCCCGGGCCTGGCTGACGGGTTGCGCGGCCTTGCCCGCCTGGGGGCCGGCGAACCGGCTGCGACGCATCTCGCTCTCCAACTGGTGGTCGATGTCGGACAGCCGTTGGGCGAGCTGTTGTCGCATTTCCGGGTCCAGGGCCCGGGTGTCATCCTCCAGGACCTGGCGAATGGCGGATACGGGTGTTTTCACGCTGTGGGAGAGGTTGGCCAAGGCATCCCGGGAACGGGCCAGCCTCTGGTCCAGGGTGTCCAGAAGCTGGTTCAACTGGCTGATCAGAGGCTGGAACTCCGCCGGGGCGTCCACATCCAGCCGGTTGCTTGCGCCGGTTTGCAGGGAGGTCAGGCCATGCTGAAGCCGAGTGACGGAGCGCAGGGACAGCCGAATGGCCAGCCAGATGGCCAGTATCAACAGCGCCAGAAGTATGGCGGAGACTATACCGGTCCACAGGTGCAACTCCTGCTGGCTGTGCTGAAGGTTTGTCAGGTCCTCCGCCACCACGATCACGACCGGTTCCCCGTTCAGTGTCAGGGTCTTGCGGTAGGCCAGAAAATCGGCGATGGAGGCATCGGGTTCCGGATTGGTTTTGCGGACAAAACCGGTGTCTGTCTCGTTCAGCAAGGGTTCGAGAGCGCCTGACCATTGGGCCGGGGAGCTGTGAATCTGGCTGCCTGTGCGTAGGGCAAATGCGTGGTGGAAGACTTCTTCAAAATAGTCACCCTCGGCAATGTCACGGATTTCTTCCGGGCCGGACTGCCGCAACTGGTGTTCCAGGAAAGACACTTCGTCCTGCAGCCGGTCTTCAACGAATCCGCGGGCCATGCGCTCCAGTAACAGTCCATGAACGATCCAGGCTGCAACCATTAATGCAATGGCGGCGGGCAGCAACAGGGTGAGCAAGCTTTTACGGATGGAGCGCCGGGGGTCAATCCAATGCATTGAAGATGTACCCCTGGCCCCGACGGGTGGTGATGGCTTCCGCTCCGGTGATTTTCCGTAGCCGGCGCACATAGGCCTCAATGGTGTTGTCGCTGGGACTGTCGTTGAGGTTGTACAGTTGCTCCAGCAGCTGTTCCTTGGAGAACAGCTGGCCCGGTCGGCTCATCAGGCAACGCAGCAGGCGGAATTCGGTGCCGGTCAGGGAGTGCTCCTGGCCGTCCGGCGTTTGCAGGCACTGACGGTACTCATCCAATTCGAAACCACCGGCAGTCAGCTTCGCCTCCACCCGGCCCTCACTACGGCGAATCAGGGCGTTCAGCCGTGCCAGCAGTTCCTCGGTCTGAAAGGGTTTGGCCAGGTAATCGTCGGCCCCGGCCTTGAGGCCGTTCACCTTGTCCTGCCAGTCCCCCCTTGCGGTCAGGATCAGCACCGGCATGGTCAGTTTTTCAGCCCGCCAGCTTTTGAGCACATCCAGCCCGTTGCCGTCGGGCAGACCCAGGTCCAGCACCACTGCCCGGTAGTTTTCCTGTTTGCCGAGTTGTTCTGCCTGTCTTGAGGTGCCAGCTTCATCGACGGTAAAACCGGCGGCCGTCAGTTGCCTGTTCAGGCTATCGGCAATGAGGGTGTCGTCTTCCACCAGAAGCAATCGCATGGGCATTCCTGAGTTTCGGAGTCGATTGAAGTGTAGGGCCGTTTGCTGAATGTAACCTGAAAAAGTGCTCATCGGAAAATTCAGCAAGGATTCAGGTTGCTGGGGCAGAGTAGGGCTCAACGTTCAAAGATCAACTCATTCCGGGAGATACCGATGAATCCGATCCTCAAGAATACTCTGTTGCCCGCCATTGCTTTGGCGCTCTCTTCGGGCGTTTACGCTGCCGGTGACCATGGCGGGCATCATGGCGGTGACGCCGTAGGCGAGCCCGGCAAGGCCGAGAACGTGTCCCGCACCATTGATGTGACCATGCTGGACAACTACTACGAGCCCGAGTCCATCTCCGTGAAGCCCGGCGAGACCATTCGCTTCCGCGTGACAAACGACGGCGCCCTGGTGCATGAGTTCAACATCGGTACCGCAGACATGCACGAGGCCCACCAGGAAGAAATGCAGATGATGGTGGAGCATGGCGTCATCAACGGCGATCACATCGACCACGACATGATGGAAATGGACATGGGTGATGGCCATTCCATGAAACACGACGACCCCAACAGCGTGCTGATGGAGCCGGGTGAGACCCAAGAGATTATCTGGACGTTCGCTGAAGCTGCTGATCTTGAGTTTGCCTGCAACGTGCCCGGGCACTATCAGGCAGGCATGTACGGCGACATTGAGTTTGAGGCAACGGTTGCCGCTAAAGAGCGCGCCCGAGGAGAGTCTGAAAGCGAATCTGTGCAATGAACAAATGTATTCTGGCTGCTGTCCTTGCCGGCTTGATGCCGTTCCAGGTATTCGCCGGCGAGTACGATATTTCCGTTGATCGGGTCCAGATTGATACCGGCGATTTCGTCAAGGAAGGCATTGGTTACAACGGTGCTTCCCCGGGGCCGGTATTGCGGTTCAGGGAAGGGGAAGAGGTGACCATTAATGTCACCAATAACCTGGACGAGATGACCTCCATTCACTGGCATGGCCTGATCCTGCCCTTCGAGCAGGACGGCGTGCCGGGCATTAGTTTCCCTGGCATCAAGCCTGGAGAAACCTTCACTTATCAATTCCCGATTGTTCAGGCAGGCACCTACTGGTTCCACAGCCATTCCGGCTTTCAGGAACCCAACGGCGCCTATGGCGCTATTGTGATCGAGCCCGAGGGCCGTGAACCCTTTCGTTATGACCGGGAATACGTGGTGCAGCTCACCGACAAGCACCCTCATTCCGGCGATCGCATCATGCGCAACCTGAAAATGTCCGCGGATTACTACAACCGCCAGCAGCAGACGGTTGGCGATTTCATCTCAGAGTCCGGGGATAAGGGCTTTCTCGCCACCCTGAAAGACCGGATGATGTGGGGCGATATGCGCATGATGAAGGCGGATATCGAAGATGTGCAGGGTTTCACCGGCCTGATCAACGGTAAAGGTCCGGAACAGAACTGGACCGGCCTATTCGAGCCGGGTGAACGAATTCGCCTGCGCTTTATCAACTCTTCCGCCATGACCTATTTTGATGTGCGCATCCCCGGCCTTGAAATGACCGTGGTTCAGGCGGACGGCAACAACGTACAGCCAGTGAACGTGGATGAGTTCCGCATCGGCGTGGCGGAAACCTACGATGTGATCGTTCACATCAGGGACGAGAAGGCCTACAGCATTTTTGCGGAATCCATGGGCCGCTCCGGTTTTGCCCGCGGCACCCTGGCGCCTGAAGAAGGCATGACGGCGGAAGTGCCGGCCCTGCGTGACGCGCCGCTTCTGACCATGGCCGATATGTCCGGGCACATGGACCACGGCGGTATGGATCATGGTGATATGGCTGACATGGATCACGATGCCATGAACCAGGACGATATGGCGGGTATGGATCACGGTGATATCGGCAAGGATTCCAAAATGGATCACAGTGCCATGGGCCATGGCGATATGGATCACGGTGATAGAGACTCCATGCCAGAAGATCCGTTCTATGCCAAAGGCAGCGGCCTGATCCCCACCGCCAGTAACGGCGGCAGGTTCCTGTCCTACGCGGATCTGAAGGCTCAGAAGCCTTTGTATGAAGACCGCGAACCGACCCGGGAAATTGAACTCCGCCTTACCGGAAACATGGAGCGGTACGAGTGGAGTATCAATGGCATCAAATACGAGGATGCTGATCCCATCGTGCTGCAATACGGCGAGCGGGTTCGCTTCAAATTCGTCAACGAAACCATGATGACCCACCCGATGCACCTACACGGCATGTGGTCGATCCTCGACGTCGGTGAAGGTAAGTGGAACCCCCTGAAGCACGTCATCAGCGTTGCGCCCGCCACCACGGTGTACATGGAAACCGAAGTGGACGCGCCGGGTGAGTGGGCTTTTCACTGCCACCTGTCTTACCACGCGGCTTCCGGCATGTTCCGCAAGATCGTGGTGGTAGGCGGTCCGGATAGCACCGTGGCCGAAGGCAAGCAAAGCGGGCAACAGGGAGGTGAATCATGAATCGTTTGGCTGTATCCATGTGTGGCCTGTCCCTGGCGGTGGCTGCACTGGCGACCCCCGCGGTTGCTCAGGAAGATCTGGCTAAGAAAACCCAGACCGCCAAGACCTTCTGGGGCGTGTCTGCCGAAAAGTTCGAGTACCGCTATAGCGATTCAGACGAGGAGCTGGCGGTTGTAGAGGCTGATGCCTTCTATGGCACCGATGAGTTGAAATTCCGCTGGCTGTTCGAAGGTGAGTGGGAAGAAATCCACAACGCCTGGGAAACCCTGGAAAACCAGTTTGTTGCCCAGACTCCGGTTAGTGACTTCTGGGACGCCAAGGCGGGTATCCGCATAGACACCCCCGAAGGCCCTGACCGGGTTTACGGCGTGCTCGGACTCACCGGGTTGGCTCCCTACTGGTTCGAGGTGGACACCAATCTTTATGTCAGCGATGAAGGGGACGCTTCGGTGGATCTTGAGGCTGAGTACGAATTGCTGATCACCAACTATTGGATCGTGTCGGCTACGATTGAGGGTTTGCTGGCGTTTTCGGAGGACAGGGAGATTGGTGTAGGCAAGGGGCTGAACTCCACCGAAGTGGGCCTGCGTCTGAGCTATGATCTGGTAGGTCGGTCTTTCTCGCCATACATTGGTGTGGTTCACGAGCGCAAATACCGTGATACGGCGGATCTTGCCAGAGATTCCGGTGGCAGTACCGAAGACTGGTTTGCTGTCGCAGGCGCCAGACTCTCTTTCTGATCCTGCAGCTATAAAGGGCCGGGATACTCCATTCCGGCTCTGACGTCCTTTAGTTGATGCAAGTCCAAAGCCGGATAAATGTCGGCTTGTCCTCCCGTATTTTCAGCAGTAGTTCAGTTTCGCGTGTTGTGATGCAAGCAAGGCATCGGATAATGACCGGAGGTTGAATGAGCAGGGAGCAGGACAGAACCACTCGCTATCAGGAAGGCAGCCTCACCCTGCCTGGAACGGTTATGCTGGGCACCGGGGTCATGATTGGCGCCGGTATCTTTGCGCTGACAGGTCAGATGGCGCAGATGACCGGCGTTCTTTTCCCGCTGGCCTTTCTGGCCGCTGCCGTGATTGTCAGCTTCAGCGCGTACTCCTACATCAAGATCTCCAATGCGTACCCTTCGGCGGGCGGCATTGGCATGTACCTGCACAAGGCCTATGGAAACCGGTTGCCAACGGCGTTCAATGCCTTGTTGATGTACTTTTCCATGGTGATCGCCCAGAGTTTTCTCGCCCGCACCTTCGGCTCCTACACCATGCAGCTTTTCGGCGGTGACGAAAGCGGTCGGATGGTACCTATTCTCGGGGTTTCACTGATTCTGGCAGCCTTTCTCATCAATCTGCTCGGTAACCGAATGATTCAGGGCGTGGCTTCCTTCATCGGGATCCTGAAAATCGTGGGCATACTGAGTTTCGGGCTGGTGGGTGTCTGGATCGCAGACAGCCTTTCTGTCGACTTTTCGAAGCCGGGAGAGACCGGCACGATTGGTAATTTTTTGGGTGCAACCGCGCTCGGGATACTGGCCTTCAAGGGCTTCACCACCATTACCAACAGCGGCTCCGAGGTGAAAGACCCTCATCGGAACGTGGGGCGTGCCATCGTCATTTCCATTGCGGCCTGCGTGGTGATCTACACGTTGGTCGGGTTTGCGGTCGCCAGCAATCTTTCCCTGGCGGAAATCATCAAAACTCAGGATTACTCCCTTGCGGCCGCGGCTCGCCCGGCACTGGGCGATTACGGTGTCTGGTTCACGGTTGCCATTGCCATGATGGCCACTGCGGGTGGCATCCTGGCCAGCATTTTTGCGGTCTCACGCATGCTGGCCATGCTGACGGAAATGAATCTGGTTCCCCACAGTCATTTCGGCATGCCGGGCAGCATCCAGAAGCACACGCTGGTCTACACTGTAGTCTTGGGGCTGATCCTGACCGCATTCTTTGACCTCTCCCGCATCGCGGCTCTAGGCATCGTGTTTTACCTGATTATGGACATCGCCATCCACTGGGGCGTTCTTCGTTATTTACGCCAGGATGTGCAGGCCAAAGCGTGGGTGCCAGCTATGGCCATCCTGCTGGATTTGCTCGCACTCGGTGGCTTTGTCTGGGTCAAGCTGAATACAGACCCCTTTGTCATTGACGTGGCGGTTGTCTCGATGATCGTTATTGCAGTAGCGGAGCAGATATTTCTGAAAAAGTCCCGGAAAACCGGGCACCCGGGACATGAGGACTCTCATGCCCATCGTCACCATTGACCAGCGTTCGACGTGGAGGGCAGTCCCATGATGGGAGATAACATGTTTGGCAACACCATGTGGGCAGGGCACTGGCTGTGGATGCTGGTGATTGCCATCGTGGTGGTGATCCCTGCCTGGCGTATTTGCCAGCGCACGGGGTACCCCGGTTGGATGGGCATCCTGATACTGATTCCCATCGTCAATCTCGTATTACTTTATTTCATCGCGTTTGCGGATTGGCCAGCAGACAAAACGGGAGATCACAATGGCTGAGCACCAACACGACCATCACGACGATCATCTCGACCATGAGGATTCTGGCGAGCAAACCGTCAAGGATCCGGTCTGCGGCATGTCGGTGGACCCGCACTCCGCGGAGTATCGAAGCCAGCACGGTGGTAAAACCTGGTATTTTTGCTCGTCAGGCTGCCAGTCCCGGTTCGATGAAGCTCCGGAGCAATACCTCGGCGAAGAGCAGAAGCGGGAAGAGCCCGTAGCCCCAGGCACCATGTACACCTGCCCGATGCATCCGGAGATTCGCCAGCAAGGTCCCGGCGACTGTCCGATTTGCGGCATGGCCCTGGAACCAGAGCAGGTGAGTCTCGACGAGGGCCCCTCTGACGAACTGAAAGACATGACCCGCCGATTCTGGATCGGCCTGGTTCTGACCCTGCCGGTACTGGTGCTTGAAATGGGTGGGCACCTCACCGGGCTTGATCACATCGTGGCCCCGCAGATGTCCAACGTGATTCAGCTGTTACTGGCAACGCCGGTAGTGCTCTGGTGTGGCTGGCCCTTCTTTGTTCGGGGCTGGAAATCCGTGGTCAGCCGTAACCTCAACATGTTCACGCTGATTGCCATTGGTACCGGTGTCGCCCTGATCTACAGCCTGGTGGCAACACTGGCGCCCCAGATTTTCCCGGCTGCATTCCGGCAGGAGGACGGCTCGGTTGCTGTGTATTTCGAGGCAGCGGCCGTCATCGTGGTACTGGTGTTGCTAGGGCAGGTACTGGAATTACGAGCCCGGGAGAAAACTTCAGGAGCTATCAAGGCGTTGCTGGATCTGGCGCCCGCGACAGCCAGGAAGCTGGACGACGACGGCGGCGAGGCTGATGTGTCGCTGGATCAGGTCAAGGTTGGCGACCGCCTGCGGGTTCGTCCGGGCGACAAGGTGCCGCTGGACGGCGAGGTACTCGAAGGCAGTTCCAATGTGGATGAGTCCATGGTGACTGGTGAGCCCCTGGCGGTCAGCAAGAAAGCCGGCGACCAGGTGATTGGCGGCAGTATCAACCAGCAAGGCAGCTTTATCATGAGGGCCGACAGGGTTGGCCGGGATACCATGCTGTCCCAGATTGTGCAGATGGTGGCCAGCGCCCAGCGCAGCCGCGCACCAATCCAGGGCCTGGCAGACAAGGTGGCGAGCTGGTTTGTGCCAGCCGTGATCGTGATTGCCATTATCGCCTTTATCGCCTGGTCATTTCTCGGGCCAACACCACCCATGGCATTCGGCCTGATTGCTGCCGTCAGCGTGCTGATTATCGCTTGCCCCTGTGCGCTGGGTCTGGCAACCCCCATGTCCATTATGGTCGGTGTTGGGCGAGGTGCCCAAAGCGGTGTATTGATACGCGATGCGGAAGCCCTGGAGCGAATGGAAAAGGTCGACACCGTCGTGGTGGACAAAACCGGAACGCTGACCGAAGGCAAACCTCAGGTAACCAAACTCGTTCCGGCCGAGGGGGTCAGCGAGGAAGAGCTGATGCGGTTTGCCGGGGGTCTGGAGAAAGGCAGTGAGCACCCGCTGGCCCACGCCATTCTCGATAAAGCCAAAGCGATGGATTTGAAACTGCCGGATGCCGAGGGCTTCGACTCCCCGAACGGCAAAGGAGTGACCGGCAAGATTGAAGGGCAGCAGGTACTGATTGGCAATCGTCTGCTGATGGAGTCCGAAAGCGTCGATACGGCTGACTTTGAATATGAGGCCGACCAACTCCGCAAGGATGGGGCTACCGTGATTTTTGTGGCTGTGGACGGAAAAATCTGCGGCTTACTTGCCATTGCCGATCCGGTGAAGGAAACCACCGAAGCCGCCATTTCGGCCCTGCAGAAAGACGGCATCCGGGTAGTCATGCTGACCGGCGATAACCGTACCTCGGCCGAGGCGGTTGCCCGCAAGCTGCATATTGATGAAGTGGAAGCGGAAGTCCTGCCGGAAGACAAGGGCAAGATTGTTCAGCGCCTGAAGGACGAAGGCCGTGTTGTGGTGATGGCCGGCGACGGCGTGAATGATGCGCCTGCCCTGGCAACGGCCGACGTGGGCGTGGCCATGGGTACCGGAACCGATGTGGCCATCGAAAGTGCCGGTATCACCCTGTTGCGAGGCGATCTGATGGGTATTGTAGAGGCTCGCCGGCTGTCTTTGGCGACCATGCGCAATATCCGACAGAACCTGTTTTTTGCCTTCGTCTACAACTCTGCCGGTGTTCCCATAGCGGCAGGGGTCTTGTACCCGGTGGCGGGCATACTGCTATCACCGATCTTTGCGGCGGCCGCTATGTCCTTATCGTCAGTGAGTGTGATTGTGAACGCATTGCGATTGCGGATAGCAAAACTGTCCACCGGTACAGGAGAGCGCTGAGGACTGTCGACGGACGACAGAAGGGACACGAGATAACAACGGTAATTGATAATCATTCTTTATTGAGACAACATCGTAGCTTGCGAGCCAGTGGCCGCATTCCCTGGAGATACTCCCAACACCTGAAATCAACCAGTAAGGGACTACGTTGACCACCTCTGCCGTTTCCAAAACCCGGTTACCCGCTGGTATCTGGATACTGGGTTTTGTCAGCCTTTTGATGGATGTTTCTTCTGAAATTATTCACAGCCTGCTACCGATTTACCTGGTCTCGGTTCTGGGCGCCAGTGCACTTCTCGTCGGGTTGATTGAAGGAGCGGCAGAAGCCACCGCACAAATCGTCAAGGTCTTCTCCGGTGCCCTTAGTGACTACCTCGGTAAACGCAAAGGACTGGCCGTGTTGGGCTATGGTTTGGGGGCATTGACCAAGCCTGTTTTTGCCTTGGCGCCGGGCATTGGATGGATTCTTGCGGCCAGACTTACTGATCGGGTAGGCAAGGGCATCCGCGGAGCCCCTCGTGATGCCCTGGTCGCGGACCTTGTTCCTTCGACCCTTCGCGGAGCTGCCTATGGGCTGAGGCAATCCCTCGACACGGTTGGCGCCTTCCTGGGGCCGCTTCTGGCCATTGGCCTGATGCTACTCTGGGACAATGATTATAAGGCCGTATTCTGGGTGGCGGTGATACCTGCGTTCCTGGGCGTTGGCCTGTTAATGGTCGGAATTCGCGAGCCTGAAACCCCTGTTACCGAACGCCGAACCAACCCCATCAGCCGGGAAAGTCTGAGCCTGCTGGGGCGTGCGTACTGGATGGTCGTAGTGATCGGGGCACTGTTCACCCTGGCACGATTCAGCGAAGCGTTCTTGCTACTGCGCGCCGAAGATGGTGGTCTGGAAGTCGCCTGGTTACCACTGGTTCTTGTTGTCATGAATATCGCCTATGCGCTTTCCGCGTATCCCTTCGGGAAACTGTCCGATCAAATGAGCCACCGCCGGCTCCTGATCATGGGGTTGCTGGTCCTGATCGTGGCTGACCTGGTCTTGGCCATGGGTAACCACTGGGTCTGGACACTGGTGGGCGTCCTTATCTGGGGAGTCCATATGGGAATGACTCAGGGTCTGCTCGCCACGATGGTTGCTGACACGGCGCCCAAGGTGTTGAGAGGAACCGCGTTCGGCTTCTTCAATCTTGTCAGCGGCATCAGCCTGTTTCTGGCCAGCGCACTGGCTGGCCTGCTGTGGACCTGGGGAGGACCGGCACTGCCATTTTTTGTTGGAGCCATTATTTGCGCACTGACCATGGCGCTCCTGCTCATCCCTGCCCGAGGTGTCGTTCAGGGATGAGAGCGTTGCTTGGGGCTCCACCGTGTATTGGACGGTTGCAGACTGGGCAGATCTTTTCTGGAAGATGAGGGTTCTTGTGCATTTGTGACGCACGCGCTCTCACTCCAATCACGATGCTTGGCAATGCCTGTGCTGCGCCGTCGTTCTCAGCAGCATCTTCAAGTGATGAAATCTCCCGGGTGATGCGTGAGGCAATCTCGCGGTAGGCCTCGGCCAGAGTACCTCCGGAATCAGTAACCATCACCGGCTGGCCCGAATCAGAGCCGGTGCGGATGCGGATATCCAGTGGTAGCTCCCCCAGCAGTTCGGTGCCGGCTTCCTCCGCCATTTTCTTCGCGCCGCCTTTACCGGAGGCGACTGCAACCAGGTGCTTCACACCCGGAACTGCTTTTTGCTCCGGGGGCTGACGCTTTTGCTGATGAGCGGGCAGGTAGGAAACGGGACTGGGCATGTCATATCTCCGGTTATTGTTCCACGAACGCGCGTTCAATGACGTAGTCGCCAGGCTCACCTTGATGGGGCGAGGCTTTGAATCCAAGACCGTCGAGCATGGCGGACAGATCTTTCAGCATGGCCGGGCTGCCGCAGAGCATGACCCGGTCGGTGTCTGCATTCAGTTGCGGCAGGCCAGTATCTTTGGCCAACTGGCCGGACCCTACCAGGGTGGTGATGCGGCCCTCATTGCGGAACGGCTCCCGAGTCACGGTGGGGTAGTAGATCAGCTTGTTGCCGATGATCTCTGCCAGGAACTCGTGGCCGGGCAGTTCGCTGGTCAGGTAATCGTGATAGGCCAGTTCGCTGACTTCACGGACGCAATGTACCAGTACCACCTTGTCAAAACGGTCGTAGGTTTCCGGGTCGCGGATGATGCTCATGAACGGAGCCAGCCCGGTGCCGGTGCCGAACAGGTACAGGTGTTTGCCCGGGTTCAGGTCGTGCATCACCAGGGTACCCACCGGTTTGCGGCTGACAAACAGCGAATCGCCCTCCTGGAGATACTGAAGGCGGGAGGTCAGCGGGCCGTCCGGCACCTTGATGCTGAGAAACTCCAAGTACTCTTCATGGTTGGCGCTGACAATGCTGTAAGCCCGAAGTAGCGGCTTGCCGTTCACCGGCAGGCCGATCATCACGAAGTGGCCGTTCTCAAAGCGCAGGCTCTGATCGCGGGTGGTCCTGAAACTGAACAGGGTGTCGTTCCAGTGATGGACGCTGATGACGCTTTCGGTTCCAAGTGCAGCCATGGGGTATTCCTCCGTATAGGCTAATTGTAGTTGATGTCAGGGTGAGTAGGTGGCCATGGATACCATGGTTGTGATGACGGGCAGGGTGTTGAGCGACAGCTCTTTGTATACCGGATGGAAATGGTTTTTACTGAATGCAGGTTCTTTCTACATATGTAGTGCCACGAGGAATTGTTGATGGCCCGATTCAGTGACGATATCCAGCCTCCATCCATCTTGATCTTTGATTGGCATGGCACCTTGGTGGATACCCACGATGCCATGTTCAGCGCGATGGAGGAGATGCTGCCGCAACTGGAGGACCTGGGGCTGGTGGAGCGGCTGTTGCCAGAAGACAAATGCCGAACCGCTGATGACGCCCGCCTGGTACGCTACATCCGCATTTTTCGCCGGCTGCATCCCCGGATACTGGCGGAACGCCGGGTGTCGCGTACCGATATCTTCAATGCCATCTTCGGTGACGACAAGGACGCCAAGCTGATCGCCCACAAGGCTTACAATGCCTGTTACCGCAAGTTCTTCGGCCAGGTAAAACCGTTCCAGCCTGGAGCTTATGATTATCTCACCGCCCTGAAGGAAATAGGTATACGCCTGGCGGTGTCCACCAACCGCAACCGGGAATTCCTCGACAAAGAGTTGAAAATGGTGGACGAGGGCCGCTGGCAGGATTTGTTCGACGTGACGGTGTGTGCCGACGATGTCACCGAATACAAACCGGACCCGGAAGTCATTCTCAGAACCCTGGAAAAGGCCGGGTTACCTGTGGATCAGCGTGCCTGGTACGTCGGTGACAGTTACGTGGACATGCTCACCGCCCATAAGGCCGGTGTGGCCGGGGTGTTCTACAACGGCGCATGCTGGGAACCCGGTCGCATCGACAGCTGGTTCTCCCATCGCGATGCGCCCGTTGCGATCCTCGACAGTTTTGAGGATTTGGTGGATCTTTTAGCCTTGTTGGAACGGAGGTCTCCTGACGCGTTTCGGTTCTCGCCCGCTGAGGTCCGACCCCGGCCATTTCCTCCGCCAGAGCGACCGGCGCCGCGAATTGAACCGGACTGGCACCCGGCGGTGGTCCGGCTGATCCGCCCTTCGGTGGTCCTGTTCGACTGGCACGCCACCCTGGTGGATACGTTGGATGCCATGTACCACGCTGTGGATGACATGTTGCCGGATTTCCATAAGCTCGAGCTGATGGACCGGATGGTGGCTCCGGAGGACAGCAAGACACCAGAGGACGTCAAACTTGTCGCCTATGTTCGGGAATTTGCGAGGTTGCACCCAAAGGTGAAGGCCGACCGGAAGATTTCCCGCACCGATATCTTCGAGGTGCTGTTCGGCGAGGATCAGGAAGCCAAGCAGATTGCCCACAAGGCCTTTAACCATCATTATCGCAACCACTACGGCACGGTAAAGGCGTTTGAGCCGAAGGTTCGGGAAGTGCTGGAAGGGTTGCGGCGGCTGGATATCCAGGTGGGTGTGATTACCAACCGGGACCGGGAGTTTTTCGAGCACGAACTGGCGGCGGTGGAAGGCACCGGCTGGACGGAACTGTTCGATGTAGACGTTTGTGGTGATGACACGCCGTTGCGCAAGCCCCACCCCGACCAGTTATTGCTGGCGGTGCAGAAACTGGATTATCCTCCCGATCCCAGTGTCTGGTATGTCGGGGACAGCACCACGGATGTGATCGGTGCCAAGCGGGCAGGCATGACCTCCGTGTTCTTTAACGGGGCGCAGTGGGATCAGCCCTGGCTCAACAAGATTTTTCCCGGAACCCATAAACATCCCGACAAACCCGATGTGGTGGTGAATGATTTCTCCGAATTCTGGGCGCTCATGCTGGCGTGTGAAATAGGACCGCCGTGAGATCAATGGGGCTTTTGCCCCACAGTGTTTAGCCCTATGCTGGCACGCCTGAATAACAACAAAGGTCTTCCAATGTCTGATGTAAAAGCGTCGATTCTTGTCGTGGACGACGACCTGGCGATACGCGAGCTATTGCATGAACACCTGTCCCGGGTTGGCTACGATGTGATGACCGCCGCTGATGGCGATGGCATGCGCCAACGGCTGGCGCAGTCACGGGTGGATCTGATTGTGCTCGATGTCATGTTGCCTGGGGATGACGGCTTTACGCTTTGCCGTGAGATCCGTGAGCATTCGCAGGTTCCCATCATCATGCTAACGGCGAGCTCCGATGAAACCGACCGGGTCGTCGGCCTGGAAATTGGTGCCGATGATTACCTGGCCAAGCCGTTCAGTGCCCGTGAATTACAGGCCAGGGTCAAAGCCCTGTTGCGGCGTTCGAGTTTCACCCGAACGGACAATCCCAGGTTTGTCCGGTTTGATCGCTGGCGGCTGGATACTCAGGCCCACGAACTTATCTCGGAAGAGGGAAGCACCACTGCGCTGTCCGGCGCCGATTTTGCACTGTTACAGCTTTTCCTCGCTCACCCCAATGAAGTGCTGGACCGTGACACCATTTCCGGTGTGACCCGCGGCCGCGAGTCCATGCCGCTGGACCGGGTGGTGGACGTGGCGGTCAGCCGCCTGCGTCAGCGCCTGGGGGACCAGGGCCGCAATCCCAGGCTGATCAAGACCGTGCGTGGGGCGGGTTATCTGCTGGCGGCAACGGTGATCCATGCCGCAGAATAATAACGGCGCGATCGATACCGGCCGCAAGGCCTGGCGTCTTGTGCCCTCGTCGCTCCTCGGCCGTATCCTGCTGCTGACGCTGTTGGCCATGGGTGTTGCCCAGGTGGTCTCAAGCGTGATCTGGGTAGGCACCTTCCGGGCCCAGCAAGTGGAGGGACTGGTCAGTACCACCCGTAACCTCGCCTCTTCCGCCGCGGCAACCACACAATTCTTCAAGTCCCTGCCGCTGCAATATCGGCATATTGTGCTGGATCAGTTGAGGGATATGGGGGGCTCGCGCTTTTTTGTCTCCCTCAATGACAAGCGCATCAATATGCGTGCGCTGCCAGACAGTGAGCGCAAGCAACTGGTCACAGAGGAAGTTGAGGCTGTGCTCAGGAGCCGGCTGGGAAAATCGACCAACCTGCATGTTGAGTTTGTGCACCCCGATGACCTTCGCATCCTCAATACCGAGCTGCCACTGGATGCGTTACCCAGATCCTGGGCTCATTACGCACTGACCCTGGAGCCCATCAAACCTCCGGTTCTGGTGACCCAGGTGGAGGTGGCCACGGGTGAGTGGTTGTATCTGGCCTCGTTGTTGCCAGCGCCCTATGTGTCACTGGATGACGAAAGCATCCCCGGCCAGCAGATTGTCTTTATCCTGGTGATGATCGGCGTGCTGTTTCCGGTGCTGGCATGGCTGGTGCGTCGCCAGACCCGGCCGTTGCGTAAATTGGCCAGGGCGGCGCGGGATCTGCCACTGGACGAATATCAGCCACCATTGCTGGAGCAGGGCAGCGCTGAAATTGTCGCGGTTACCCGGGGCTTCAATGCCATGCGCAGGCGATTGCAAAGTTACATCAGCGACCGGGACCAATTATTTCGCGCAATCTCCCACGACCTTAAAACCCCGATAACGAGGCTGCGCCTGCGAGCCGATCTTATTGACGACGAGAACATTCGCGAGCGATTCGAAAGTGACCTGCAGGAGCTGGAATTACTGGTAAAAGGTGCCCTGCAGAGCATGAAGGACACCGACATTCATGAGAATGTTGAACTTGTCGATATTGATGGCATGTTGCGTCGAATGGCGGATGCCTACATCGGTGACAGCCCAGCGGTTGTGGTAGAGGGCACCTGCGCGCCGTACCGGGGCAAACCCCTGGCGCTGAAGCGCTGCCTGGGCAATCTGGTGGATAATGCGGTGAAGTACGGCGAGACGGCGACCATCAGCGTGGAGGACTCCCCTGAGCAGCTAACCATCCACGTCAGGGATCATGGGCCGGGGATTCCCGAGGCCGAGCTTGACCGGATTTTCGAGCCCTACTATCGCCTTGGTCAGGAGCACCGGAAGGGGCATGGTCTGGGCCTCGGAATTGCCCGCAACATTGCCCAAAGCCACGGCGGTGATCTTGAAATAGCCAATTGGCCGGACGGTGGCCTGGAGGTGACCCTCACGTTACCGCGACATTGAAATTGCCATGTAACAATCATGTTACATCGGTCTTTCTGTTTGATACGTTCCCCTTTCGGGTATTGCCATAGACTCTGATGTTGCTAATACAACAAAAACAAGGAGTCATAATGAGTACCTGTAAACCGTACCCTACTGCCTGGACCAACAATGTCATCACCGGTCGCCGACTGGTGGTCGCGGTGAGCGTAGCTTCACTGGGTCTGGTTGCCAGCCAGGCACTGGCTCAGGAAACCGTGGAAGACCGCCTGTCAGCTCTGGAGCAGAAGTTGGCAGAGGTCGAACCCCAAGCCCGGGGTGACGAGGGTTTCTCCTTCAACACATACGCCCGCTCAGGGCTGCTGCTTAACAGTGACGGCAAGAGTGCGCCCGGCGGCCCCTACCTGACGCCGGCCGGTTCAGTGGGTGGAGCCGTGGGCCGGCTGGGTAACGAACCGGATACCTACCTGGAAGCCATCCTCAACTACAAGACTGTCGCGGACAACGGCACCAAAGCCCACTACCGCCTGATGATTGCCGATTCCACCACCTCCAGCAACGACTGGACCGCTGACGACGGCGCCGTGAACGTGCGTCAGGCCTATGTGGAGTTCAGCAACCTTGCCAGCTTCACTGGCATTTTCGAGGATGCCTCGATCTGGGCCGGCAAACGCTTTGATCGGGACCTCGACTTTGATATCCACTGGCTCGATAGCGATATCGTCTTCCTGGGCGGCACCGGTGCCGGTATCTACGACGTGGCCTTCAGCGAGTCGGCGAAGTCCAACTTTTCCTTTTATGGACGCAGCTTCCAGGATTTTCCCTCCGACCCTGACACCACTGACGGCGAGTCCGACACCGACAACCTGATCCTCACCGCCAATAACTATTTCGGCAACGTACAGTGGCTGATCAATGGCATGTCCGCTGCGGATAACGACGAGCGTATCGTCGGGGGCGTTATGGAGGCTGCCGACACCGGTGTGCAAACCATGCTTGCCTACCACGGTGACAGCTTCTTCGGGATCTCCGATGGCAACTTCAAGGTGGCGCTGCTACACGGCCAGGGCCTGGGTGCGGAGGTCAAGAACCTCGGCGCCGATGGCAACCTGCATGAAGACGCGGCCAGTACACGTGTGGCTGCCTACGGTACCACCCGGTTGAGTGATAGCTGGCGTATCGCTCCGGCGATCCTGGCGGAAACCAGTAAGGACCGTTATGTGAAGGGGGATGAATACCAGTGGCTCACCTTCAACACCCGTCTGGCCAATGAACTGGGCGCCAACTTCGAGATGCAGTACGAAGCCTCCTGGCAGGTGATGGACCTGAATCCCGAAGGCTACGAAGGGCGCGAGGACGTGGATGGCGACTACGCCCGCTTCACCATTGCGCCAACCTTCAAACCTCAGGTTGGCGGTTTCTGGAACCGCCCGGAAATTCGCGTGTTTGCCAGCTATTCCACCTGGGACGACGAGCTCAATGGTTTTGATGGCGGTGACGCCCTCGGCCAGGAAGACTTTGCCAGCAGCCAGTGGACCTTTGGTACCCAGATGGAAGTCTGGTTCTGATTACTGACAAGCGTCTCCACTACAAAAACAAGGAGTCATTATGAAAACGTTCAAGCGTCATCTTACTGCCCTGGCGGTGTCTGCCGCCCTGATGCCAGCAGCGACCGTGCAGGCCGGTGAAGTCGAGGTTCTGCACTGGTGGACCGCCGGTGGTGAAGCGCGGGCCGCCGCGGCCCTGAAAGAAATGATGGAAGAGCAGGGTCACAGCTGGAAAGATTTTGCGGTGGCCGGCGGTGGTGGTGAAGCCGCCATGACCGTGCTGAAAACCCGTGCCGTCTCCGGTAACCCGCCTGCGGCAGCGCAGATCAAGGGTCTGGACATTCGTGAATGGGCGGAACTTGGCTTTCTGACCAGCCTGGACAGTGTTGCCGATGCCGAAAACTGGGACCAGCTTATTCCGCCTCGGATTTCCGATGTCATGAAGTACGAAGGTGAATACGTAGCGGTGCCGGTGAATGTGCATCGGGTGAACTGGTTATGGGTGAACCCGGAGGTGATGGAAGATGTTGGTGTGGAGATTCCCACCACACTGGACGAGTTCTTCGAAGTGGCCGACAAGCTCCAGGCCGAGGGGTACATTCCCCTGGCCCACGGTGGCCAGCCCTGGCAGGACGCGACCGTGTTCGATGCGGTGGCACTGGCGGAACTGGGCCCCGACGATTATCGCAAGGCGTTTGTCGACCATGACATGGATGTGATCAACAGCGACAAGATGGAAGAGGTCTTCGCACAGTTCGCCAAGGTGATGAGCTACGTGGATGACGATGCCGCCGGCCGCGACTGGAATACCGCCACCGGCATGGTGATTCGTGGTGAGGCAGCCATGCAGATCATGGGAGACTGGGCCAAGGGTGAATTCAGCGCTGCGGAACTGACGCCGGGCGAAGACTACCTGTGTGCGCCGACCCCGGGCACCAAAGGCCAGTTCACCTTTAACGTGGATTCCTTCGCGATGTTCAGCCTGACAGAAGATGAGGACATCCAGGCGCAGAAGGATCTGGCGCGCACCATCCTGGAACCTGAATTCCAGACCCTGTTCAACCAGAACAAGGGCTCCATCCCGGTTCGTACCGACATGGATATGAGCGACTTTGATACCTGTGCCCAGGCGTCGATGGAGACGTTCAAGTCCAGCGCCGACGATGGCGGCCTGGTACCAAGCTTCTCCCATGGCCTGGCAACCACCAGCTACATCCAGGGCCAGATCTTCGATGTGGTCACCAACTTCGTCAACTCCAGAAACCCGGACCCGACAAAAGCCACGGACCAGTTGGCAGCCGCCATCCAGTCCGCCATGTAATGCCGCACCGGGCCGCCGGCCGGGCGGCCTTCGGGTTTATCCGGAGGATTTCTTATGGAACATACTCAACGTCGCCCTGCCGTGGCGGCCAGGGCACCGTCTGGCCTTATGGATGGCCTGCAGCGCTGGCTACCCAAGCTGGTGGTGGCGCCAACGTTCATCCTGATCGGCATTGGTATCTACGGCTACATGCTGTGGACCGGTGTACTGTCGTTCACCAATTCCAGCTTTCTGCCCAGTTACGATTTTGTCGGCCTTGCACAGTACGCCAAGCTGATGGAAAGCGAGCGCTGGCTGGTCGCGTCCCGGAACCTCGCGATCTTTGGCGGGCTATTCATCGGCATTTGTTTGCTGATCGGTGTCGTACTGGCGATTTTCCTGGACCAGCGCATCCGCCAGGAAGGCGCCATCCGCACCATCTATCTCTACCCCATGGCGCTGTCCATGATTGTAACCGGCACGGTCTGGCGGTGGATTCTGAATCCACGCCTGGGCCTGGAAAAGCTGATGCACGATTGGGGCTGGACTTCCTTCAGCTTTGACTGGCTGGTGAATTCCGACTTTGCCATTTATACCATTGTGATGGCGGCAGTGTGGCAGGCCTCCGGCTTTGTCATGGCCCTGTTCCTGGCCGGCCTGCGAGGCGTTGACTCGTCCATCATTCGTGCCGCGCGTGTGGATGGTGCCAGTCTGCCGGTTATCTACTGGAAAATTATCCTGCCCTCCTTGCGACCGGTGTTCTTCAGCTCCGTGATGGTGCTGGCCCATATCGCCATCAAGAGTTTTGACCTGGTGATGGCCATGACTGCAGGTGGCCCGGGTTATTCCACTGACCTGCCGGCGGTATTCATGTACGCCCACACCTTTACCCGCGGCCAGATGGGCCTGGGCTCTGCCAGCGCCATGCTGATGCTGGGCGCCATTCTCGCTCTGCTGGTGCCTTACCTGTATTCCGAACTGAGGGAGAAGCGCCATGACTGATGTGGTTCGTACCGGCTTTCGCCCCAGCCGTATCGCCATCTACGGGGTGCTGCTGCTGGCATGCCTGGTGTACCTGATTCCGCTGATCATCATGCTGATCACCAGTTTCAAGACACCCATGGATATCCGTACCGGCAACCTGCTTGCCCTGCCGACCGACTGGACGGTCGTGGGTTGGACCAAAGCCTGGTCCGAGGCCTGCACCGGTGTGCAATGCAACGGGGTGAGCGGCTACTTCTGGAACTCGTTCAAGATGACGGTGCCGGCGGTGCTGATTTCCACGCTGTTGGGTGCCTTCAATGGCTACGTGTTGTCCAAGTGGAAGTTCAAGGGCTCCGACCTGATGTTCGGTATGCTGCTGTTTGGCTGTTTTGTACCATTCCAGGTCGTCCTGCTGCCAATGGCGGCAACCCTGGGCAAGCTGGGCCTGGCGAACACCACGGCCGGTCTGGTGCTGGTCCACGTGATCTACGGGGTGGCGTTTACCACGCTGTTTTTCCGTAACTATTACGTGGCCATACCCGATGCCCTGGTTAAGGCGGCACGGCTGGATGGTGCCGGATTTTTCACTATTTTCTTTCGCATCCTGCTGCCCATGTCCACGCCGATTTTCATGGTGTCGCTGATCTGGCAGTTCACCCAGATCTGGAACGACTTCCTGTTCGGCGTGGTCTTCGCCAGTGGCGACAGCCAGCCGATAACGGTCGCCCTGAACAATCTGGTGAACACCAGCACCGGGGTGAAGGAATACAACGTGGATATGGCCGCCGCCATGATCGCCGCGCTGCCAACGCTGGTGGTGTACATCGTGGCAGGCAAGTACTTTATACGCGGCCTGACGGCCGGCTCGGTTAAGGGGTAAAACAACAATGTCACAACTTGAACTGCGGGACATCCGCAAGACCTACACAGGGGCCCTGGACGAGACCCTCAAGGGCATCAACATTGACATCGCGTCCGGTGAATTCCTGACCCTGGTCGGGCCATCGGGCTGTGGAAAATCCACGCTGATGAACAGCATTGCCGGCCTGGAATCCATTACCGGTGGTTCGATTGTGGTGAATGGCAAGGACATATCGGGCATGGAGCCGAAGGATCGGGACATCGCTATGGTGTTCCAGTCCTATGCACTGTATCCCACCATGTCGGTGCGCGAGAACATTGCCTTCGGCCTGAAGATTCGCGGTATGCCGAAAGAGGAAATTCGTCAGGAAGTCGAGCGTGTTGCCGACCTGCTGCAGATCTCCGCATTGCTGGATAAAAAGCCTTCCCGGCTATCCGGTGGTCAGCAGCAGCGGGTGGCCATGGGGCGAGCATTGGCCAGACGGCCGAAGATCTACCTGTTCGACGAACCGCTTTCCAACCTGGATGCCAAACTGCGGGTGGAAATGCGTACCGAGATCAAGAAGCTGCACCAGCGGCTGAGAACCACCATTGTGTACGTCACCCATGACCAGATCGAGGCCATGACCCTGGCGGACCGGATTGCAGTGCTCAAGGATGGCGAGTTGCAGCAACTGGGTACGCCAAAGGAAGTCTACGACACCCCGGAGAACCTGTTTGTGGCGAGTTTTATGGGGTCGCCTTCCATGAGTTTTATTGACGTGGCGATCGAACGGGCGGGAACCGGCCTGTCAGTGACGGTTGAAGGCAGCGACGGTCGCAAGCTGGCCCTGCCAGTGCCGGCGTATCTGGAGGGCTGGGCCGGTAGGCGGGTGGTGCTTGGCATCCGCCCGGAGCATATAAGCCAGCCGGACGATCAGAAGGCAGATCATCCAATGGTGACCAGCGGTCGCTTTACGGTGGAAGTCACCGAACCGACCGGGCCGGACGTGCTCGCGGTTATCCGCCTCAATGATACCGATGTGCAGTGCCGGCTGGATGCGGAGCACCCGGTGAACTGGGGCGAGGAAGCCGATCTTATGTTCGATATGAGAAAAGTCGTGTTCTTCGACCCGGAAAGCGAGAAGCGCATTCGCCCGTAATAACGCCTACTGAGCTCTTTGCTCACAGTTGCTCCAGCCGTGCCAGCAAGTCGTCGGCACGCTGGAGCAGCGCCTCCCGCCGTTCCGGCTTCTGCCTGTCCCAGTTCCGGTACATCATGCCCATGCGAGGATTGTTGGCGAAATCATCCCGGTGCCGGTCGATGAAATGCCAGTACAGGGCGTTGAACGGACAGGCATCCTCTTCCGTGGATTTATTGACCTTGTAATGACAGTTGCTGCAATGGTCGGACATGCGCTGGATGTACTTGCCGCTGGCGGCGTAGGGTTTGGAGCCCAGGTAGCCGCCGTCGGCATGCATTACCATACCGAGTACGTTGGGTAGCTCGACCCAGTCGTAGGCATCGGCGTAAACTGCCAGATACCAGTTACAGATCTCTTCCGGTTTGACGCCCGCCAGCAGCGCCAAATTGCCAGTGATCATCAGCCGCTGAATGTGGTGGGCGTAGGCGTTGCGGCGAGTGGCATCAATCGCCTTGTGCATACAGCGCATCTTCGTTTCCCCGGTCCAGTAGAACCAGGGCAGGGCGCGGGTATTACCGAGCCGGTTTTCCCTGGCATACTCCGGCATATTCAGCCAGTAGATACCCCGCACAAACTCCCGCCAACCCAGAATCTGCCGGATAAATCCCTCCACCGCATTGATCGGCGCCCGCCCGGCATACCAGGCCCGGGCAGCGGCTTCGCACACGGCTAACGGGTCAAGCAGACCGCAGTTGATATAGGGAGACAGAATGGAGTGAAACAGCCAGTCCTCACTATCGGACATGGCGTCCTGAAAATCGCCGAAACAGGGCAGGGCGAAATCAATAAAGTAGTCCAGCGCCTGCTCGGCATCGTTCGGGGTCACGGCAAAGTGGAAGTCCTCCGTGGTGCCGAAATGATCGGCAAAGTGCTGCTCCACCAGATCAATCACTTCCCGCGTTACCTCATCGGGTTCCACGCGAAAAGGAGCGGGAGCCGGCGGCTTACCGGTCCATTTGCGCCGGTTATCCGCATCAAAGTTCCACTGCCTACCCTCGGGGTTGCCATCGGAAGTCATCAACAAGCCAGTTTTTTGCCGCATTTCCCGGTAAAAGAGCTCCATTCGCAGCTGTTTGCGATCTTTTGCCCATTCTGAGAATTCCTGCTTGCTGGCGATAAACCGGGTATCCGTACGGATCTCCACCGGCACCCCAAGCCGTTCATGCCACTGACCGATCTGCTCGTGCAGCCGCCACTCGCCGCATTCGGTGGTGATCACCCGATCCGCGCCGGTCTCCCCGAGCTGACCGGCGACAACAGCCTCCAGACTCCGGGCCTCGTTATCGGGGTGGTAGGTCTGGTAGTGAACATGCCAGCCCTCCGCCTCAAGCCGCTGAGCAAAGTGCCGCATGGCGCTGAACAGCAGGACCAGTTTTTTCTTGTGGTGGTTGGTATAGCTGGCCTCGTCGTGGACCTCTGCCATCACGATCCTGTCCCGTTTTCGGTCAGCGCCTTCCAGTGCGCTTATATCAGCGGTCAATTGGTCGCCGAGAATCAGAATCAGGTTTGGCATGTTTGGATCGTGCTCCAAGGTTTAGGCGTTGGTGCATAGTCAGGGGGGTGGAGAGGGCCCTGCCAAAATCGTGCGGAGCCATGGATGGCGGAGCCCGAGCGTACAAGGATGTATTCACAGCGTATTTTGGCAGGGCCCTCTCCACCCGCCGGGCGGCCGACACCATGTGATCCTCATAAAGAGGTAGGGTGAAATACGTCAACAGCACAAGGGTGGTTCAGGTGGGAGATTGATAAAATTCGAATATCGGTAAGCTGACCCACATCAAGTGGTCGTCGCCCAGGTTGCCATAAAATGGCGACTGGTCCCGGCTTGCCCCAAATCGACGTTCAGAGTTCCTGCTATGATTTCCACTCCCGCATTTGCATCCAATGAATCCACCCTCCCGGAATTTATCTGGGATGACGCGCTGATCCGGCGTTATGACTTGAGTGGCCCGCGCTATACGTCCTATCCGACGGCCGTGGAATTCAACCAGAACTACCCGATAGAAGACATGGTGAAGGCAGCTGCTCGCAGCAAGGCCAGCGACTGGCCTTTGTCTCTCTACACCCATCTGCCGTTCTGTGCCCACCTTTGCTACTACTGCGCTTGCAACAAGGTGATCACCAAACAGCGCCACAAGGCCATTCCGTACGTGGAAAGATTGCTGAATGAAGCCGCGATACAGTCCCGGCTTTTCGGGGCGGACAGGCCTGTTAAGCAGTTGCACTGGGGCGGCGGCACGCCTACCTTCCTGCCGAACGATGTCATGGCGCATTTGATGGCGGGTTATGGTGAACTGTTCAACCTGCAGACCAATGAAGATCGTGACTACAGCGTGGAGATCGATCCGCGCGAAGTGGACCAGGACACCCTTTCCACCTTGTGGCAGTTGGGCTTCAACCGCATCAGCCTTGGAGTGCAGGATGTGAATCCCCAGGTGCAAAAAGCGGTGAACCGAATCCAGCCCCGTGACATGACCGAGGCCGTGCTGAACGAGGCCCGCCGACTCGGTTTCCGCTCCATCAACCTGGACCTGATCTACGGCCTGCCCTACCAGACACCGGAAAGCTTTGCCGAAACTCTGGAGGCGGTGATCGAAATGTCGCCGGACCGGCTCTCGGTGTTCAGCTACGCCCACCTGCCGGACAGGTTCTACCCGCAAACCCGGATTCTGGCGGATACCCTGCCTACGCCCCAGCAAAAGCTAACCATCCTCCACAACACCATCAACCGGTTGCTGGAAGCAGGCTATGAGTACATCGGCATGGACCATTTCGCCAAGCCCAATGACAGCCTGGCAGTGGCCCAGCGCGAGGGGCGACTGCACCGGAACTTCCAGGGTTATACCACTCATTCCGATTGTGATCTGGTGTCTCTGGGCGTGTCCGCCATCGGCCAGACTGACGATGCCTATTTCCAGAACAACCATGATCTGCCTTCCTGGGAAGCTTCCATTGATGCTGGCCAGCTTGCCATCACCAAAGGCGTAAACCTGACCCGTGATGACCGTATTCGCCGCTGGGTCATCGGCCAACTGATCTGCCAGTTCCAGTTGGATCGGCAACAGTTTTCCAGTGAATGGGGAGAGGACCTTGACCGTTATTTTAGCGATGAGCTCAACCGACTGAAGCCAATGATTCAGAATGAACTGATTGCGGATGACGGTAATGCACTCCGGGTTCAGCCCGCTGGCCGGCTGCTGATTCGGGCCATCTGTCAGATTTTTGATCTGTATCGGAAGGCGGGGTCGAGTCAGAGTTTTTCGCGCATTATCTGAATCGATGACAGGCAGCAGAGTCGCTCGCCCTAGGTGTGCCAGCGAACAGACCGGGATATGGCAACACAATAATCTCATCTTAAAGTCATAACCAAAGGAGGGGAGATCATGAGCTTGTTCAGTGTTGAAGAAACGAAGGATAAGTGGAAGCAACAGGTCGGCAAAGCAAAGCTGGTCTGGGGTAAGCTGACAGAAGATGAACTGCTTGCGACGGAAGGCCGCCAGGAAAAGCTTGCGGGCCTGGTTCAGGAACGGTACGCAGTAACCCGCGACGAGGCTGAAAAGCAGGTCAAGGAATTCTTCAGCAAGAACTAGGATGGGTCAGTCCACCCGAACCACGTTTTCAGGCGTTCGTGGTTCGACGGCGGATCAATAGGGGTATACAGCCATGCTGGAAACAATTGTTGTCATTCTATTGGTGCTTTGGGTCTTGGGCCTGGTGACTTCCTACTCCATGGGCGGCTTAATTCATATTCTGCTGGTGGTTGCGATTGTGGTGATTCTGCTGCGGGTATTCCGGGGGCGCGGGATTTGATCTACGCGCTGTAAATCGGGCTGGTTAGCCCCCCGTCATATTCATGAAGCGCAGAATCTGTACATCGCCATTGCTGGAGAAGTGATGGCGCTCAGGCTTGAGGTCCATGGCGTTGATGATGGTTTCCCGAAGCTTGTCGTCAGTCACCGGATGGCCGCGCAGAACACGACGCAGGTCGACGGAATGCTCATTGCCAAGACAAAGCAGCAGGCGGCCTTCTACCGTTACCCGAACGCGGTTACAGGTAGAGCAGAAGTTGTGGGAATGGGGTGAAATAAAACCGACCCGGATATCGCTGTCCGGCATGCGGTAATAGCGGGCAGGGCCACCGGAGTCTTCCGGTGTGGGGGCCAGCTCATGGCGTTGGCCGATAATCTCACGAACTTCATCGCTGGTGCAAAGCACCTGCCCGCGGTCATGATCGGAGATTTCCCCCAGTGGCATTTCCTCGATAAAGGTAATGTCCACGTTCTTCTTGCGGGCAAACTCCACCAACTCTGGTACTTCCTGGTCGTTGCCTCCTTTCATAACCACGGTATTGAGCTTGATGCCTTCAAAACCGGCTTCTTTGGCAGCGTCAATCCCATCGAGCACCTGGGCAAGCTTGCCGGTGCGGGTGATGCGGCTGAACTTATCGGCATCCAGGGAATCCAGGCTGATATTCAGCCGCTTGAGTCCGGCTTTGCGCAGTGGCTCTGCCATGGTTGGCAGCTGGCTGCCGTTAGTGGTCATGGCAAAATCCCGCAGGCCGTAGCTGCCAATTTCCTTGACCAGTTCCAGAATATCCCGCCTTACCAAAGGCTCGCCCCCGGTCAGCCGGATTTTCTCGGTGCCCAGAGACACAAACGTTCTCGCCACGCGGGCAATCTCTTCCAGTGTCAGCACCTGTTGGCGAGGCAGGAACGTCATTTCCTCGGCCATGCAGTACACACAGCGGAAATCGCAGCGGTCAGTAACGGACAGGCGCACGTAGTTAACGGTGCGGCCGAAACGGTCTGTCAGCTTGGATTGTGGCATGGCAGGTTTCCCTGTCTGGACATATGGTCAATGATAGATCAAGTATCGCAGAAAGACGCAAAGAATCCGATACCCCTGCGAGGTAAGCCTTGCTGATACTCCACGGCCCTCGTACCACCGGAATACTATGCTGCTGGGTGTGTTGCAGCAACTTGTGAGGCCAGTGCGCTGATTGCTGGTAGAATTATAGAGTATATCAACTGGCGGTAGAGGCCTTGCAGATGAGTGGTGCTCCCGGAAAAACCGTATTCAAGTTTCTAGCGTATATGTTCGCTGGCATCGGCCTGCTGGGTGTCGTTCTTCCGTTACTGCCGACCACCCCGTTCATACTGCTGGCCGCGTTTTTCGCCAGTAAAGGGTCGCCGGAATTTGCCTCATGGCTGGAAAATCATCGTACGTTCGGGCCGGCCATTGAGAACTGGAGAGCGCGCAGGGCAGTACCCAGACGTGGCAAGGTTCTCGCCTGCGTGATGCTGGTGATCAGCTGGTCGATTCTCTTCCTGTCAGGCGCGTCGGCAGCCTTGTTGGCTGGGCTTGGCCTGTTTTTTATCGGGCTGGCGGCCTTCCTGATTACCAGGCCGTCGTATTGAGCTTCTCATTCGCATCCTTGGAGTAAACGAATGCACATCACCCGCTACACAGACTATTCGATGCGTGTGCTGATATATCTGGCAGTGCAGGGTGACCGCCTGGCGACCATCCAGGAAATTGCCGACAGCTACGATATCTCCAAGAACCACTTGATGAAAGTGGTTCATCAGCTCAACAAGAAGGGATACATCGAAACGGTCCGGGGTAAGAAAGGGGGCATGCGCCTGCACATGGCGCCGGAAGACATCAATATTGGTGTACTGGTGAGGGAAACGGAGCAGGATATGAGTATTGTCGAATGTTTTTCCTCGGGCGCTGCCTGCCGGATCACGCCGGTATGCGGGCTGAAGTCGATGTTTGGGGAGGCTCTGAAGGCGTTTCTGGAAACCCTCGACAAATACACGCTGGCCGATGTGGTTCAGAACCAGCACCGGCCGCAATTACTCAGATTGTTACAGATTGCATGAATCAGGCTGATTGAGGCAGAGCCGTCCACTTTTCCCGCAGACGGTCAGGCAGTGAGTAGCTGAGGATCCGCTTGAGCACGGTGCCATACTGTCCGGCGAAGCTACCGGTATTGTAGTGGATGCCATGCTTCTTGCAGACCGCCTGGACCTTCTCTGAGATTTCCGGATAGCGGTGTGCCGGCAGATCCGGGAACACGTGGTGCTCCATCTGATAGCTCAAGTGGCCACTCAGCAGGTGAACAAACCGGTTACCCGAGAAGTTGGATGACCCGGTCAGCTGGCGCAGGTACCAGTGCCCCTTGCTTTCACCTTCACACTCTTCCTCGGTAAAGGTCTCTGCATCCTGAGTGAAGTGACCGCAGAAAATCACTGTGGATGACCACAGGTTACGCATCAGGTTGGCGCTGATATTGCCGGCCAGCACGATCGGTGCAACCGGGAAGGTGATCAGCGGGAAGAACACGTAATCCTTGAACGCCTGACGGCCACCCTTGCGGAAGAACCCTTTCAGGAACGGCAGTTTCTCTTTCAGGCTGACTTCGCCGCGGCGAATACGCTCGAATTCCAACTCATGCAGCCCCACGCCCCACTGGAAAAATACGCTCAGCAGAATGTAGTTGATGAACTGCAGGCTGTGGGCCGGGCGCCATTTCTCGTCATCGCTCAGACGGAGCAGGGCATAGCCATAGTCCCGGTCCTTACCGATGATGTTGGTGTAGGTGTGGTGCTCGTAGTTGTGGGTCAGGCGCCAGGAGTCGCCGGTGCACACGGTGTCCCACTCGTAGGTCTGTGAGTGCAGGGACGGATCGTTCATCCAGTCGTACTGGCCGTGCATGACGTTGTGACCGATTTCCATGTTCTCAATGATCTTGGAAATGCCCAGCGCCGCGGTCGCCGCCACAAAAACCGGGGGAATAAAGCCGAAGGGCATCATCACCCGGCCGCCGACTTCCAGCGCCCGGTGCAGGCGTACGACGCGACGGATGTAGTTGGCGTCACGCTCACCCAGGTCGGCGAGTACCTCGTCACGGATGGCGTTCAGGTCTTGTTCAAGCTCGTTCAGTTGTGCTTCGTTCATCTGTTTCATGATGGTACTCCTGTCTTTTTCAGTTAAAGCTCAACGGTAACTGGGCCCTGAGGAACGGATATGCACAATTGAATGTTCTCCTCTCCGGGCCCGGAGCTTTTTCCGGTTAAACGATTAACGACGGTGCCGCTGGTTTTCTTGCAGCTGCACTGGTGACAAATCCCCATGCGGCAGCCGTAACGGGGTGACAGCTTTGCGGCCTCGGCAATGTCCAGCAGCGGAGCGTCGCCTTCTGACGACACGCTGATATCACTGTTGCTGAAACGGACCTCGCCACCGAGGCTATCGGAATCCAGGGCGGCCTGGGGCGCGGCGAAGAACGTGCTGTGCATTCTGTCTTCGCCAATGCCGCGTTGAGTCAGCAGGTCAGTGGCCAGATCCATCAGGCCCTTCGGACCGCACAGGTAGCAGCGGCGAGCGTCAATGCCAGATACTTCATCAAGATCGGCTTCTTTCAGAAAGCGCGGCGTCTCACTCTCATTGGTTGCAATGATGTTGAGGGTGAGCGCGGTCCAGTTCTGGCGAAGCTCGTACAGTTTCTGCGCGGCAATGATGTCTGCCTGGGTGCGTACAAAATACAGCAGGGTCACCGGAGCCTGGTACCCGGAAGCCGCCAGGGTTTCCAGTTGACTCAGTACCGGCGTGATGCCACTACCACCAGCGATATAGAGCAGCGGTTCGCCGGCTTCGGGAGTCAGGAAGTCGCCAAATGCTTCACCCAGACCAAGGGTGGCGCCCGGCTTCAGGTTGTCGTGCATCCAGTTGGTGACCAGGCCGCCCGGCAGGCGTTTGATGGTCAGCGTAACGGTTCCGTTGTCGTGCCACTGCGCAGGCGCACTGGACAGACTGAAGGTTCGGTTCCGGCGTACGCCATCAATATCAATACAGATGTTCACATGCTGACCGGCCTCGAAACCCGCCCAACGTTTCGCCGGTTTCAGAACGAAAGTTTTGGTGTCAGCGGTTTCGTCTTCAATGCGTTCAACCCGCGCTGGTGTGTACTGTTGTACCCACATCGGGTTGATGCGCTCCAGCAGAGGGTCAAAAAAAGCAGCCGGATCTTCCCGGTTAAAAAGCTGCTTGCCCAGCCACTGTAAGGCGGAAGTTTTTTCGATTCTGGATAACATAATGGCTCTCTCTATCTGCACCGTTGTGTACAGTTGTTCACTTATGTGTACGACTGTACACAGGGAGTTGTTGGTGGGCAATTGGTATTTTTGCTGTTGGCGCAAAATGACAAGCTTCAGGTACTTTATCTTTCCGAAATGTGTACACTTGTGTACCTGATATAACTGAAACCTGCAGTACGGTGAGGGCATGGCAGAAAAGCAGCGGCGCAAGCCGGGAGAGACCCGGGAAAAACTGATGAGTGCGGCATTAACCCTCGTTGGCAAGGGCCGGCATTTTGCCAGTCTGGGCATACGCGAAGTGACCCGTCAGGCAGGTGTGGTACCCACGTCCTTCTATCGGCACTTCCGCAACATGGACGATCTGGGGTTGCAGCTTGTTGACGAGCTGGGGCTTGTGCTGCGACGTATGATGCGGGAAGCGCGCAACAACGTATTGCAGGCAGACAAGTTGATGGAAGAGTCGGTCGGCATTTTTATCAACCACGTGCAAGCAAACCGGAGCTTCTTCTTCTTTATGGCCCAGGGCCTGGCGGGGGAGAGTCGCGCTGTGCAGGAAGGGATTCGCAGTGAGATGCGTTTTTTTGCCAGCGAACTGGCTAACGACCTGAGGCGTTTACGGCTGGCGGAACACCTGAGTGATGCCGACCTGGATATGACCTGTGACCTGGTGGTGCGAACGGTGGCTTTCTGTCTCACCGACCTGTTGGGCGTGTCGCCGGATGACGATTACCAGGTTGACCAGATCCGGAAGCGGACCACCCGCTTCCTTCAACTGATCTTTGTCGGTGCCGCTCACTGGCAGAGTGGCAAGGCCTGACGGGATTCAGGCCTTTTGACGGGGCGCTTGCTTTTTCGTTTCGGGCTTTGGCGGCAGAATCAGGCTTTCCAGTTCGTCCAGCGCTTCACCGGTATACACCGCGAGCTTCTGCATGCTTGGCAACGTATCCCGGCATCCCGTGAAGCCGAAGTTCAATGCTCCTGCATAACTCAGACAGGTAATGTTGAGTGCACCGCCATGGGCAATCAGGGACACCGGGTACATGGCTTCCAGTTTTGCCCCTTCGTAATAAAGGGTGCGCTGAGGCCCCGGAACGTTGGAGATGGTGACGTTGAACACCGGGCGCATCCTTCCCCCCATGCCGGACATCAATTGCAGGATGTAGGGCGACATCAACAACATGGTGTACTGGGTCAAGGCGCTTTTGGGCAGCTTTTGCAGATGCTCCTTGGCGCGACGGGTAGACGACTTGATGTCCTTCAGCCGGGCCAGGGGATCGGCAGTATCCGTTGCCAGCGAGGCGATCATGAAGCTGATCTGGGTGCCGGTGCCCTGGTCATCCGCGGGGCGGATATTGACCGGAATTCCGGCCGTAAGGGGCGTGTCCGGCAGGTTATCCTGTTCCAGCAGAAACCGGCGCAGGGCGGTACCACAGAGATACAGCACAATGTCATTGAGTGATCCGCCAGACACCCGGGCCAGCTCCTTGAGCCGGTCCAGTTGGTGATGCTGGGTGGCAAATCGGCGCTGGCCGGTGACCCGGTGGTTGAGGGTGGATAGCGGGCCGGTAAAAGGCGCCGTCAGCCCATCCTCCGGATGCCGGGCTGAATGAATCAGCCGGTTCATGGCCTGCCACAGCCGGGGCGCCATATCCGCCTGCAGTTTCAGGGCATCCATGGCCTGGGATACCGCTGCGGGAATGGTGGCTTCCTTGTCGGTCTTGCTGCCCCGGCGGCGCTCCGGTTTGACGGACCACGGCGGCAGCATCTCGGTTTTGTGCGGGTCGGTAGTAAGCACCCTTTGCATCAGGCGGACGCCGCTGATGCCATCAATCATGGAGTGATGCATCTTGGTGTAGAGGGCAAAACGGTTGTTCTCCAGGCCCTCAATGACGTGGCATTCCCAGAGCGGACGGGAAAAGTCCAGCGGGTTGGAATGCAGGCGCGATACCAGGATGCCGAGCTCACGCTCTCCGCCGGGCTTTGGCAGGGCAGAGTGGCGTACGTGATAGTCCAGGTCGATGTCCTTGTCGACTTTCCAGGCGGGGGCAACCAGTCGCCCCAACAATCCTGAAAAGGCCAGCTTCGAGCACCAGGGCGGCGCCACATCACCGGTTTCCTTCATCCGGTTGATCATATCCCGGAGGAAGGTCTCCGGGGCTCCTTCGGGTAAAGAAAAAATCTGCAGCGTACCCACGTGCATCGGAGTGTCTTCAGATTCTACTGCCAGCCAGGAGGCATCCAGGGTTCCCAGGCGTTTCATTCGTGTCTCGTCCTTATGTCCTTGTTGTGCTTCGGCTGCTTGTCGTCAGCCCGCACGGATTATTAGTTATTTTGCGAAAGTATACGCAACATTACGGATCAATCACACGAATTACCGGGGTAATGGTTCCCTACCGTCAGTGGCTGTGACGGGCAGCGTTCGTTACATGTTGTTGCGAAATGTCTGTCACCGGGAGTGACCGGCTTGTGCTACCTTCCGTAGCCGACTAACTTCATAAAAACAACAATCTGGAGGCAGCGTGGAATCCAGTCCAATGATTTCAGCGGGGTTACCGATCGCCCTGTTTATTATCATGATCGGTATCGGAATGACCCTGACGGTTCGCGATTTCCGTCAGGTTGCGGTGTATCCAAAGGGCATGATCGTCGGAACCGTGGCTCAGATTCTGGTGATGCCACTGGTGGCTTTTGCTCTGGCCAGTCTGCTGGCTGTTCCACCCGCGATTGCCGTGGGCCTGGTGATTATTGCTGCCTGCCCGGGTGGAACCACGTCCAATCTGTTTGTCCTGCTGGCCCGTGGAAACATCGCGCTGTCCATCGTCCTGACCGTGAGTGCCAGCCTGATCACCATCCTCACCCTGCCGCTGTTCACCAATCTGGCACTGGACTTCTACATGGGCACCCAGGAAACCGTGGTGCTGCCGGTATGGAAGACTGTGGGGATGCTTATTGGCATTGTGTTGTTCCCGGTCGCCATTGGCATGGTGGTCCGGACCCGAAACCCGTTGATGGCAAAGAAGGCTGAGGGGGTGGTCAGCATCTTCGGGGGTATCGTGCTGGCGGTGTTGATTGTCGGCCTGATTTACGGCGTTCGTGACCAGATCTGGGATCTTCTGAAACAAGCGGGCCCGGCTACCATCCTGCTGAATATTGCCGGCATTGCCCTGGGCTTACTGGTCGGGCGGGGCGCAGGACTGACACAAAGGGAGTCCCTGGCGGTAGCCGTCGAGCTTGGTGTCAAAAATGGCACCATCGCGCTGATGGTGACCCTGACGTTGCTTGAATCCAGTGCCATGTCCATTCCGGCAGCGGTATACGGGGTGTTGATGTTCCCGATAGGCTTTGTGCTGGCCATGTATGGTCGAAGTATCATTCCGCAATCCTCCATCAAGGCGCCTGCCTCCTGAGGATGTTATTGGCGCTTCCCTTCCCCCATCGGGGCATGGCCATTTTCCGGCTCAAACTCGTGTGCATGCGTGCAAGTAACAGATTTACAACAAGAAGTGCCTTAACCAGATCGCTCATAAGGGTATCATGGTACCCCGTTTTTCTGGGAATAACGGTTTCAATGTCGACTAACAATCAGATCAAAATAAGGTGTGAGATGAAAAAAAGAATGGCCGGACTTGTTGCCGCTGCAGCCTTGCTGCCAACCGCTGTTGCCGCCGAGAGCCTTAGCTACAATTACGTGGAAGGCGGCCTGGCGCTCTACCCAAGCTACGAGTCACAAACGTTTCTAGGTGTTGACGGGCGCGGCTCTATTGCTATCAACGAGAACATATTTGCCTTTGGTGGGCTCAAGTACCTGACAGATGATGTGGACCTGACCGCGCTGCACGTTGGCGGTGGTTACCGTCATGGCCTGGACGCCAAGACGGACGTTTGGGGTGGCCTGACGGTCGAATACCAGGATATCGACGGTGGCAGACAATGCTTCGATACCGGTTTTAGCGTTGAATGCGTGTCCGCTTCGGTTGATGACACTGCCCTTGGCCTGCGTGGCGGCCTGAGACACCAATTGGATGACAAGCTGGAAATCGGCGGCAGCGCCCGCTTCATCACCGGCGACCTCGACTATGTTGGCCTGACCGGTACCGCGCGTTTTGCCGTTCGCGAAAACCTCAAGCTGCTGGGTGAGGTTGACCTGTACGATGGCGAACTGGGACTGATCGGAGGTGTTACCCTGGAGTTCTGATTTCCGGGCTATCCTGAGCCCCGGCATGCCTATGCCGGGGCTCTGTACGCCCATCTCTTCCCTCTCAGCATCATTCCGCAATCCCCCTCCCCGAGAGTGTTATTGACACTTTTGCCATGGCACCCTTGCCGCCAGAGACAGAGGGGCCGTTGCCTTTCACTGGTACTCTGAGCTTTTGCTCTGGAGCTCAGGACAATAACAATGACGTTCTACCTTATCCATAATTCCGCGATAGTCATGCGGGCGATGGCCGCCTGCCTGTTGCTTATGCTCTCCACCGCTGCCTGGTCTGATGACGACCAATTGCGATCCACGATTTATGACCAGTCTCTTCCGCTTGAGGAACGCGTGGCAGCGTTTCAGGAACTGACCGGGCTGGAGCCGGATCCGGATCGTGTTTACCGGGTGTGTATCTGGGACATTTTCGGCCGTTCCGGACCCGTCTTCGGGGCAGCACAGGAGCAGCGCAAGAAGATTCTTGAATTCGGCGTTAATGTCGAAATGGTGCCGTACACCAGTGAGTCGGTGATGGTGGAGGAGCTGAAATCCGGGACCTGTGATGCTGCCTTGATGAGTGGGCTGAGGGCACGGCTGTTCAACCGTTACACCGGCACCCTGGATTCCATTGGCGGATTTCCGGAAAGGGAGCAGATGCGCCTGGGGTTGAAGCTGATGGCGGATTCCCGCAGTGCCGAACGCATGGTCAGCAATGGCTACGTGGTGATGGGCATTGCACCGGCTGGCGCCGCGCATGTGTTCGTTGATGATCGAAAAATCAACACCCTGGCCAAGGCCGCGGGTAAACGGGTGGCGGTGCTGGACTACGATCCGGTCCAGGCGGAAATGATCTCCGGCATTGGCGCAACCCCGGTGGTGGCGGATATCGTCAACGCCCCGAACATGTTCAATACCGGTGTCGTGGATGTGCTGGCGGCGCCACTGGCCGCCTATGAAGTCATGGAGCTCTACAAGGGCCTGGAGCCTGATGGCGGTATCGTCGATCTGCCCCTGACCCATATCACTGCGCAGTTGATTGGCCGGTCGGAGGTGGTGCCCAACGAGCTGGCGCAGTTCGTCCGGGAAGCGTTCTATCAGGGGTTTGACGAAATCATCAGCCGGGTGCGCATGGAAGAAGAGAAAGTGCCGGATAAGTGGTGGATTGAGATTCCCGCCGAAGACCGCCGGGAATACGATCGAATGATGCAGCAGGCGCGGGTGGAGTTACGTGATAAGGGCTACTACAGCGCGGATATGCTGACCCTGCAACGCAAGATCCGGTGCCGGGCGAATGGCGCCCGGGAGGAATGCACCGATCCGGTGGAGTAACGGATGACCACCGACGTCCGACACCTGCCGGCCAGTCGTGGCCGTACCCTGTCCATCACACTGACCAGCCTGCCGATGCTGGTTATCCTGGTGCTCACCCTGCTGGCCTCGGTGGGGGAGACGCTGCATTCCCGTCTGCTGGAGATTGGCGGGGAAACCTGGCCGGATTACTTCAACCTGCGGATGATTGAGCAGATCTCCGCGCCGGATTGCCAGGTGGTGGCGGATCCTGAAGCCGCCGTGGCACTGGCGGTGGCGGCGAAGAAGGCAGAGATGGCCGCGGATCCGTTTGCTGATGTCTTTGGCGGCAATCTGGACAGGGAAGAAATCCGTTCATCGGTCCTGTCGACTTCGGCGGCGTGCAAGAAGCGGCGTGCCGAGTGGAATCGTCTGCAATCCCTGAATGGCCCTGGTGTGCAGGCCTTTGCATTGATGGAGACCGGCCTGTCCCGGGTGGTTGTCCTGATCACCGGCAACCGTCGTGTTCTGCTGGGCTTCATGTTGCTGTTCTGCGCCGCCGCGGCGACCCTCGGGCGGCAGCACATTGCGTTGCGTCCGGTCGAATCCCGGCGGGATGACCGGGTGGCGACCCTTGCCCAGTTGATTGCGAACAGCCTGCTGACGGCCTCGGCCTGGCTCTATCGTCAGCAGGAACTGGCCCAGGCGGACGCAGGCATACCCCTGGCCCATCTCTTCATGCACGACATCTGGGTGGCAGGGTTCGGCGCGCTGACCCTGATCTCCCTCTGGCAACTTCGGCAGCCAAGACCGGATCTGGCCCCTGGCGGCAGCTGGCCCCGTTCGCTGCTGAGTGTGCCGCTCTACAGTTACATGTGCATCAGCGCCACCATGCAGTTTGCCTTTCACGGCTTCTACCATGGCATCGCCGTTTACCTGAACATGATGGCGGAACTGTCGGCGCTGTTCCTCAACCTGGGCCTTTATGTCTGGGTCGGCATGCTATTGGCGAGAACCCATTTGCCCCGCAAGGTCTTCGATGTTATCCGTCCCTGGCAGTTGCCACCGAAATGGCTGGGCGTGGTGGTGTTGTTGCTGACGGCACTGCCCACCGCCTACAGCGGCGCTTCCGGTATCTTTATTCTCGCCGCCGGCCTGACCCTCTACCGGGAACTGCGGCGGGCCGGCACCTCCGAGCAACTGGCGCTGGCAACGACCGCCATCTCCGGCTCCATGGGGACCATGCTCCGGCCCTGCCTGCTGGTGGTGATCGTTGCCACTCTCAACAACAGTGTCACCACCGATGAACTGTTCAGCGCCGGTGCCCGCGTACTGTTGCTGACTGCCACGGTCTATGCGGTATACGTATTCCTGTTGGGAGGTGCATCCGCAGGCCGCATCGCGCCGTTACGGGAAGCGGTGCCGGGCACCCTCCGTGCGCTGGTTCCTTTACTGCCGTACATCGCGATTTTTGCGGGAGTGGTGTTTCTGTGGAACGTCCTGCTGGACCGTGGGCTGGATGAGTTCTCGGCGCCCGCTATCCTGCCGCTGATCCTGTTACTGGTCCTAGGCTACGAGCGACTGATACTGAAGGCCCGTGATCCGGATGCTGATGACTCTGATCTCAAGGGGGATCTTCCGCCCCCCAGTGGATTCTCACAATCGGTCATGCGGGCCACGCGGGATTCCAGTGCGCTGATTGGCGCCCTGTTGATGCTGATGGCACTGTCGGTGAGTGTTGGTGGGCTGATCGAGCGGTCGGGCCTGCTGGAACTGTTTCCGGAACAACTGGGCTCGGTCTGGCTGACCCTGACTCTGCTGATGGGCCTGTTGGTGTTTATCGGCATGATTATGGATCCCTACGGGGCGGTGCTGCTGGTCAATGCCACCCTGGCGCCGATCGCTCTGAAGAACGGTATTGATCCCCTGCATTTCTGGGTAATGACGGTGCTGGCCTTCGAAATGGGCTACCTGACGCCGCCGGTCGCCCTCAACCACTTGCTGACCCGTCAGGTGGTCGGCCTGCCAACGGCGTGGGAAAGCCTTCACGGCACCTTCTGGCAAAGGAACTTCCGCTTCATTCTGCCGATACTGGTGATGGGGACCGCGTTGCTCGTCGTGACCTATATGCCGGCCTGGTGGGACACCGGCTTCCGACTGTTGCTGGGTATTCAGCCGTCACCGTAATGGTTATGCTCTGGCTTCAGGCATGGACACAAAGCCGGAGTCACAGGCATGAATTTTCTCAATGGCATTACGCTGTTACTGGTGTATCAACTGGTGGGGGAGGTCACGGTCCGCTTGCTTGGCGTGCCGATTCCGGGCCCGGTTCTGGGGATGGTGATGCTGTTCGTGACCCTGCTGATCCGGGGGCAGGTGTCGGCGTCGGTCGACCAGGCTTCCTCGGCGCTGCTGAGCCATCTGTCGCTGCTGTTCGTACCTGCCGGTGTGGGCATGATGGTGCATTTTGACCGTATTGCCGAAGAGTGGGTTCCGATTACCCTGGCGTTGTTACTCAGCACCATTATCACCATGGTGGCCACCGCTCTGATCATGCAGGTCACGAGTCGCTGGCTGGTCGGGCCCCGGCAGGGACAGGAGCAGGGCGATGACTGATCCCGGTCTCAGGGACATCTGGGTTTATCTTTCGGCATCGCCACTGCTAGGGCTGACCATGACGCTGGTGGCCTATGGTCTTGCTTATCGGCTGTATCTGCGGACACAGTCAAACCCGCTGGCCAATCCAGTCGTCACTTCGGTCGCCATGCTGATCGGACTGCTGGTGGTGACGGGAACGTCCTATAACGACTACTTTGAGGGAGGGCAGTTCGTGCACTTCCTGCTTGGACCTGCCACCGTCGCCCTTGCCGTGCCGCTGTACCAGCAATTTTCCAGGTTGCGGCAGTTATGGTTACCGGTCACCATTTCGCTGGTGTGCGGGGTGTTGATTGCCGCTGGCAGTTCCATTGGCCTGGCCAGGCTTCTCGGCGGGACCACCGAGATACAGATGTCCCTTGCTCCGAAATCGGCGACGGCTCCGGTGGCCATGGGCATCTCCGAAAAGATCGGGGGCTTGCCTTCCCTGACCGCGGTGCTAGTGGTGATCACCGGCATCACCGGTGCGGTTCTCGGAACCAAACTGTTTGAGTGGATTCGGGTGAAGGACGACACTGCCAGGGGAATCGCCATGGGCGTTGCCGCCCACGGTATCGGAACGGCGCGAGCTTTTCAGGTCAGCCCGCAGATGGGGGCGTTTTCGGGCCTGGCGATGGCGCTGTCAGCGTTTGCCACTGCACTGTTCGTGCCCTGGCTGGTGGATTTCATGCAATTTCTTACAGGTGATTGAAGTGAACAGAAAGGGGCCGGGTAGTCAGGTATCGCTGGCGGTTGTATTGGTCTCCATGACCCATGGCGCACCGATACTGGCACAGCAGACAACCGGTACGGATGACGAACTGGTACTGGAGGTGACCTCCCCGCGCCTGGTTCGTGATCTGTATGAAACGCCCGCGGCGGTGTCGGTGGTCAATGCGCCGGCTATTCGGCAGGGCCAGCAACGGTTGCAGCTGGACGAATCCCTGGACACGGTACCCGGCCTGTTTTTCCAGAACCGTTATAACTTCGCCCAGAACCTGAGGCTGTCTACCCGTGGGTTTGGCGCCAGGGCTCCTTTTGGTATTCGCGGTATCCGCCTTCAGGTGGATGGCATTCCCTATACCCTGCCGGATGGCCAGTCCCAGATCGACGCCGTGGACCTGGACTCCGCCCAGCGCATCGAAGTGATCCGCGGCCCGTCATCGGTGCAGTATGGCAATGCCGCCGGTGGCGTACTCGATATCACCACCGCACGCGGGGATGAGCTGCCAGCCGGCGGACGGCTTCGACTTGATGGCGGCAGCCATGATTACCGCAAGGCGGCGGTTCAGGGTAATGGCACATCCGGGTCTACCAGTGCCATCGCCACTATGTCCTGGCTCAACGTCAACGGCCACCGGGAGCAGAGCGAGGCCGAAAAGGGCCTGTTTAACGGCCGTGTCTCCCATGAATTGGCGCCGGGCCGGCGGCTGAACGCGACCCTGAATGCCTTGCACAACCCGCAGTCGGAAGACCCCGGAGGGCTAACCCGCAGCCAGGCCGAAGAGGATCCACAACAGGCCACCTTCCTGGCCAAACGGCTGGATGCCGGCCAAAGTGTGAATCAGCAGACCCTGGGGCTTCAGTATGAAGAAGCGGCCGCCCTGAAGGGCCAGCTTACCCTCAATACCTTTTTCAGCCGACGGGATTTCGCCCAGCAGTTACCGTTCCCGGGTGCCAGCCGGGTTGCTTACGATCGCCGGTTCTATGGCATCAGCTCCGATTATCAGCAGGAATCCGAGCTGGCGGGCCTGCCGTTGACCTGGGTCGCGGGGGTGGATGTACATCGCCAGTCGGATCAGCGCCGTCGCTATCAGGTGTCATTTGATGGCGAGGTGACGGGCCAGACCCAGGATGAAACCCAGAACGCCACCAATGCGGCAGTGTTTGCCCAGGGCGACCTGGCGCTGACGGACCAGTTGAACCTCTCTCTGGGTGCGCGCCTTGACCGCCTGAGACTGTCCATCAGTGACCATCGCCGGGAAGACGGTGACGATTCCGGCAGCCGGACGTTCCGGGAGCTCAGTGGTGTCGCGGGGCTCAGCTACCGCCTGGCGCCCCAGCATCAGATCTACGGCACCATCGGCACGGCGTTTGAATCCCCGACCTTTACCGAGTTCGCCAATCCCGATGGCAGTGGCGGGTTTAATCCGGACATCGACCCCCAGGAGGCATTGAACCGGGAAGTGGGGGTGCGTGGGGTCATCGGTGAAGGTCTCAGTTACGATATCGCGGTGTTTTCCATTCGGGTGGATGACGAGATCCTGCCCTTTGAACAGGGTGGTCGGACTTTTTATGAGAATGCCGGCCGCACCGATCGGGATGGCATCGAACTGGGCGTGGCCTGGGAGTTGTCCTACGCCTGGCGCGTCACCAGTGCGCTGACACTGGCGGATTACAAGCTGCGTGAATTCACCGATGAGCAAGGTAACGATGCCAGTGGAAACCGGCTGCCGGGCCTGCCCCGTGAACAATGGGTCAGCGAGCTGGAGTGGCGGGGGCAGGGCAACCGGTTTGCCGCGCTGGAATGGCAATACACGGGTGATCTGTATGCAGAAAACAGCAACCAGACCAGGGTCAGTGATTATTGGTTGTTGGGGTTGCGGGCAGGCGACAGCCTGAGAGTGTCGGATCAGATCCTCAGCCTGTACGCGGGAGTACGCAACCTGCTGGATGAAGACTATTTTGCCAATGTACGCATCAACGCCAACGCAGATCGACCCGTTGAAGAGCGTGGCTACTTCGAGCCGGGGCCGGGGCGAACATTCTACGCCGGCCTGGAATGGGCATTCTGACGCTAATCGTCGTCGAGTTCCCTCGGCGGGCAGTGATAGTCTTCCACCACCGTGCCCTCCTCGACGCTTTCCAGGTGAACGTCAAAACCCCACAAGCGATGGGCGTGCCGCAGTACCTCATCGGTTTCCTTGCCCAGCGGAACCCGATCGACCGGGATATGTCGCAGTGTCAGTGAACGGTCACCCCTGACGTCCACGTTCCACACCTGGATGTTCGGTTCCCGGTAACTGAGGTTGTACTGGCGTGCCAGTTTTTCCCGCAGGGCACGGTAACCGTCCTCGTCGTGAATGGCGGTGATGCGGTACACGTCTTCCTGGTCGTCGTTCTGGATCGAGAACAGTTTGAGATCCCGCATGACCTTGGGGGACAGGAACTGCTGGATGAAGCTTTCGTCCTTGAAGTTCTTCATGGCGAAATGCAGGGTTTCCACCCAGTCCGTGCCGGCGATGTCCGGGAACCACTGACGGTCTTCATCAGTGGGGTTTTCACAGATCCGCCTCAGATCCGTGTAGATGGAAAAGCCCAGGGTGTAAGGGTTAATGCCGGAATACCACGGGCTGTCAAAGGGCGGCTGGTAGACCACCGCCGTATGGCTTTGCAGGAATTCCAGCATGAAGCCGTCATTGACCAGGCCTTTCTCATACAGGCTGTGCAGCAGGGTGTAATGCCAGAAAGAAGCCCAGCCTTCGTTCATCACCTGGGTCTGGCGCTGGGGATAGAAATACTGGGCCAGCTTGCGCACGATGCGGATGATTTCCCGTTGCCAGGTTTCCAGCAAGGGCGCGTTTTTTTCGATGAAATAAAGAATGTTTTCCTGCGGGTCCTCCGGGAAGCGTTTTTTGCGCCCTACCGGATCGTCGTCATCGTCCATTTTGGGAATGGTGCGCCAAAGGTCGTTGATGCGACGTTGCTGGTATTCCTCCCGTTCCTTCTGGCGCCTTGATTCTTCTGCCGCTGAAATCGGCGCTGGCCGTTTGTAGCGGTCGACGCCATAGTTCATCAGTGCGTGGCAGGAGTCGAGAACTTCCTCCACGGCATCCAGCCCGTAGCGCTCCTCGCACTCGGCGACGTAATGCCGGGCAAAGACCAGGTAATCGATGATCGCACTGGCGTCGGTCCAGGTGCGGAACAGGTAGTTGCCCTTGAAGAAGGAGTTGTGTCCATAGGAGGCGTGGGCAACCACCAGCGCCTGCATGGGCAGGGTGTTTTCCTCCATCAGGTAGGCGATGCAGGGGTTGGAGTTGATGACGATCTCGTAGGCCAGGCCCATCTGGCCGCGCTGGTAACCCTTGGACGTGCTCAGGAACTGTTTGCCAAAGGACCAGTGATGATAGCCCACCGGCATACCCACGGAGCTGTAGGCGTCCATCATCTGCTCGGCGCTGATGACTTCAATCTGGTTCGGGTATGTATCCAGGCCGAATTCTTCGGCGCACTTGGCGATTTCCTCATCGTATTGCCGGACCAGATCGAAGGTCCATTCCGAACTGGTGGATATCGGCTCCGTGGCTTTCGGTTGATCTTGGTCCGGAATGTTCGGGCGGTCGATGATGTCGCTCATGCGGCTCTCCTCTCGAACAACTGTCGGAACACCGGGTATATCTCACCGGGGTCGGCGATCTGTTGCAGGGCAAAGCTCTGGGGGAACTGCTCCTGGATTTTCTCGTACTCGTACCAGAGCATCTGGTGATCCTGCGGGGTGATCTCCACATAGGCAAAGTATTGCACCAGGGGCAGGAGATTTTCCGACAGAATCTTGCTGCACACAGGCGAGTCGTCGTTCCAGTTATCCCCGTCCGACGCCTGGGCGGCGTAGATGTTCCACTCACTGGGAGAATAGCGGGATTCGATAATCTTGTGCATCAGCTTAAGCGCACTGGACACAATCGTGCCGCCGGTTTCCCGGGAATAGAAAAACTCCTCCTCGTCCACTTCCTTGGCACTGGTGTGGTGGCGAATGAAGACCACTTCAATCTTCTTGTAGTTCTTCCTGAGAAACAGGTACAAAAGAATGAAGAAGCGTTTGGCGATGTCCTTGTGCATCTGCGTCATCGAACCGGACACATCCATCAGGCAGAACATCACCGCGCTGGTGGCCGGCTGGGGTTGCTTGACGTGCTGCCGGTAGCGCAGGTCGATTTCATCAATGAAGGGAATGCGTTTTACATTGGCCTTGAGTCGCGCAATCTCCTCCTCAAGCGCCTGGACCTGATCATCATGGCTGAACGCCGCGTCCAGATCATCCGGGGCGGATTTCAGCGCCGCGAGTTGTTCTTCCAGATCACGAACCTTCTTCTTGCGGGCACCCCCCAGGCCAAGGCGTCGGGCATGAGCGCCCCGGAGGGAACGAACCACATCCAGCTTGGCGGGTATACCCTGGGTGGTGAACCCCGAGCGGACATACTTGAACGCTTCGGTATCCTTGAGTTTCTTGCGGGCGAGGTTGGGCAGTTCCAGGTCATCGAACAGGAAGTCGAGAAATTCCTCCTGGGTAATCTGGAAGGCAAACTCATCCATGCCTTCCCCGTCCGGACTTGCCTGACCCTGTCCTTGCCCCTGGCCGCCACCGCCCTGGGGTTTGGGCAGGGTATCGCCGGCAACGAATTCCTTGTTCCCGGGGTGAACAACCTCACGGTTGCCACCCTGGCCGTGATGAAAAATGGGTTCTTCAATGTCCCGAGAGGGGATGCTGACTTTCTCACCCCGCTCAATATCCGTAATGGAGCGGCGCTGCACTGCGTCAGCCACCGCTTTTTTGATGTGATGCCGGTAGCGGCGCAGGAACCGCTCCCGGTTCACTGCGCTCTTGTTTTTGCCGTTCAGGCGACGGTCGACTATGTGGGTCATACCCATAGTTTTACTCCAGTTCAGTGAACACTCACTGACTTAGTGAGACTTGCGGACGCGCAGGTACCATTCGGCCAGCAGCCGTACCTGTTTCTCCGTGTAGCCTCGATCGACCATACGCTCGACGAACTGCTTGTGCTTCTTCTGATCTTCCTGGCTGGCTTTCGGGTTGAAAGAGATAACCGGCAGCAGATCCTCGGTGTTGGAGAACATTTTCTTCTCAATCACGCTGCGCAGCTTCTCATAGCTGAGCCAGGAGGGGTTGCGCCCCTGGTTGTTCGCCCGCGCCCGCAACACGAAGTTGACCACCTCGTTGCGGAAGTCCTTCGGGTTGCTGATGCCGGCCGGTTTCTCGATTTTCTCCAGTTCGTCGTTGATGGCAGAACGGTCGAGAATTTCGCCGGTTTCCGGATCCCGGTATTCCTGGTCCTGAATCCAGAAGTCGGCATAGGTCACATAGCGATCGAACAGGTTCTGACCGTATTCGCTGTAACTCTCCAGATACGCGGTCTGGATTTCCTTGCCGATGAACTGGACGTAGTGTGGCGCCAGGAATTCCTTGATGAAGCGCAGGTAGCGCTCCTGATTTTCTGGCTGGAACTGCTCCTGCTCAATCTGTTTCTCCAGGACATACAGCAAGTGGACCGGGTTGGCCGCCACTTCCGAGGTGTCGAAGTTAAACACCTTGGAGAGAATCTTGAAGGCAAACCGGGTCGACAGACCGTCCATGCCCTCGTTGACCCCGGCCGCGTCGCGGTACTCCTGCATCGATTTCGCTTTCGGGTCGGTATCTTTTATGTTCTGGCCATCGTAAACCCGCATCTTGGAGAAGATGCTGGAATTCTCCGGCTCCTTGATCCGCGACAGAACCGAGAACTGGGCCAGCATGTCCAGAGTATCCGGTGCGCAGGGCGCGCCGGCGAGGGAGCTGTTCTTGAGCAACTTTTTGTAGATCTCGATCTCTTCCGATACCCGCACGCAATAGGGCACCTTGACGATGTACACCCGGTCAAGGAACGCCTCGTTGTGCTTGTTGTTACGGAAAGTCTGCCACTCGGATTCGTTGGAGTGGGCCAGGATAATGCCGTCAAACGGCACCGATCCCATGCCCTCGGTGGTGTTGTAGTTGCCTTCCTGGGTTGCTGTCAGCAGCGGATGAAGCACCTTGATCGGCGCCTTGAACATCTCCACAAATTCCAGCAGCCCCTGGTTGGCGCGGCACAGACCACCACTGAAGCTGTAGGCGTCCGGATCATCCTGGGAGAAATCCTCCAACATGCGGATATTCACCTTGCCCACCAGGGCGGAAATATCCTGGTTGTTGTCGTCGCCGGGTTCGGTCTTTGAGACACCTACCTGGTCGAGTACCGAGGGATATTTCTTCACCACCTTGAACTTGCTGATGTCTCCGCCGTATTCGTGCAGGCGCTTCACCGCCCAGGGCGACATGATGTTCTGAAAATACCGCAGGGGAATATTGTACTCTTCCTCCAGAATCGGGCCATCCTCGTCCGGATCAAACAGCCCCAGGGGGGACTCATTCATCGGTGAGCCCTTGATGGCATAGAAGGGGACCTTCTGCATCAGGAACTTGAGCTTTTCCGCCAGTGAGGATTTGCCGCCGCCGACCGGCCCCAGCAGGTAAAGAATCTGTTTCTTCTCTTCCAGGCCCTGAGCGGCGTGGCGGAAGAACGACACAATATTTTCCACGGCTTCTTCCATGCCGTAGAAGTCGGAGAATTCAGGGTAACGTTTGATAACCTTGTTGGAAAAAATGCGTGACTGTCGGGAGTCACGGGAAGTGTCGACTAACTCTGGCTCGCCAATGGCTAGTAACATCCTCTCCGCGGCAGTGGCGTATGCCGTTGGGTCCTTTTTGCAGATCTCCAGGTATTCCTCAAGGGTGTATTCTTCCTCTTGAGTTGATTCATACCGGTCTTTGAAGTGCTGCACAATGCTCATAGATGGCCCCTCGCTCGCTGTTCTTCAGCATTCAGTTCACGCAATATCCCCGTTGCAGTCGGCGCCGCCAACCTGGGCGGTGTGTCTGGTTATTAGTGGAAGAAATGGATACTTCAAACCGATTTACGGTGCGCGGCCGATTTCGGTTTGGTTACTTTGAGCTTAGTTCACGCTCGGAAACTTGGACAGTTGGATTTTGCTTTAGGTTCATTAAATTGTGTTGTGTTTGTGTTCTTGTTTGTGGGGGGAGGGAGCACGGGGGGAGGTCTTTCTAAAAAACTCCGCTTTAACTCGCTTTGCTCAGACAGGCGGTGTTTTTTAGAAAGACCTCCCCCCATACTCCCGTAAACCAAGGGGGTAAACTGGACAAAAGATAACGCGAAATGGCGGGCACAATGGCTTGGAGTACGAAGAATGGCGAGTATACGTAACAGGTCAGACGAGGCGGATATGGGGGGTACCTTTTTTAAAATGACCGCCTGTCTGAGCGAAGCGAGTTCAAGCGGCCATTTTCAAAAAGGGTACCCCCTGTAGCCGCCGATCCCCCACCATTAACAGGCTACTTTTTAACGAGCCGAAACACACTCTCAGTAGCCCCGGCCAGCCCCTTGCGCTTGGTAAACGGATGATCCTTGGCCAGGGTGTTGGTCAGGATATGTTCGATGTCGTAGTCGTCGGAATAGAGCTCCCGGACCTCCTCATCGCTGACGTTGAATGGCGGCCCCTTGATCTCGGTATCGTAGTCCAGAGTGATCAGCAGGATGCGGGTACCGTCGGGGATAACCGCCGTCAGGTGCTCCACATACTCCTTGCGCATTTTCGGGGGCATGGCGATCAGCGCGGCGCGGTCGTAGACCAGACGGATGTGTTTCAGGTCATCGGGCACCAGCTGGAAAAAGTCGCCGCACCAGAGTTCCAGATCATCGTTCTTGAAGCGGGTAAACGGCTCGCCCGGTCGAACCAGGGCCTTCTCGCCGGCTTCCTCAAAGAAATCCTTACAGGCAATATCGCTCAGCTCCACGCCAATGATGGGATGGCCGCGATCGTGCAGCCACCACATATCGTGCGCCTTGCCACACAGCGGAACGAACACCGCCGGTGTGCCTTCTCCCGCCAGTTCCGGCCAGTGGTCGTGAAGATAGTTATTGATCGTCCCCTCGTGGAAGCCGATTTCCTTCTTTGCCCAGCGTTCGTGCCAGAATTCGTGTTCCATCGTCTACCCATCCTTACAATTGGAGGTTTTTCTCAGTCTATCCTAATCTGTGGCTTTCTTGGTTAAGGAGAAACGAATGAAAGCGGTTTTCCTCGATGCGAGTACCCTTGGAAACGACGTCGACCTGACGCCTGTCGAAACCGTTGCCGGCGGCCTTGTAAAGCATGAACGGACGGCGCCTGAGCAGGTGCTTGAACGGATTCAGGGCTTCGATACCGTTGTAGTCAACAAGGTCGTCCTCACGCGTGAACATTTTGAGGCCTGCCCGGAAATTGAAACCGTAGCCGTAGTAGCGACCGGACTCAATAATATTGACCAGAGCGCAGCCAAAGAACACGGTATCCGGGTGATGAATGTCACCAACTACGGCCGTTCCACCGTGGCGCAGCACACCATGGCGCTGATGCTGGCACTGGCGACGCGAATGCTGGACTACGACCGGGATGTACGGGCCGGGCGTTGGGGGCAAAGTGCGATGTTCTGCCTGATGGATCATCCGATTATGGAGCTTGAAGGTCGCACCCTGGGTATCGTTGGTTACGGAGATCTGGGCCAGGGTGTCGCGGAGCGGGCCAGGGCTTTTGGTATGAAGATCCTGCTGGGCGCACGCCCGGGGCAGGAGCGGAGCGAGGTGGACGGATACCCCCGGGTACCGCTGGACGAGTTGCTGCCGCAGGTAGATGTGCTGTCGCTGCATTGTCTGCTGACTGATGAAACCCGCAACCTGATCGGCGCCGAAGAACTGAAGAAAATGAAGCGTGATGCGCTGCTGATCAACACCTCCCGGGGCGGGCTGGTGGATGAACAGGCGCTGGCGGACGCACTGAGAGCCGGAACCATCGCCGGTGCAGGCTTTGATGTGCTGACTGAGGAGCCGCCCCGCCATGGCAATCCGTTGCTGGCGGATGACATTCCCAACCTGATTGTGACGCCGCATTCTGCCTGGGCGAGCCGGGAGGCAAGGCAGAGGATCGTTGAGATTACGGCACGCAATCTGTCCTCTGTCTGATATATCGGGTACTCCCCCCTTACTCACCCCCGAAAAAACGACAGCCGTATGACGCGGCTGCCGTTCCCTGTTGCTTAAACTGCCAGTGAAATGCCCCAGATGAGGGCATGTATGTCACTAACGCTCAACAATAACAACAGGGCGACACCTATGATCAGACCCATCCTGGCGCTTGCGCTTTCTTCCGCTCTCTTTTCCGTGCCGGCTCTGGCCTTTGAGCGCGACGAGCTGCTTATCTGGATCAACTCCGACAAGGGGTATCAGGGCCTGGCCGATGTAGGCCGGCGCTTCGAGGCGGAAACCGGCATTCCGGTCACCGTGGAAACCCCGGACGATCTCACGTCCGAGTACGATCACTACGGCTATTCATCAAGGGCGCCGGATATTGTCATCTGGCCCCATGATCGCTTTGGTAGCTGGATCAACGAGGGGCATCTGCGGCCCATCGAACCTTCGGAGCAGGTTCGTGAAACCATCGCCCCCTTCGCCTGGCAGGCGGTTTCTGTGGGGGAGCGGGTGTATGGCTATCCAATTGCCCTGGAGGTGGTCAGCCTGCTCTATAACAAGGACCTCGTGGCAAACCCGCCCGCCACTCTGGAGGAGGTAAAAGCCGAGCATTATCGGTTGAGTGGCCAGGGCATTGAGGCCATCTCCTGGGATTACAAAAACGTGTACTTTTCCTGGCCGGTATTTGCCGGTTCAGGCGGTTACAGCTTTGGCCTGGCGAACCAGGTTTATGACCTTTCCAATGTGGGGGTGGGCACCGATGGCGCCATCACCGCGGTGGCGGGCATCAAGGATCTGCTGGATTCCGGCGTGCTGGCGAAGGATGCGGATTATGGCTCGATGATGGATGGCTTCAAGGCGGGCGAGACAGCCATGATCATCAATGGCCCCTGGGCCTGGAGTGAGATACGGGATGCCGGCATCAATGTGGGCATTGCCGATGTGCCCACGACCACGGGTGACCCCGGCAAGCCGTTTGTGGGTGTGCTGGCGGCTGGCATCAGTGCCGTCTCAACCAATCAGCAGTTGGCCAGGCAGTTCCTGGAGGACTACCTGCTGACAGAAGACGGCCTGCACGCGGTGAATGACGACAAGCCGCTGGGTGCCGTGGCCCACCTGTATGTGGTGGAAACCCTCAGTGAGGACCCGTTCATCGATCACACATTCCGTTCCGCCAGCCGCGGCGAGATCATGCCCAACATCCCTGAGATGAAACGCTTCTGGGACCTGATGACCATCCGCTTTGCCGGCATGCTGGATGGCGAGTACCCCATAACCTCCACACTGAATGAGGCCGCCGACCGCCTCAGGCGGCTGGATGAAATGCGGGGCTGGACGCGCCGGCACTATGTGACAAACTGAGCATCCGTAACTGACACGAAACCGCTAGTAAAAGCCACGCAATCGGCCATACTTTGTTGTGATTTGGTATCTGACTGATAATCTGTACAAAACATTGGCAAACAGGATGTTGTGTGGCTTCTTTTCAACTGAAAGACCGGCTTCAGGCCGCAGAAAAGTGGATTCTCGCCAATCCCAACCCACCCCAGCACTGGCCGTGGACCTGGCTCTATAAAACCGGGCGTAGTCTGTACGCGCTGATCCGGGATGTGGTCAGTGGCAACCTGACGCTGCACTCCATGAGCCTGGTGTACACCACGTTGCTCAGTATTGTGCCGCTGCTGGCCCTGAGCTTCTCGGTGCTCAAGGCTATGGGGGTCCACCAGAAAATGGAGCCCTTTCTGTTCCAGTTCTTTGAGCCCATGGGCCCCCAGGGGCTGGAGATTGCCGAGCAGATCCTGAGTTTTGTCGACAACATGAAAGTCGGGGTGCTGGGGTCCGTGGGGCTGGCGTTGCTGGTGTATACGGTGATTTCGCTGGTCCAGAAAATCGAGCGCTCCTTCAACATGATTTGGCGTGTGCCGGACATGCGCTCCATGGCGCAACGGTTCAGCAATTACCTGAGTGTGATCATGGTTGGCCCCCTGTTGATGGTGTCCGCCATCGGCGCGACCGCCACCATTTTCTCTTCAGACTTCGTGCAGACACTGGTCAGGATTGAACCGTTTGGTTCGTTGATCCTTGTTGTCAGTCGATTTACACCTTTCTTCCTGGTGGTGGGAGCATTCACCTTCGTTTATGTGTTTATTCCCAACACCCGGGTCAAACTGCGTTATGCCTTTATCGGTGGCCTGGTGGCAGGGGTGTCCTGGCAAGCCGCGGGGATGCTGTTCGCATCCTTTGTGGCAGGCTCCGCCAAGTATGAGGCGATCTATTCCAGTTTCGCCATCGGTATCATTCTGCTGATCTGGATTTATCTCAACTGGATGATTCTGCTACTTGGCGCCAGTTTATCGTTCTACCTGCAGAATCCCGGTTCGGTGGCAAAGCGCCATCAGGTGCAGCTGTCTCCCGAGCTGCAGGAAAAAGTGGCCCTGGCGTTGATGTGGATGGTCGCCAAACCGTTCAGTGAAGGTAAGCCGGCGCCTCAGCAGGAGTGGCTGGAGCACCAGTTGAGGGTGCCCGGGGAGGTAACCCGGGGAGTGAGCGACAAACTGATCCGTGCCGGATTCCTGACCCTGGCGGGCAGCCAGGGCGATAAGTTAACCCCGGGGCGGGCATTGAATCTGATCACCATCGGCAATGTGCTGGACGCTGTCCGTCACGATGAGGACCGGGTGGTGGATCGTCTGCCGGCGGTGTTGCCGTCACAGTTGCGGAACCGTGCCGCGGCGGATGGGTCAGAGACCTTTGCCGAACTGCTGGATGATAAGTCCTCCGGCGATACCCCCTGAGTCTCTTGTGAGGGGGCGTTGTCAGCCGTGGGGCTGATTGCCCCCGTCGAGCATCCGGATCAGAGCTTTGCGGACCCGGGCAAACTGTTCCTCGTCCAGGCGAACCAGGCTGAGTAGCTTTTCTTCCGCCATATTGCGCTGGTGGGCGTGACGGAGTGCTTCACGGGTGCCGATGATCATGCCGTCATTCAAAGGGGTATGGACCTGCCCGGGAGCGGGACGTTCCGCCGCCAGCAGGTACGCGTGGTATTTGGGTGGAAGGTTCCATTCATTGGCCAGTAGCTGGGAGGTTGTCCACTGATAGCGTGCCAGAGCGTGCCTTATGACAGCCGGTTCCGGCTCGATTCCGTACCGGTTGGCGCGGCAGATACGGTGGATCTCCCGCCGCAGGGTGATGTAGGACAGTGCCGGCAGGAGTCCAACGATGAAATGTGCGCTGGTGTCCTGGCCCTGAATTCTTGCAATCAGTTCCGCCGAGCGCGCGCACGCCAACCCCCATCGCCAGACCCGCTGGGCAAACAGGGCCTCGCGGCTGTTACGGGCGACCATCATCGGCCGCATCACTGCGGCTGAGATGACATTCCGGATACCATCAATACCAAGCACAAATACCGCCTGGTCTACCGACTCGATGGACTGATCTCCGGGCCGAAAGTAGGGGCTGTTGGCGATCTGAAGCAATTGGTCGGTCAGGGCCGGATCACTGAGGATAATATCGGCCAGACGGTGACGATCGGAGGATTCATCGGACAGGGCCCGCATCAGCATGGGGAGTGTCAGCGGCTGGCGGGGCAGTTCTTCCAGAGTCTGGTTGTGGAGGCGGTTCTCAAGCTGGCTCAGGATAGTGTTGAGGGCTGGTGCGCCAGCCTTGAGTGCAGAAGGCGGTGAGTCAAGCAGCCAGCAGAACAGGTGACTCTCCAGATTCTGAATCAGGAGAGTGTCTTGTTCCGTGGTTGGCGTATCGTCTGTGACCGGGTTGAACAATCGTGGTTCGGCACCCTGAGGCTTTGGTCCGGCAGAAGAGAACAACTCTGATATCCAGGAGATAAAGCCTGGCATCCAATGCCTCCAGGTAGATCGGTCGTCAAAGGGTACGTACCCGCTACCTGCCAGTATAGAGGCCTCACTGCTTTATGCACAGGAAAACGCCCCGGTCAGCCCAGGGCGCCACCGAATACAAAGACCAGTTGGCCGATACCGGCGACCATGCCAAGGAATGCACCCACCAGGATGAGTTTGATTTCGTCTTCCTGGAAACAGGGCCGAAGCAGGTCCTGGAATTCTTCCGACGACAGCGCAATCATCCGCTCTACCATGATGGATTCCACTGCCCGGGCCCGGTCTTTTTCGAACATCGGGTTGTTGAACGAGGACTGGGAAATCTCGATGGCTTTCAGTCCCACTTTGTTCTTCAGGGTGGCAAACCCGGTGGGACCAAATGCCATCTGAGTGAGAGCCTTGCCCATGCCAGCGGTTTCATCCACCAGCGGTTTGATGTGTTTTTTCACCATGTTGCGGGCGCGACCACCTTTGGGGCCTTCAATGATGGCGTTGATGATGTTGCCGACCGTCAGGATCTCGTGGGTGACGATGTGGCAGAAGGACTCTGCCACTTCCTGCTGGCGTTTGAGGAACAGTCCCTGGAATCGTATCGGTCCGATTTTCTTTTCGTGCAAGGGTCGGAAAATCACGTTCAGTGCGATCCAGTTGGTGGCGTAACCGACCAGCAACCCGAAGAACGGTAATACCCACCAGCTCTGGTAGAAGTACCACACTGCCATTTGCACCAGACCGAACAGGAAGCCGAAGTAGAGGCCGGAATTGACGATAAAGCGAAACTCTACCTCGCCGCATTCCAGGAATATCCGGTTCAGCAGCTGCTTGTCCTTGGCCAGGCGGTCGATGACCATGCCCTTGATGTCCAGCAGGTCTTCGATGTTGTCGGAGATATCATCGACCAGATTATCGACCAGTTGGGGCGTGGCCTTGCGAACCCGGTCGTAGACCATGTTGCGGGCAGAGGAGGGCAGGTTTTCCCAGAATGTGGGGTATTCCCGCAGCATCATTTCGTCGACGTATTCTTCAATACGGGGGTCCGCGGAATGCACGATATGCGCGGCCAGTACCTTGGGGTCGATCTGTTGGAAGATTTCGTCGACGGTGCCGATTTTGGAGATGGTTGCATCCACGCTGATGGCGGCCATTTTCCGGGCCTTGGAGGGGATGATGCCCTGCCAGCCGAGTAATGGGGGTTTGCCGATGAACTCCAGGGGATAAAAGGTCATCTTGATGGCAAGCCAGTTGGTGGTCCAGCCGATCAGTGCGGCAATGACCGGGATGCTTAGGTATTGCCAGAATTCGGGATTGGTAAACAGACTTGTCATCCGGTACTCGCGTTTGTCGTTGTTGGTGTTTTGGTGCCTGCTGCCTGACGGGTCGGGTTCTCCAAAACACGCTCAAGTACGTCCATGTAGCGCTTGGGCTCCGCCATCCATGGCTCCGCACAGTTTTGGAGAACCCGACCCGTCACGCAGCCCAAACTACGGAGCGGCCCTCAACGGCTGTCATCCTCGAAGTGGATAATGTTGTCGGGTCGTTTCTCTGTCAATGACTTGCGCGCCATTGTTCGACGGCGGCACGGTCGTGTAAACCGATCACTTGCCAATATCACCCCATAGCCACTGGCACAGGGTAATAGCCGCGACCGGTGCGGTTTCGGTTCTCAGTACCCGGGGGCCGATGGCGACGGGCAGGAAGCCGCTGTTTTCGGCGGCGGTTATTTCTTCCGGGCTCAGGCCGCCTTCCGGGCCGATCATCAGGGCGACGCGGGCTGGTTTGTTCATGGAGTCCAGGGACTGTTCCGTGCGGTGGTGCAGGACCAGCCTCAGATTGCAGTCCGCGGTGTGTTCAAACCATTCCGCCAGGGTCATGACCGGGAGTATCTCCGGCACGCGGGCGCGGCCGCATTGTTCGGCGGCGCTGATGGCGACGGATTGCCAGTGGCGCAGGCGTTTTTCCTCACGGTCACCTTTGAGTTTTACATCGCAGCGCTCAGTCGTGAGTGGGACGATGCGGCTCACTCCCATCTCCACGGCTTTCTGCACAGCGTAGTCCATGCGGTCACCTTTGGAGAGGGTCTGACCGAGGACGATGTCCAGGGAGGATTCGGTGGCGTTGGCAGCCGGGGCTCCCACCTGGACTTCGACCTGTTTCTTGCTGGCGCTGGTGATGGTGGCAGGGTAGTCGTTGCCGTCACCGTTGAACAGCAGCAGTTCCTGGCCGGGCTGCATGCGCAGTACCCGGCCTACGTGTTGGGCCGCATTTTCGTCCAGCGCGGTTGTGCCGCCCTCGCTCAGCGAGGAGCGGGTGTAGATTCTCGGAACGCGCATGCTCAGTCCCTGACGGCGATCTCGATGCCTTCGGTCGCCACCTGACCAAGGTGGCGGATCTGCTCCTCGGTGATGATGTACGGCGGCATGAAATACACCACGTTACCGAGCGGACGAAGCAGGGCCTGGCGGGTGAGGGCGTGCTGGTAGACCTTGATGCCGCGCCTTTCCTGCCATGGGAAGGGGGTTTTGTCGGCCTTGTTCTTGACCATTTCCACGGCCAGTGTCATGCCGTGCTGGCGGATGCCGCCCACGTTCGGGTGATCTGCCAGGTGGGCTACCGAGTCCGCCATGCAGGCGGACAGGCGCTTGTTGTTTTCGATGACGTTGTCATCCCGGAAGATGTCCAGGGTGGCCAGGGCGACCGCGCAGCCGATGGGGTTGCCGGTGTAGCTGTGGGAGTGGAGAAACGCCCGCAGCGTCTCGTAGTCGTCGTAGAAGGCCTGGTACACGTCATCGGTGGTCAGCACCACGGATAGCGGCAGGTAGCCCGCCGTCAGTCCTTTCGACAGGCACATGAAATCCGGAGTGATGTCTGCCTGTTCGCAGGCAAACATGGTGCCGGTGCGGCCGAAGCCAACGGCAATCTCGTCGGCGATCAGGTGGACGCCGTAACGAGTGCAGGCTTCCCGCAATTTGGTGTGATACACCGGATGGTGCATGCGCATGCCGCCGGCGCACTGAATGAGCGGCTCCACCACGACGGCACAGATTTCCTCGTGCTTCTCGGCCAGCAGTTTTTCCATGGCCTCGAACTGGCGCAGGGCGTATTCCTCGTCGGTTTCGCCGGCTTCCTTGTTCCAGGCATCCGGAGAAGGCGCGGTCAGTACTTCCATCAGCAGCGGCTGATAGGTGTCCTTGTACAGTGCGACATCGCCAAGCGCCAGGGCGCCCAGGGTTTCGCCATGGTAGCTATTGCCAAGGTTAACAAAGTTCTTCTTGCCGGGTTGGCCCTGGTTCTTCCAGTAGTGATAGCTCATCTTCAGCGCGGCTTCGATGGCGGATGAACCGTTATCGGCATAGAAACATTTATTGAGGCCCGGAGGGGTGACCTCAATCAGGCGTTCCGAAAGGTTGACCACGGGCTCGTGGCTGAAGCCGGCCAGGATCACGTGCTCGAGTTTTCCGATCTGGTCCTGGATGGCTGCGTTGATGCGCGGGTTGGCGTGGCCGAACAGGTTGACCCACCAGGAGCTGACGGCATCGATATAGCGGTTGTTCTCGAAATCTTCCAGCCAGACTCCTTCACCCCGTTTCACCGGAATCAGTGGCAGGGTTTCGTGGTCTTTCATCTGGGTGCAGGGATGCCAGACGGATTTGAGGTCCCGTGCGACGAGATCGGCGTTGCGCATCTGTGAGTCTCCTATCGGCCCGGTAAGGGGTTCGGTAGTTGATGAATCAAAAGGTTCACCATGATACTTGGCAGAGGTGAGGCCTGCTAGTGCCCCGTCCGGTCCATTCGTCAACCCACTGGGCCAGACGGGACGCTAGAGTGAGAGCTGAATCACTCTGGCTACGCAGCCATCAGGGCCTGACCTGACGGCCAATGTTTGCAGGCACCTCCGCCGTAACAATCTCCTTATACTTTACGGAGGCCGTTATGGAACTGGAGCTGAAACACCCTTACGAGGCAGGCCTTGAGCAAGTGCTGGGCGCCTTCTTCGACGAGAGCCGCATCATTGAGAAAAACCGGAAGCTGGGTTCCCGAAATGTGCGTGTTGTGGAACTGAAGCGCGATGACATGTCAGCGAAGCTTGTGATAGAGCGCGAAATGATGACGTCCGCAGAAGTGCCGGGCATCCTGGCCAGCTTTCACCGTGAGTGGAACCGGGTGCGCCAGGAAGAACACTGGTTCCGCAAGGACGATTCCGAGTGGCACTGTGAATTCCGGGTGCGCATTGAAAATGTGCCCGCGAAGATTCACGGCATCATGAAGCTGAAAGGGTCGGCGGAACGTTGCACCAACCACGTCAGCCTGAACGTGCGGTGTGATGTGCCGTTGCTGGGCAAGAAGGTAGCCAGGTTCCTGGCGGAGGACTCCCGCGTCAAAATCGAGCAGGAATACGACGCCCTCCGCCAGTTGTTGTAGCCCCGGTCCTAATGCGCCAGCACCCGGGACAGGAACGCCTGGGTCCGTTCGTTTTGCGGGTTGTCGAAGACATCGCCAGGCTTGCCTTCCTCGACAATCTGGCCCTCGTGGATGTAGATAACCCGATCCGCCACTTCCCGGGCGAAGCCCATTTCGTGGGTTACCACCATCATGGTCATGCCTTCTTTGGCCAGCTCCCGCATAACGTCCAGCACCTCACCGATCATTTCCGGGTCGAGTGCTGACGTTGGCTCATCGAACAGCATCAACCGCGGTTCCATGGCCAGTGCCCGGGCGATGGCCACGCGCTGTTGCTGGCCGCCGGAGAGATGGCTGGGGTACTTGTCCGCCTGGCTGCCGATGCCCACGCGGTTGAGCAGGCGCTCGGCGGTGGCGTTGGCGATCACCTGGGAGGCGTTTTTCACCTTGATTGGCGCCAGCATGATGTTCCTTTTCACTGTCAGGTGCGGGAACAGGTTGAACTGCTGGAACACCATGCCCACTTCCTTGCGGATTTCGGCCAGAGATCTCGGATTGCCGCTCTTCGGTGCGAGCGGGTGTCCGTCCACTTCGAGCTTCCCGGATTCGAATTCCTCAAGGCCATTTACGCAGCGGATCAGGGTGGATTTGCCGGAGCCACTGGCGCCGATGATAACGACAACCTCGCCGGCTTCCACAGTAAGGTTGATGTCCTTCAGAACATGAAGTTTACCGAAGTACTTGTTCATGTTCTTCATTTGCACAATGTGTGTCATGGGTACCTTTCCTTCAGACAGAAGCCAGCCCGCGACGCTCAATGAGTCGTAGCAGTAGTGAGAGGGAGAGGGTGATCATCAGGTAGAGGCAGGCCACCACAAAGTAGACCTCAAAGGCTGTAAAGGTATTGGCAATGTAAACCTGACCCTGGCGGACCAGTTCACCGACACCGATGACTGAGAACAGGGAGGTATCCTTGATACTGACAATCCCCTGGTTGCCAAGCGGTGGAATCATGCGCCGGAAAGCCTGGGGCCAGATGATGGACCAGAAAGTCTGGGACCGGGAGAGGCCCAGTGACAGACCCGCTTCGGTCTGGCCCTTGTCGATTGACTGGACGCCGCCCCGCACGACTTCCGATATGTAGGCGCCGGAGTTGAGGGCAATGGCCGCGATGCCTGCGACCAGCGGATCGATCGGATTGCCAATCAGGTCGGGCAGACCGTAGAAGATAAACAGCACCTGGACGAGGATGGGGGTGCCGCGGAATATTTCGATATAGGCGGTTGCCGGCCAGCGCAAGAACCATTTCTTGTTAATGCTCAGCAGGCCGAAAATAATACCCAGCACAAAGCCGATGGCGAGACCGCCAAACGATATCAGCAGAGTGTAGGGAACCCCTTTTAGCAGGTAGGGAATGGAGTTTATGGCCGCTTGCCAGTCAAACTGAAACTGGAATTCCACAGTGGTTGTCTCCGTTGGATGGGGAGTTACCTGTCGGGGCGCCAGGCGCCCCGACTATGGTACCGGGACTGTTACATGTCTTCCGGCATTGGGCCGAACCACTTCTCGTAAATGGTTTTGTAGGTGCCGTCTTCCTTGATGGAGGCGAGCGCTTCGTTGACTTCATCGAGCCATTCACTGCCTTTCTTCAGTGCGATGCCATATTGCTGGCCTTCGTACAGCGGACCAACGGTTTTGACCTTGCCTTCACCCTTGGTGCTGGCGAAATACCCAACGTTGGGTGCGTCATAGAAAACCGCGTCCACAGCACGGGACATCAGTGCCATGTACATGTCGGAGCTGCCCGGGTAAGGGGTAACCCCGTCGTTCTCATCCAGGGTCTTGGTCAGGTAGTCATAGCTGGTGCTGCCGATCTTGGTGCCGATTTTCTGGCCGTTCAGGTCGTCCATGGTTTCCACGGAGTCGTTGTCTTCGCGGACCAGAATACGCAAACCGGAATCGTAATACGGATCGGAGAAATCAACGATTTGCTGGCGCTCTTCTGTAATGGTGATACCGGCGATGGCGATATCCACGTTACCCGTCTGCAGAGCCGGGATGATGCCATTGAAGTCCATGGTGTTGAGGTCAATCTCGAACCCGGCACGGTCAGCCACCTCACGGATGATTTCCATATCGAAACCGATCATCTCGCCGGTTTCCTGATCCATCATCTCGAAGGGTACGAAGCTGGGGTCGGTCACGACTCTCAGGGTTTCAGCGCTCACGGTTCCCGCGGCCACGGTCATCGCCAGTGTGGTCCCGAGGGTTTTCAGCCATTTCGTGCTCATGCTTTCTCCTTGTCTTCTTATGGAGCTCCGATTGCCCGGTAAGGCAAGCCAAAAGGCACGGTTGGTGACAGTGCCTTTCGGGGAGCGTTAGTGGAACTGCATCAAGTTCACTTTAGACCATTAACGGGAGAAATGCAGGAAATCAAATGCTTGGGGCGGAGGTGCTGCGAAGGAAGGGTTGTTGGATTACGGTCCTGCGGACCTAATCCAACCTACGGTCGAGGAGGAATCCCGTAGGTCGGATTAGGCCCAACGGGCCGTAATCCGACATTGGAAGGGCAATCAGAAAGCAATCTTCTCCCGCTCACCGATCCCCAGATTCTCCCAGATGCGAATGCTGGGCTGGGCCAGGTTCAGGGTATAGAAGTGCAGCCCGGGCGCGCCGGCCCTGAGCAGTTTTTCACACATCTCGGTCACCACTTCCTCGCCGAACTTGCGTATCGAATCGCTGTCGTCGCCGTAGGCTTCCAGCTGCTTGCGGATCCAGCGCGGAATTTCCGCGCCGCACATGTCGGAGAAACGCACCAGGTTGGAGAAATTGACGATGGGCATGATGCCCGGCACCACCGGAATGGTGATACCCATCTTCTCCAGGCGGTCGATGAAGTAGAAGTAGCTGTCCGCGTTGAAGAAGTACTGGGTGATGGCGCTGTTGGCGCCGGCTTCCACCTTGCGGGCAAAATTCTTCAGGTCTTCCTCGGCACTGCGGGCCTGGGGGTGATACTCCGGGTAGGCTGCCACTTCCAGGTTGAAGTGGTCGCCGCTGTGCTCACGGATAAACTCCACCAGTTCGTTGGCGTAACGAAGTTCACCGGCGGCTCCCATACCGGAAGGCATGTCGCCCCGGAGGGCGACAAGCCGGTCGATACCGTTCTCTTTATACAAATCCAGCAACTCGCCAATGTCCTTGCGGGTACCACCCACGCAGGACAGGTGCGGGGCCGTGGAGATGCCCTGCTTGTGCAGGCTCAGTACGGTTTCAATGGTGCGGTCCCGGGTGGAACCGCCGGCACCAAAGGTGACCGAGAAGAAATCCGGGTTCTCTCCGGCGAGCTGGTTTCGCACGTTCTGCAGCTTTTCCTTGCCCTGGTCGGTCTTGGGCGGGAAAAATTCAAAGCTGAAACGGCGCTTGAACTGTTTCTGGGATTCCATCTTGATATCCGATCAGTACTTGTAGCTTTCCGGCTTGTACGGGCCTTCGACCGGTACACCGATGTATTGGGCCTGCTCCGGGGTCATCTTGGTGATCACGCCACCAAAGCCTTCCACCATGGCGCGGGCGACTTCCTCGTCCAGCTGCTTTGGCAGAACCTGAACGTAAACACCCTTGGCGCGCGCGTCTTCCGGCAGATCAGCGAACTTGCGCTCGAACAGGTACATCTGGGCCAGCACCTGGTTGGCGAAGGAGCCGTCCATGATCCGTGACGGGTGACCGGTGGCGTTGCCCAGGTTTACCAGGCGGCCTTCGGACAGCAGGATCAGGTGGTCGTTGACGGACTTGTCGCGATACACCACGTGCACCTGCGGTTTGACCTCGTCCCACTCCCAGTTCTTGCGCATGTAGGCGGTATCGATTTCGTTGTCGAAGTGGCCGATGTTACACACTACGGCACCGCTCTTGAGGCCCTTGAGCATGTGGGCATCGCACACGTTCATGTTGCCGGTGGTGGTAACCAGCAGGTCGGTGTTCTGCAGCAGGTCCCGGTCGACGCTGGCTTCGGTGCCGGTATTGACGCCATTAACGTATGGGGACACTACTTCGAAGCCGTCCATGCACGCTTGCATGGCGCAGATCGGGTCGGCTTCGGTGACTTTCACGATCATGCCTTCCTGACGCAGCGAGGCAGCGGAGCCTTTGCCCACGTCACCGTAGCCGATGACCAGGGCTTTCTTGCCGGCCAGCAGGTGGTCGGTGGCGCGTTTGATGGCGTCGTTCAGGCTGTGGCGACAACCGTATTTGTTGTCGTTCTTGGATTTGGTGACGGCGTCGTTGACGTTGATGGCCGGCACTTTCAAAGTCCCTTCGCGCAGCATTTCCTGCAGGCGGTGCACACCGGTGGTGGTTTCTTCGGTGACACCGTGGCAGTTGGCCAGGATTTCCGGGTACTTTTCATGGAGCAGGGCGGTGAGGTCCCCGCCGTCGTCCAGGATCATGTTGGGTTCCCAACCGTCTACATCAGCACCGACGGTGCGCTCGAGGCACCAGTCGTATTCTTCGTCGGTTTCGCCTTTCCAGGCGAACACGGGAATGCCCTGGGCGGCGATGGCAGCTGCGGCCTGGTCCTGGGTAGAGAAGATGTTGCACGATGACCAGCGCACGTTGGCACCCAGTTCGATCAGTGTTTCGATCAGCACGGCGGTCTGGATGGTCATGTGAATACAGCCCATGATGTTGGCGCCTTTCAGCGGCTGCTCGGCTTTATACTTCTCGCGGAGCTTCATCAGGGCAGGCATTTCGCCTTCAGCGATTTTGATCTCTTTACGGCCCCAGTCGGCCAGGGTGATATCGCGGACTTTGTAGTCGTTGAAGCTGTTCAGTTTTTCTGCTGGAGTGCTCATGGTGTTCTCCTGTCAGTTCTGTTTTGGCCTCGGAGTTCGGGTTCCTCTGGCCTCTTGATTCGGGTGCCGCGGGAGTGGGGTTTTGCTTTCG
>NZ_JBJJLC010000027.1:0-7144 GCF_045449855.1 Marinobacter alkalisoli | reverse complement strand
AAAACCCCACTCCCTCGTTTGAACATTGGGCGTATGCGGTCTTTTCTACGCCGCTCAAGTTGTTTCAGGCCTCTCAATGGTTATCACGAAGAGGCTTTTATCTGGATCAGCCCTCACCAACTTTGCAAAGCGGTGGTGAGGTACAGCCTTCGGGGATTATCTTCGGCCATGGATGGCCGAAGCTAAGCGCCCAGGGATGGCTTGAGCGTGTCCCCGAAGGCTGTACCTCAGCGCCGCCACCCCCAAAGGCAACGGGCTGGGCCAAAACAAAGGCCCAACGCCAAAAGTCAGACCCAAAGCACCCAACTTAAATACCAGCAGCATCCTTCAGGGCAGAAGCGCGATCCGTCTTCTCCCATGGGAAGGCGGTGAACGTCTTGCCGCCAACGGTCATCTCATAAGGCTCGCGGCCGAAGTGGCCGTAGGCTGCCGTGGCCCGGTACATCGGGTGCAGCAGGTCGAGCATGTTGGTGATCGCGTACGGGCGCAGATCGAAGTTGTCGCGGACCAGCTGGATGATCTTGTCATCGCTGATCCTGCCGGTGCCGAAGGTGTTCAGGGAGATCGATGTCGGTTGTGCCACACCGATGGCGTAGGACACCTGAATCTCGCACTTGTCGGCCAGGCCGGCGGCGACGATGTTCTTGGCGACGTAACGGCCGGCATAGGCGGCGGAACGGTCAACCTTGGACGGGTCTTTGCCGGAGAAGGCGCCGCCGCCGTGGCGTGCCATGCCGCCGTAGGTGTCGACGATGATCTTGCGGCCGGTCAGGCCACAGTCGCCCACCGGGCCGCCGATGACGAACTTGCCGGTCGGGTTGATGTGGAACTGGGTGTCTTTGTGCAGCAGCTCTGCTGGCAGCGCGTGCTTGACGATCAGTTCCATGACGGCTTCTTTCAGGTCTTCCTGGGAGACGTCTTCGTCATGCTGGGTAGACAGGACAACGGCATCGATGCCGGAAACCCGGCCGTTTTCGTAGCGGCAAGTGACCTGACTTTTCGCATCGGGGCGCAGCCACGGCAGCAGGCCGCTCTTGCGGGCTTCGGCCTGGCGCTGGACCAGTCGGTGGGAGAAGGTGATCGGCGCAGGCATCAGCACGTCGGTTTCGTTGCTGGCGTAGCCGAACATCAGGCCCTGGTCGCCGGCGCCCTGGTCTTCCGGCTTCTGGCGATCAACGCCCTGGGCGATGTCGACAGACTGCTTGCCGATGATGTTGATCACGCCACAGGTGTCGCCGTCGTAGCCCACGGTAGAGGAGGTGTAGCCGATGTCCTTGATCACGCCACGCACCAGGTCTTCCAGATCGACCCAGGCGCTGGTGGTGATTTCACCGCCGACAATGGCGACGCCGGTTTTTACCATGGTTTCACAGGCAACACGGGCGTGCGGGTCGTCGGTGAGGATGGCATCCAGAACCGCGTCGGAGATCTGATCCGCCAGTTTGTCAGGATGGCCCTCAGAGACCGATTCGGAGGTGAAGATGTTGTAGTCAGCCATAATGCGTGCTCCTCTTGAGCGTTTCAAATGCGAACCGGTGATTGGCTGTTAACGGGCCATTCCGGTTACCGGTTTTGTTGGTGTTATCAAGGGTACGTAAAACTACGTATCCGTATATCAAAATATGTTGATATTGCGTTTGCCCGCGTCATCCGGGGGCGGTGGTTTTCCAGAATTCCCGCACCTGTATCTGGAAGCCGTTGCGAAGGCCGATGAACAGTTGCTCCCCGGCCATCATGCCTGCGTCTGCCGCCCAGGCGGTCAGTTCCTCGGGCTCGAAGCCCAGCCACAGGTCTCCGCAGTTTTCCTTGGCCCAGTCCTGGTCGTGGCTGCACAGGTCGCTGACGACAAAGCAGCCGCCGCCGTTCATCAGCGCGGCGGCGTCCAGGAAGATGTCCGCCGGGCTGGGAACGTGGTGCAGCACCATGTTGGCCACCACCAGGTCAAACGCGTCGCCCCGGGCCAGCAGGTTGTCGGTGACGCCTTCAATCAGGTCGACATTATTAAGGCGATCGTCAATGCAGGTCCGTGTGGCCTTGGCCAGCATGTCGCGGGAGTTGTCCAGCGCCACCACGTGCTCGCAGATCTTTGACAGCACCGGCAAAAAGGCGCCTTCACCGGGGCCGATTTCCAGGGCGGTCTGCCACGGGTGTTTGTCGGCGCGTTTACGGATCAGCTCGGCCACGGGCTCGGCGTACAGGTCAAAGGCGGCGATCAATTCCTGTTGCTCGCGGAACTGTTCGGCGTGGCGAGAGAAAAACGCCTGTGACTGATTCGCCCGCTGGTCGCGGATGGCTTCAATTTTTTCCTCCAGGTGTGACGGCAGGGGAACCTGGTCCACTGTCTCGAACACCTGGCGGATGGTCTGGTCCGTGAGCTTGTCGCTGTCCAGACTCAACGGGCGGCGATAGAAAATGGCGTTGCCTTCCCGCTGGGGCTCCAGCAGCCCGGCCTTGTGCATCACCTTGAGGTGGTGGCTCATGCCGGACTGGCGCATCTCGAACAGCTGGCTCAGTTCCAGCACCCCGAATGTGTCACGACGCAACACGCGCAGAATCTCCAGGCGCAACGGATCCCCGCTCGCTTTGTAGATCGGGGCCAGGGCGTCCAGGGAGGACAGATCGGCGGCGTGTGTGGTCATGGAAGTCATGGTTGGCAAGTTTAGGGGTGTTCTGTTGGTCAATCAATAGCCATATCAAAAAAAATTGATATAGATTTTGAGTTCCTTGAGTTTGGTTCGTTTCGGGAAACCCGATTTGCTCCCACACACACTAATCGGCGAAAATACGCGCCTTATTTTTGAGCAGTTCTATTTTTCCCGAAAAACACTGGAGAAACGTCAATGCCGTCTCGTAAAGATCTCGCCAACGCCATTCGCGCGCTGAGCATGGATGCGGTTCAGAAAGCCAAATCCGGCCACCCGGGTGCGCCCATGGGTATGGCGGATATCGCCGAGGTTCTGTGGAACGATTACCTGAGCCACAACCCGGCCAACCCGCAGTGGGCCAACCGTGACCGCTTCGTGCTGTCCAACGGTCACGGCTCCATGCTGCAGTACTCTTTGCTGCACCTGAGCGGGTACGACGTTTCCATTGACGACCTGAAGAACTTCCGTCAGTTGCACTCCAAAACCCCGGGCCACCCGGAATACGGTTACACCCCGGGCGTTGAGACCACCACCGGCCCCCTGGGGCAGGGTTTTGCCAACTCCGTGGGTTTTGCCCTGGCGGAGAAAGCCCTGGCGGCACAGTTCAACCGTCCCGGTCATGACATCGTGGATCATTACACCTATACCTTCCTGGGCGACGGCTGCCTGATGGAAGGTATCTCCCACGAAGTGGCTTCCCTGGCGGGTACCCTGGGTCTGGGCAAACTGATCTGCTTCTACGACGACAACGGCATTTCCATCGACGGTGAAGTGGATGGCTGGTTCACCGACGACACGCCGAAGCGTTTCGAAGCCTACGGCTGGCAGGTAATTCCGGCGGTAGACGGCCACGATGCTGACGCCGTTCGCGCTGCCATTGAAGCCGCCCGCGCCAATACCGATCAGCCCACGATGATCTGCTGCAAGACCATCATCGGCTTCGGCTCTCCCAACAAGCAGGGCAAGGAAGATTGCCACGGCGCGCCGCTGGGTGACGACGAAATCGCACTGACCCGCGAGCAGCTGGGTTGGACTCATGGTTCTTTCGAGGTGCCGTCTGAAATCTACGCCGAGTGGAACGCCAAAGAGAAAGGCGCCGCCGCACAGCAGGCGTGGGAAGAGAAATTCGCTGCCTACGAAAAGGCCGAGCCGGAACTGGCAGCCGAATTCAAGCGCCGCATGGCCGGCGACCTGCCTGCCGATTTCTCCGAGAAGGCCCAGGCGTACATCCAGGAGTGTCAGGACAAGGGCGAAACCGTCGCCAGCCGCAAGGCCTCCCAGAACACCCTGAATGCCTACGGTCCGCTGCTGCCGGAACTGCTGGGCGGCTCCGCTGACCTGGCCGGCTCCAACCTCACCATCTGGGGTGGCTCCAAAGGCGTGACCAAAGAAGACGCCAGCGGCAACTACATCTATTACGGTGTGCGTGAGTTCGGCATGGCCGCCATCATGAACGGTATCGCTCTGCACGGCGGTTACGTGCCCTACGGCGCCACCTTCCTGATCTTCATGGAATACTGCCGTAACGCCGTGCGTATGGCGGCGCTGATGAAGCAGCGTTCCATCTTCGTGTTCACCCACGACTCCATCGGTCTGGGTGAAGACGGCCCCACGCACCAGCCCATCGAGCAACTGGCCAGCCTGCGCACCACGCCGAACATGAGCACCTGGCGCCCGGCTGACACCGTGGAATCCGCCGTGGCCTGGAAAGCCGCCCTCGAGCGCACAGACGGCCCGACGGCCATGGTGTTCTCCCGTCAGGGACTGCCGCATCAGGAGCGCGATGCCCAGCAGTTGGCAGATGTGGCCAAGGGAGGCTACATCCTGTCCGACAGCGAAGGCATGCTGGACCTGATCCTGATTGCCACTGGCTCCGAAGTGGCCCTGGCCCAGGACACCGCCGCCAAACTGCGGGAGCAGGGCAAGAACGTACGCGTAGTGTCCATGCCGTCCACCGACACCTTTGATGCCCAGAGCGCCGACTACAAACAGAAAGTGCTGCCGCTGGAAGTCACCAACCGCATCGCCATCGAAGCCGCCATTGCCGACTACTGGTACAAGTACGTGGGCCTCGACGGCCGCGTGGTTGGCATGACCACCTTCGGTGAATCTGCGCCCGCCGGCGAGCTGTTCAAGGAATTCGGCTTCACCGTCGACAACATCCTGGAAGTCGCCGCGGAACTGCTGGACGCCTGATGAGCAAAGCCAAGCCTTTTCGCATCGCGATCAACGGATATGGCCGGATTGGCCAGTGCGTGTTGCGCGCGCTGTATGAAAATGGCTATCGCGATCACCTTCAGGTGGTCGCGATCAACGAGCTGTCCGACATCGACACCATCGCGCACCTGACCCGTTATGATTCCACCCACGGCCGGTTCCAGGGTGAGATCGCGGTGGAAGGTGACAACCTGGTGGTGAACGGCGATCCCATCCGCATATTGCGGCATCCGGAACCCTCGGAACTGCCGTGGCGTCTGCTGGATGTGGATCTGGTGCTGGAGTGCTCCGGTGCCTATTCCGACCGCGCGACTGCCCAAAAGCACGTGGACGCGGGCGCCCAGCGCCTGCTGTTCTCCCAACCCGGGGAACCCGATGTCGACCGCACGGTAGTGTTCGGTATTAATGAAGGTGAACTGACCCAAGAGGACGTGATCGTCGCAGCCGCCTCCTGCACAACCAACTGCCTGGTGCCTGTTATCCAGGTGCTGGACGACGCATTGGGCGTGGAGCAGGGCAGCACGACCACCATCCACGCGGCCATGAACGACCAGCCGGTGATTGACGCCTACCATCACCAGGACCTGCGTCGCACCCGCAGTGCACTGCACAACATCGTGCCGGTGGACACCGGGTTGGCCAAAGGCATCGAGCGCTTGCTGCCCCACATGGAAGGCAAATTCAGTTCCGTCGCCATGCGGGTGCCGACCATGAACGTCTCCGCCATCGACATGGTGGTGAACGTCCGCAAGCCAACCACGATTCAGGCGGTGAACGAATTGCTGAAAGGCGCGGCCAGAGGACCGTTGAAAAACATCCTCGGGTACACCGACGAACTCCTGGCCAGCTCCGACTTCAACCACGACGCTCATTCCGGCGTGGTTGATGGCGGCCAGACCCGGGTGACCGGGGAAACCATGGTGAAAGTGCTTTGCTGGTTCGACAACGAATGGGGTTTCGCGAACCGAATGCTGGACGTCAGCCACTGCTGGCTAGAGAAAACCGGCAACTAAACCAAGACCAGATCAAGGGAAGAAAACAATGGCGATCAAAAAAATGACCGACCTGGACCTCGCCGGCAAGCGGGTCCTGATCCGCGAAGACCTCAACGTGCCGGTAAAAGACGGCAAGGTCTCCAGCGATGCCCGCATCCGCGCGTCACTGCCCACCATCAAGGCCGCCAAAGACGCCGGCGCCAAGGTCATGCTGATGTCACACCTGGGCCGCCCGGAAGAAGGCGTCTATGACGAAGCTTCCTCCATGAAGCCCGTCGCTGACCACCTCACCAAAGTGCTGGGCCAGGAAGTACGCCTGATCAAAGACTACCTGGACGGCGTTGAAGTCGCCGACGGCGAAGTTGTCCTGTTCGAAAACGTCCGCTTCAACAAGGGCGAAAAGAAAGACAACGAAGACCTCGCGAAACAGTACGCCGCCCTGTGCGACGTCTACGTAATGGACGCCTTCGGCACCGCCCACCGCGCCCAGGCCTCCACTCACGGCGTAGCAAAATTCGCCCCCGAAGCCTGCGCCGGCCCGCTGCTGGCAGCTGAACTGGACGCCCTCGGCAAAGCCCTCGACAACCCGGCCAAACCGGTTGTGGCCATCGTCGGCGGCTCCAAGGTTTCCACCAAACTGGACGTCCTCAACGCCCTGGAAAACGTTTGCGACCAGATCATCGTCGGCGGCGGCATCGCCAACACCTTCCTGGCCGCTGCCGGTCACCCGGTCGGCAAATCCCTGTGCGAGCACGACCTGGTCGACACCGCCAAAGAAATCGCCTCCCGCGTGGAAATCCCGCTACCGGTCGACGTCGTTGTGGCCAGTGAATTCGCCGAAACCGCCACCGCCACCACCAAGAACATTGCCGACGTCACCGACAACGACATGATCCTCGACGTCGGCCCCGAAACCGCCGGCAAATTCGCCGACGTACTGAAAAACGCCAAAACCATCCTCTGGAACGGCCCGGTCGGCGTCTTCGAATTCGACCAGTTCGGCAACGGCACCAAAGCACTCGCCGACGCCATCGCCGAAAGCGACGCCTTCTCCCTGGCCGGCGGCGGTGATACCGTAGCGGCCGTTGACAAGTATGGCGTTGCTGACAAAATCTCCTACATCTCTACCGGCGGCGGCGCGTTCCTCGAGTTCGTGGAAGGCAAAACCCTGCCGGCAGTAGCTGTACTAGAGGAGCGCGGAGCTTAAGCTTTTTTGTTTTTTAAGCTTAGGCGTTAAGAAAAAAGCCAGAATCGCAAGGAGGGTGGGAAGTGTGCTTCGCGGAATTT
>NZ_JBJJLC010000026.1:0-39707 GCF_045449855.1 Marinobacter alkalisoli | reverse complement strand
GGATGTGCTAGTAGCGGTTCCGCGAAGCACACTTCCCACCCTCCGCAGCAGACTCCAAAAGTCTGAAGCACAACAGAATCCAACTACCAAACGTCCAACGAAGGAGACGACCCATGGCCCTGATTTCGATGCGGCAAATGCTGGATCACGCCGCCGAGCATGGTTACGGTGTGCCAGCCTTTAACGTCAACAACCTGGAACAGATGCGCGCCATCATGGAAGCGGCTGACAAAACCGACTCCCCGGTGATTGTCCAGGCCTCCGCCGGAGCCCGCAAATACGCCGGCGCCCCCTTCCTGCGCCACCTGATCCTCGCGGCCATCGAAGAATTCCCGCACATCCCGGTCGTCATGCACCAGGACCACGGCACCAGCCCCTCCGTCTGCCAGCGCTCCATCCAGCTCGGCTTCAGCTCCGTGATGATGGACGGCTCCCTCGGTGAAGACGGCAAAACCCCGATGGACTACGAATACAACGTAGACGTCACCCGCCGCACCGTAGACATGGCCCACGCCTGTGGCGTCTCCGTCGAAGGCGAACTGGGTTGCCTCGGCTCCCTGGAAACCGGCCAGGCCGGAGAAGAAGACGGCATCGGCGCCGAAGGCACCCTGGACCACAGCCAGATGCTGACCGATCCGGAAGAAGCCGCCGACTTCGTCCAGAAAACCCATGTCGACGCCCTGGCCATCGCCATCGGCACCAGCCACGGCGCCTACAAGTTCACCCGTCCACCGACCGGTGACATCCTGGCCATCGACCAGATCAAAGCCATCCACGCCCGCATCCCGGACACCCACCTGGTCATGCACGGCTCCAGCTCCGTTCCCCAGGACTGGCTGGAAATCATCAACCAGTACGGCGGTGAGATTCCGGAAACCTACGGTGTACCGGTTGAGGAAATCGTTGAAGGCATCAAGCACGGTGTTCGCAAAGTCAACATCGACACCGACCTGCGTCTAGCCAGCACCGGCGCAGTCCGCCGCTTCCTGGCCGAAAACCCGGCAGAGTTCGACCCGCGGAAATTCCTCAAGGAAACCATGAAGGCCATGACAGACGTGTGCGTCGCACGCTACGAAGCCTTCGGTTGTGCCGGCAACGCCAGCAAGATCAAACCGATCAACCTCGAGCGCATGTTCGAGCGTTATTCGGCTGGTGAGCTGGATCCGAAGGTTAAGTAATCTTTGGAGTTCGCTATCTCCGTAGCCTGATGGTTGCGGAGTTTAATTGGGGCGGAGGCCCTGTTCAAAACACGCCCACAAGTACGTCCATGTAGGGCTTGGCTGTGGCCATCCATGGCCACAGACAGTTTTGAACAGGCTCTCCGCCCCAATTTTGTCCTACCCCCACGATATATCTTTCTGCTTTGGCGTCGTCAAAAATCACGGAATTAGTGTTTTTAAAACTGAACCGGCTCAAACTTCGGGGCATGCCCATATTTCCAAGGAACTCGAAAGGCACCGCTGCCAGAGATCAGTTCTGATTGTTGAATGATTTTAGGCCACCAACGAACCAGATTGTGTGCCTTGTTCCAATAGGTCTCCCTATTCCAGTGTTTCGCGAGGCAAAACACCAATAGCCCGGCCTCACGAATGGCCCGTTTCTCAAGGTCCCCTTTATTGAATTTGTCTTGAGATATGACAACCCAGCCTCCTTCTTGGTGCAGAGCCTGAATCTAGGTGATATCGCTCGTGTTTTGAGCGAATTTTTCCGTGAGATGAATCACTGTGTGATCGTGAGGTTGGGAGAGTTCGTTCAGGGCTCGTGCTAGTGGTGCAGGTAGGTTGTTATCTAACAAAAACTTCAAGCGACAATCCTTTGTTCAAATTGAATCGCAGCCTCCACTGCTGCGACGGGAATCTGGTAAATCGCGGCTACGAATCGCGTATTTTCCCCTTCTGTTTCCCATGCCTGTTTCAAGATGCTGGTATCTATATCGTAATCAGTCAGTACTGGCTTGCCAAAGTTTCGGCCAGGATCCAGTACAACTTTTCGGTTTCGTTTTTGCGGGAACCATCGTTCGGCCTTTCCGCTATCCGAGTATTCAATGCCGGCGTATAGCGAAGGCCTGATTACTTCCCGAAAGGTGTATTGCTTTTTGACCAAGTCCAGTAGAGATTCATCCCCGATTTCGTCCAGAACTGTTGCAAAAATGCTTCGGCCATCGGTCTGGAAGCGGGTACAAGTAAACGGGTAAGGCTGATTGTACATTACCCTTGCATGGTCGGAGGCAAGGCGAATGGCCTGTAGGCTTACTCCGTGCTGGCGAAATGCGTGGACAAACCGGACCTCAAGCAGGTCATGAAAACCAAGTGCTCGGAGATCATGGTCGGCAAATTGTGTGCGCCAAAGGCCGTCGTAGTGCTTTTTTCCAGCACTGTATCCGAATAGCCAGCGGCTTATATCCCGGGCTGGTATCCCTGTGTATCTAGCTGCCTCACCTGCCGTGTAGAGGCCCACCCCCAGCATGTTTGCTGGCAATGCGTTACCTGCGATCAGTGCTGCGTTCATCGTCGCTCTCCGTTGCGCTGAGTCCTCCCTGCCTAGAGTGAGACTTTAGCATAAATCAGGAGTGGAGGGCCTACCGCCCGGTTTACTATCGAGGTAGCGAATGCTTCGAGTGTGATTTGCTCTATTATCCCTTCCTTCCCAGTCGTTCCAGCGCCAACAGCGTATCCGCGTAGTTCACAAACCAGTTCAGATACTCTGGCGACAGCTTCTCCATGGTCGCAATTGCGCGGCTGACCAGCCGGTGGGCGTTCATCGGGCCGGCGTTTTCCGGGGTCTGTTCGATGGCCTGGCGGATGCGATCGTGAAGGGCCTGAGTGCCCTGGTCGGCCTGCACTCTGGCCATGGCCTTGAGTGGGCGTGGCGAGCTGTCCGTTACTGCAGACTGTGTCGGCCTCCCATCCTCTTCACCGAAGATCAGTCTTTCCAGGGGTGAAGGGGAGGCTTGTACGTGAGATTCAGGTGACTGATTCAAGGTCTCCAGAAGAGCCACCAGTGGTGAAGGCTGTGTGGTCTCGGCAGGTTGTTCCCGTTGTTCGGCATGGGCTTGCTGCCTGGTCCTGGCCTGATACTCCGCTACAGCCTGCTCCAGCCGCTGCCAATGCCGGGTCCCCTGAAGTCCTTTCGCCCTCAGCCTTTGCTCCAGAACTTCCAGATAGCGGAAACGGACTGGGTCCAGCCGATCCGCACCAGAGTGCCGTAGCTCAACCAGTTGCTGCTCCATGGCGGTGGCTTCTGCGGTGGCAGACATCAGTTCCCGGCTCCGTCATCGGTTTCGGCGGCCATAGCCGGCGCCCGTGGCACCGTGCTGATTTCCACCCGTCGGTTCTGGGCCCGGGATTCGGCATCCACATTGGGCACCGCCGGGTGGTGGGGGCCGAACGCCGCGGCAAAGACCCGGTCTTCGGGCAGGCCCAGTTCCATCAGGGTGCGGGTGACCGTCAACGCCCGTTGGGCGGACAGCCCCCAGTTATCCTGATACCGGTTACCACGGTGCATGGGCAAATCATCGGTAAAGCCGCTGACCATGAGCAGCTCATCGTGTTGGGTCAGGTAGGTTTGCAGTGGCTCAATCAGGGATTGCAGCACGGCCACGCCATCTGCCTGTAACTGATCCGAGTTCAGCTCAAACAGCACATTACCGCTGATGCCGATACGGCCATCCCGGAACGTTACCAGGCCTTTGGTGAGGGGATCTTCCAGCGCCTGCTCCAGCGCCACGCGGCGCTCTTCCTCGGCCACCCGGCGTTCCTTCTCCTCCGCCAGGGACTGGCTGAGTTCCAGCTGAACGCCGATCACCCACACTAGAATCAGCACCAGAATACCCACCAGCGCCGCCATCAGGTCAGAGAAAATCGCCCAGATCGGTGTGGACTGCTGTTCGCCGCCTTCCAGGTGCTCCATCAGTTGGCTCCGGCAGTCTCTGGCTGTCCCTTGCGCAGGGCGGTGACGGCATCGATGACGTCTTTCTGGGAACTGACCGACAGATCAATGACCTCGCGGGCCTGCGCCACGTAGTAGGCCAGTTGTTCATCATGCCGGCTGCTGGCGTTATCCATCGCCTTCTGAATGTTCGCCAGGCTTTCCTGCAAACTTTGATTGGAGGTGCTGAACAACTCCACCGCCTGGTGGAAGGCTTCGCTGAGGGCGCCCACTTCCTGACTGCTGCCGGTAATGTCGTCGCCCAGTTTGCCAAGCTGCTGGCTTTGTTCCTGAATCAGGGTGTTGAAACGCTCGCTGATCCCGGTAAGGGTGTCACCGGCACCGTTGATCAGGGAATCCACCGCCTGGCGCTGGCTATCGGCATTGCTGCGCTGGGAATCCAGCAGGCTGTCCAGTTCCTGAACCAGCCTTTGGCGCTCCTCCAGCAACTCGTTCTCCCGCTCGCTGTTGCGGGCCATTTCACGTTGCAGCTGGTTGATCACCTCCGCCGCCGCTTTCGGGGTTTCCGAAGCCGTTTCAATCAGGCGGGCCATGGGCGCTTCCAGGCCAGTGCCCAGCTGGGTCAGGTGGTCGCTTACGGTCTTCTCCAGCTGTGCCAGCCGGTCAGTCGCTGCCTCGCCTCGGGAGGCTTCCTGGTCGCGGAGTGCTGCGAGCTGTTCGCTGATACTGCCGATCAGCGTATCCAGACTTTGCTGCTGGTTGCTCACAATCTGGCTGCTTTCCTCGCGGAAGAGAGACTGATACTCCTGAAGCCGGTCACGCAATTCGGCCATGAAGGATTCTGTGGTCTGCTGCTGTTGCTCCAGACTCTTTTGCCAGCGCAGATCGTTCTGTTCCGAAGCCTCCTGCTGGGTCGCAAGGTTTTGCTGCCAGCGTTCTCCAGCATCCATTGTGGTTTTCTGGAAGGCTTCGGCGATATCGGTCAGTTGCTCTTTGGTGGCAACAGACCAGCTCTGGTGCAGTTCCCCGGCATCGTCGCGCAGGCGGGTCATAGCGGTCTCCACAATTGGCTCCATACGCTCTGCGGCAAGACGGGTGCTTGCGTCTAATGCCTTCTCTAACGACTGTGCCACGGAATCCGCCAGGGTCTGGTAATGGCTCCCGACGGTGTCGTGGAATTCCTGCTGATTGCGGGTCAGGGACTGCTCGAGCGTCTGGCCCAGTTGTTCCATTCGAGTGGTCATGGCCTCCATGGCTGAAGCCATTTCCGGCAAGGCCCTGGCCTGGGACTCCAGCGCCTGGAACGCCTGCTGGCGCTGGTAGTCGGCAGACAGATGATGCAGCTTCTGGCGCAGGGTCTTGTCCAACTGGCGGGATACCAGCAGCCGTTCGCGCCGGCTGAGGGTGGAGGCCAGCCCCAGCATGGCGGAAGCCGCCACACCGGCAATGGAGGTTCCGAACGCCAGGCTGAGCCCGGCGATAGGCGCGGCCAGGGCACTGCGAATCACGCTCAGCTCGGTGCTGCCATCCAGCGCTGAGGCGGCGCCATTGAGCGTCACGATCATGCCGGCAAAGGTGCCCAGCAGACCGAGCATCACCAGCAAGCCGACAAGGTAGGGGGTTAGCTGCGGGCTGGGCAATGCAGCGGAGTGGCCGTCCATGCGCTTCTGCACGGCAAACTGAACCGGCTCCGGCAAGCCGGAGAGCCAGCCTTCGACCTGTTCGCGGTTATCCGGGGCAGCGCTCAGCCGTTCGGCCAGCTGGTAAGTGGTACGCCGAAACCCGATCAGTTCGGCGAACCCCAATCCGTACACCGCGGCAATAATGGCGGTCACGGTCAGTGCCAGCAGGTCGGAGCCGAGGAAACCCTGGCCAATCCAGGCCATCACGGCCAGGCCGATGGCAAATGCGAGAAAGAAAAAAAGTCTGGTCATGGCGAATCGCTAACCTCGTTGTGGCAGGCCTCCAGCAACCCCAGCACCGGCTCCAGCCGAACGTCCAGTTCAGCGAGTAACAGAGTCTGCGCTTCCTCGCAGTAACGGTGGAGCCAGTCACCGGGCTCGGTGCCCGGTTCCGGGGATTGCTCAGAGGATGTCCTTAAGGCCTGGAACCGCTGCTCCAGTACCTTTGAAATGTGGGAAAAACACTGGCTGGTGTAACCGGCCATGGTGTGATCAAACACCGAGTCCAGCTCTGCCAGCCGGGCCAGGTTCTGGCCCTGATCTTTCATTGCCTTACGCACCTTGTCCCGCAGTTGGCGGGTGGTGGCGGCGATTTTGCGTTGCAGTGTGAGCCAGGTATTCAGGTAGGGCTCGAACGCAGCCGGGTCTTCCTGTTCAGTCTCAATCCCGTAGTCGTGAATTCGGCGGATCAGAGCCTGGCGCGTGGTGGCCAGTTCCCGGGATAGTTGCTCGATAACCGCACTCTGCACCGTGGCAGGCTGGCCGCCACGGAAGGCCAGCGCTGCATCCAGGGTCATGGTGTCCCCAAGCCCGAATAACCGGCCCAGACGTTCTGCGAGACACGGCAGGCTGTCATCGTCAGCCTTGCCCGCAGCAGGCGTTGCCAACTGCAACAGCCTTGACCGGGGATGCCCGGTTTGTCGAGGTCGTGCTTGAGTCATGGGGTTGAGGCGCACCGTTTGCATTGGTAGTGGTTACAGGAAACACGAGAGTCATGCATTGCCGATAGCCGGCGGGTGCCTATACTAATGGCTATTCGGGGGGATTGATAATGACCGTTTCTTAGTGGAGTTGCTGCCTCTGGGCCCAAGCGGGCTGTCTGCCAATACTCCCTCCTTGTATTTTCCCCAACAGCGTCAAATATAAGTAATCAGAGAACAATCTTTGACCAGATGCGAGGAGTGCAATGGACTTCAAAGACTATTACGCCGTCCTCGGTGTGAGCGAGTCTGCCTCCCCCGAGGAGATCAAAAAGGCCTACCGCAAGCTGGCGCGGAAGTATCACCCGGACGTCAGTAAAGAGGATGACGCCAGCACCAAGTTCAAGGATCTGGGCGAAGCCTACGAGGTCCTGAAAGATCCGGAGAAGCGCGCGGAGTACGACGAACTGCGCAAGTACGGTGCCCGTCCTGATGGTTCCTTTGAGCCACCGCCTGGGTGGCAGAGCGCGTCCGGGTTTGGACGTGGCGGCTACACCGAAGCCGATGCCCGCCAGTTCAGTGACTTTTTCGAGGAAATCTTTGGTGGCGGCCGTGGCGGGTTTTCCAGCCAGGGATTTGGTGGGGGTGGTTTCCGCCAGAATACCCGCATGCGTGGCGAAGATGTGCATGCCAGGCTCGCACTGTTTCTGGAAGAGGTCTTCCACGGCTGCGAGAAGCAAGTGTCGTTCACCGTCCATGAAGCCGACGACCATGGCCGGATTGTGGCCCGCCGGAAGAATCTGAAAGTGAAAATTCCCGCCGGGATGCGGGAAGGGCAGCATCTGCGCCTGAAGGGTCAGGGCTCTCCCGGTATTGGCGGTGGTGAACCGGGTGATCTGCTGATTGAAGTGGAACTGGCGCCGCATCCGTTGTTTAGTGTGGAAGGCCGGGATGTGGTGGTGACGGTCCCCGTTGCGCCCTGGGAAGCAGCGCTGGGCACATCCGTCACGGTGCCGACGGTAGGCTCCAAAGTGAACGTGAAAGTGCCCAAGGGGTCCTCCAGCGGGCGTAAGCTTCGTCTCAAGGGCAAGGGGTTGCCAGGCAAGCATCCGGGCGACCAGATCGTGGTGCTGCAGATCGTGATGCCGGAGCGGCACTCTGAAGAAGCTGAAAAGCTCTATCAGCAGCTGGCCGAGGCGGAGAAACACTTCAATCCGCGTAGCAAACTCCATGTGTAAGCGGGAGAGCAGGGAATGACCAGGAAAGATCCGATTCATACCGTGGAGGTGGAAGAGCCTCAAATGACGCTGACCCTGACAGAAATTTGCGAGAGAGGTGAGTGCCACGCCGAGTTTGTCATCAAACTGGTCAGCTATGGTGTCATTGCGCCGGTCGAAGATGTGCCGGAGGAACGGCGCTGGGAATTTGACCTGGCGGCACTGGCACGGTTGCGCAAGGCGCAGCGGTTACAGCGGGACCTGAAGATGAACCTGCCCGGGCTGGCGATGTCGCTTGAGCTGCTCGATGAAGTTCAGCAGATGCGCCGTGAGGTGGATCGCCTCAACCAGCAGCTGCGGCAGCTGACGGGGGAGTGGTAACTCCCTTCCCCTTTATTATTGCTCCCGCTTTTCCAGCGCCTGTATCTCCGCGTAGATTTTCTCAGCTTCTTCCATAAGCGTGCCATGGGTGCGCAAATCGCCGTTGCGTTGCGCGTGGAGCGCCTTGGCGAGCTTGTCTTCGTAAGCCTTCTTCAGCTTTTTCTTCGGATCACCTTTGAGAAATCCCAGCATGGTTCCGCACCTGTTTCTGACTGTGTGTTGAGAGCTTACGCGTTCGGGTTCAAAAGTTCATAAATTCTTAATGATCAAAAACTCGACATTCTTCGAGAATGGGAATAAATTCCCAAAATATAGATTGGGAAAAATATCCCAAATAAAGAAATTTAAAGAGAGCGAGGCGGAATGGCCTTGCGGGAAAGCAACAAACAAGCCTGGAGAATCGAGATGAAACGTAATGCCTTGTCTGTAGCAATCAAATTCGCGATCAGTGGTGCGCTTGTCGGTGCGTTGGCAGCCTGTGGCGGCGGTGGAGGCAGTAGTTCCGGCAGTTCGGACAGTGCCGACACTTCCAGCGGTTCCAGTGTGGGCCCGGTCTCCGGTTTTGGCAGCGTCTACGTGAACGGTACCCGTTTCCGAACCGATGGCTCCGTCACCAGTGACGATGGAGTGGAGCGGGAAACCCAACTGGAAAAAGGCATGATCCTCAAGGTTCGCGGCAGTTGGGACGATCGCGGTGAGGGTGAAGCGCAGCGCGTTGATTACGATGACACAATCCGCGGCCCCCTGACGTCCGCCACATGGGACGATGTCGAAAAGACCGGGGCGCTGATCGTTGCAGGCCAGACGGTTCGTCTCGATGGTCAGACCGTTTTCAAGGGCCTGAGCCCGGTGGACCTCAACGGTGTGGCTGCCGATACCTATCGGGTACGCGTCAGCGGCTGGCAACTGGATGATGGTTCCTTTCGCGCCAGTTTCGTTGGCGTGAAGGCCATCGGCTTGGATTTCGATGATGACAATGAAGTGGAAATCGAGGGCGTGGTCGAGAACCTCGATACCGACGCCCAGACATTCACCATCAATGGCTTTCCGGTGGACTACACCAGCGCCGTCTTTGACGACGACCTGAACAGGGATGACCTGCGCGATGGCATTGCCGTTGAGGTTGAGGGGAATCTGCAAGGTGGTGTGCTGGTTGCCCGGGAAATCGACGACGAGGACGATCTGTTCGACGACGATGACGACGTGGAGGTCGCCGGCACCGTTTACGAATTTGACGCTGGCGCCCGCACATTCTTTATCAACGGAATCCAGGTGCAGATCAACGGCAGCACCGAGTTTGATGATGGGCTTCGGGAAAGCGGCATGGCCAATGGCCTGCTGGTAAAAGTGGAAGGCGAGTACCGTAATGGTTTGTTGATTGCCGAGGAAATCGAGCCGCGGGACGGGGACGCCGAACTGGAGGGGGTGATCGAGTCAAAACCCGACAGTGAAAGTCTGATCGTCAGCGGTGTGCGTGTCGTACTGACCAGCGGAACCCTGATTGAAGACGACGATGATGACGACCGCATCACCATGCGCACCCAGGACATAGAAAGCCTGAACGTGGGGGACTTCCTGGAAATCGAGGGCCGCCAGCGCTCAGACGATGGTGGCTTTCTGGAGGCCATCAAGGTCGAGCGGGAAGACGATGGCGATGATGGCTACGAAATGGACGGTCGGGTGACGGCGCTGTCCAGCACCACCATCACCGTCATGGGCCTGGAAATGTTGCGGGGCAGTGCCGATTTCTCCGGTATCGAGGTCGGCAGTGACGTGGAAGTGGACTACGTCCGCAACAGTGGTGGTGATTATGTCGTCGATGAAATCGAGGAAGACGACTGATCATGCCGGAGGCAGGCCGGGGTTAAGCCCCCGGCCGGTCACTTCTGGTTTTGATGCAGCCATGGGAATACAATCCCAAAGATGAAACATTCCAACACCAAGCCCCTGCATCAGGCGCTGTACCGCATTCTTCGCCCGCTTGCCCGACTGCTGCTCCGCAATGGCGTCCCATTCGGGGAGTTTGCGGATCTGGTTAAGCGGGCCTACGTGGACGCAGCCCTGGAGGATTTTGGCGATGACCGGAAAAAAACAACGGACTCCAGAGCGGCCGTGATGACCGGCCTGACCCGCAAGGAGGTGAAGCGCCAGCGCGAGATCCTGACGGGTGAGCATTCAGGCCAGTCGATCGCCATCCATGCCAACCGGGCCTCCCGTGTGGTGTCTGGCTGGGTTCACGATGCAGCATTCCAGAATCCCGAAGGCGATCCGGCACTGCTGGCCTTCGATGGGCCACTCAGTTTCAGTGAACTGGTAAAACGTTATAGCGGGGATATGCCGCCCCGCGCGGTACTGGATGAACTTCTGCGGGTGGGCGTAGTCTCTGTTGATGAGCCATCGGGCCACTTTGTCCTGAAGCAGCGTGCGTACATTCCGGCCGGAGACAGCGAGGACATGCTCGAAATCTTTGGTGAGGACGTATCAGATCTTGTGGCAACCATTGATTACAACCTTGTCAGTGGTGAATCCGGCAGTCAGCCGCTGTTCCAGAGAACGCTGACGTACAACAACATTCCACCGGAGATTATGACCCGGTGGCGCCGACATGCGGCCGAGCAGTCACAGCAACTGCTTGAGCAACTGGACCGATGGCTGGGGCCCCATGACCGCGATATTTCGGGGAACAAGGATGACGGCCACAGTGGGGAGCCGGTGAGAACCGGCATCAGTATCTTTTATTTCGAAGATCCGATAGCCATTGCCCCGGCCCGGAAGGCCGGTAAGGGAGAGTAATTCATGAAACCGACAGCAAAGTACCGGTACCTCAACCTATCTGCGGGCGCGCTCGCGGTTTTGTTGATTTCTGCCTGCGGAGGCGGCGGGGGCGACTCTCTGGGTGTAGCCGACGGTGGCATCCGGGGTACCGGTGCCAGCGTGGGCCCGGTCTCCGGTTTCGGCAGCGTGTTTGTCAACGGCATCCGCTTTGAAACCGATGGCAACGTGGTCAGTGATGATGGCATCACCTCGGAAAGTCAGCTCGATAAAGGCATGATCCTGCGGGTTGATGGGGAGTGGCGAAACAACGGTGAAGGCACCGCTGAGCGGGTGGAATACGATGATACTTTCCGGGGTGAAATTGTCATTGTGGCCGAAACCCTTGACCCTGATGACAGCAGTATCCGGGAAAGCGTGACCTTTACGGTATACGGCCAGACCGTGGTGGCAGACAAGCAGACCGTGTTCAGGGGCAAGTCCCTGCAAACCCTGGATGACGGCGATTTCGTCCGCGTCAGCGGTTGGCGCCTGCCGGATCCGGACGGACGCTATCGGGCAAGCTATGTAGGCTCCCTGGATGCTTCTCCGGGTGACGTTGAGATCGAGGGGCGGATTGACGATAACTCCGTGAATGTCAGCCTGAACCGGTTCTCGATCAACGGTTTCCCGGTTGAATATGACAATACCACCACCTTCGGAAATGGTTTGACGGAAAGCGATCTCCGGGACCCCGGGCTTGTCGTTGAAGTGGAGGGCAGCATCGGTTTCGTTGGCGGAGACACCGGACTGATTGCCAGCAATATCGAGCGCGATGAAACCCGTCGCTATCAACGTGGGGATGATGACGACATCGAGTTTGCCGGGCCGGTTGCCACAGCGTTTGACGACGCTGACAGCACCTTCACCATCAACGGCCTGACTGTGGTGGTCCCGGACGATGACGTGTTTGAAGATGGCCTGACCAGCGCAGACCTGCAACCGGGCCTGCTGATCCAGGTTGAAGGGAGCTTCCTGACGGACGGTCGCGTTGAGGCGGAGGAAATCGAGATCCGCGACGCCAACGCTGAAGTCGAGGGGCGTATCAACCAGGCATCCATCGATTTCAGTGCCAGCACCTTCCTCGTAGGGGGCGTTCTGGTTCAGGTAACGCCATTAACCATCATCACCGATGACGACGATGACCAACGGATTGGGCTGGCTGACCTGAGCGGTGCCTTTGAGGTGGAAGTGGAGGGCATTGAACGGGCAACGGACGGCGGCGAGGTGTTTTTGGAGGCGACCAAGGTGGAACGCGAAGAAGAGGACGACCTGGACAATGAATTCGAAATTACGGGGCGTCTGGGAGCCATTGATGACACCACCATCACTGTACTGGGCGTCCAGATACGGGCGGTTGAAGGTGAAACCGAGTTTGAGGACATTCAGCGGGATCAGCTTAAGGCGGACTTTGACAGTGGTGAGCGGCCACTGATCGAAGTGGATTATGCTGAGGAACCTGCAAACAGCGGAAACTTTGTCGCTGAAGAAGTGGAGCTGGAGAAAGAAGACTCCGATAGCGATGGTTGACCAGAATGCCGGACTAGAACGGGGCCTCACTGGCCCCGTTTTCGTTCTCCGGGCGTCAGCCGCACAGCGCCGATCGGGCCGAGTGATACTCGTCACTCAACCGGGCGACCAGTGCCTCCACCGATGGCACATCGTGAATCTGGCTGACCCCTTGTCCCGCTGACCATACGGTTTTCCACGCCTTGGCTTCATCATCGATCGGCTTCAGCTTTTCGCCGTAATTGATCTCGCCCGCCTGCTGGAGTTTGTCCATGGGAAACCCTGCTGCTTCCAGACTCTGACGCATGAAACTCGCCGGAATGCCGGATACGACCGGGGTGTGGATGATGTCCGCCGATACCGCTTCGATGATCATATTGCGATAGGCGTCCTCCGCCTGGGATTCCTCCGTATTGATAAAGCGGGTGCCCATGTAGGCCAGGTCGGCGCCCATGGCCTGCGCTGCCAGCAGGTCTTCACCGTGGGACAAACCACCGGCGAGGATAATGGCGCCATCGAACACCTCGCGGATTTCATGCACCAGCACAAACGGGTTGACGGTACCCGCATGGCCGCCGGCCCCGGCCGCTACGGCGATAATACCGTCCACGCCCGCTTCGGCGGCCTTGCGCGCGTGCTTCTGGTTAGTGACATCGTGAAAAACCAGACCGCCGTAGCTGTGTACCGCATCCACCACCTGGCTTGCCGCTCCCAGTGAGGTGATGACAATAGGCACCTGATGTTTGACGCACAGCTCCAGATCGGCCTGCCAGCGGGGATTGGTTTTGTGAACGATCAGGTTCACCGCGTAAGGCGCTACCTGCTGATCCGGATGCTGTTCACTGTACGTATCCAGTTCCCGATTCATCTGAATCAGCCATTCCTCGCATCCCTCACTGGTACGCTGGTTCAGTGCAGGAAAGCTTCCGACAATGCCCCGCTTACAGCAGGCCAGCGCCAGGTCAGGGCCGGAGATCAGAAACATGGGCGCGGCAATCAGGGGCAGGGACAGCGTATTCCTCAAAGATTCGGGCAGTGCCATGAGTATTCCTTAATTTTTGTTGGAACTTTTGTAGGATATAAAGGATCTTAGCGTGCTCACCAATCCCTGAACACAGGCTTTGAAAAATCAATAACACACTAACGAATAAAAAGGAGTTCTTATGGGTGAAGCCAAACGACGCAAGGAAACCGGTACCCCTCCGCCAAGGAAAGACAATAGTCGCAAACCTCTGATTGTGGGTGCTTCGATCCTGGTGGTTGTGCTCGCCATTATCGGCGTGTTCTTCCTCACCGCCTCACCGGACCCGACATCCGATGAGTTGCCAGTGGCCGCCTCGAACGCCGATGCGTTTCCGGCGGAGCTGGATCGTTACGGCGTTTCCGTGGGTGATGCCGAAGCCCCGGTGGTTGTTCGGGAGTTCGCCGATTACCAGTGTCCGGCCTGTGGTCGGTTCTCCGATGCCAGCCAGCAGCTGAAAGAAGCGTATGTGGAATCCGGGCAGGTGCGGTTTGTCTATTTTGACCTGCCCCTGCAGCAGCATCAGAACGCCATGCCTGCGGCCCAGGCGGCCAGATGCGCAGGTGATCAGAATGCCTACTGGCCCATGCACGACCAGCTGTTTGAGAAGCAGACCGATTGGAGTGGATCGGGCGATCCGGTGGCGACCTTTACCCGCTACGCCAACGACCTGGGTCTGGAAGAACGCCGTTTCCGTCGCTGCATGAACACCGAACTGCACAAGGAAGCCGTGGAGCAGAGCCGACAGGTGGCCATGCAGCTGCGGGTGACCAGCACCCCGACCGTACTGGTCGATAATATCCGCCTGACCCGTCCCGGCTGGGGGCAGTTATCCGCTGTCGTGGAGCGCGAGCTGGCGGACAATAAACAGGATTAACTTGATCGCATCGCTCAGTTGGTTAAAATTTGCGCCCCTCCCGTAACCCTGGTTGTGCGGGAGGCGGATGCAAATACATGCTCCGGATTTACGGTCCGGCCCGCAGGAGAAAAACATGAGCAATGACGTTGTTGTCTGCGCGCTCTACAAGTTCGCAGTACTGAATGATTATAAAACTCTTCGCCAGCCGCTGCTGGACCTGATGCTGGCGAAGAACGTGCACGGCACCCTGTTGCTGGCACGGGAAGGCATCAACGGCACCATCGCCGGCAGCCGCGAAGGTGTTGATGCCATCAAGGGATGGCTGGGCAGCGATGTGCGTTTCGACGGCATTGATTACAAGGAATCCTTCGTGGATATCCAGCCGTTCAAGCGCACCAAGGTGAAGCTCAAGAAAGAGATCGTCACCATGGGGGTCGATGGCATCGATCCCCAGCGCATCGTCGGCACCTACGTGCAGCCGAAAGACTGGAATGATCTGATTTCCGATCCGGACGTAGTTCTGGTGGACACCCGCAACCAGTACGAGGTGGAGATCGGAACGTTCAAAAATGCCGTCAATCCGGCCACTGAAACCTTCCGTGAATTCCCCGAGTATGTGCAGCAGAATCTGGACCCTTCCAGACACAAGAAGGTCGCCATGTTTTGCACCGGTGGTATCCGCTGCGAAAAGTCCACGGCGTTTTTGAAAGAGCAGGGCTTTGAAGAGGTGTACCACCTGCAGGGTGGCATCCTGAAATATCTGGAAGACGTCCCGGAGGAACAAAGCCTCTGGCAGGGCGAGTGTTTTGTCTTCGATGATCGCGTCACCGTCAACCACAAGCTTGAGCGTGGTGAATACGACCAGTGCCATGCCTGCCGGCGGCCGATCACCGAAGAAGACAAGCAGCGCCCGGAGTACGAGCAGGGTGTGAGCTGCCATCAGTGCATTGAGTCACTGACGGAAGAACAGAAAGCACGGTTTGCAGAGCGTGAGCGGCAGATGCGCCTGGCGGAAGAGCGTGGCGAAGCCCATGTGGGCGGCGAGGCGGCCCGTATGATCGCCGAGCGCAAGGCCCGCAAGAAAGCGGAGCGCGAACGTCAGGCCCGCAAGAGTCTGGCGGGGGAGCAGGCCGGGAAATCCGCGAACGCGTAACAAGGAGATTCCATGGGATTGAAAAAGGCGGCGGCCATTACCGCGATTCTGATGTCGCCCCTGGCGACGGCAGATGCGAAAGACTGGGAAGGCGAGGCGGAACTGGGTGTGCTCAAGACCACGGGCAACACCGAGGAAACCAACGTCAACGGCCGTCTTGGCCTGATCCACGAAGTCATCCAATGGCGTAACATCGGTAACTTCCGTTCAGCCTATTCCGAGGCCGAAGACGAGACCACGGCCGAACGCTACCGGGCAGACCTGGAAACCAACTACAAGTTCGACGACCACCAGTACTGGTTCCTGCGCGGAGGTTACGAGGACGATCGTTTCTCCGGATACGACTTCCAGTCGTCCACGACCACCGGTTACGGTAACCGTATCCTGCGTTGGGGTGATGAATCCTTCCTCGACCTGTCAGCGGGTGTTGGTTATCGTTTCAACAAGCTGGAAGAGCCGGACGAAGATGGCAACCGGAATGAAGAAGAGGCGATTGCCCGCCTGGCGGCGCAGTTGGACTTTGCCTTGTCCGAGAACGCCCTGTTTCGTCAGAAACTGAGCTCGGAAATCGGTCTGGACGAGAACAACGTCATCACCGAATCGGAAACGTCGCTGCAGGCAAACGTCGTCGGTAATCTTTCCTTGAAGATCGCTTACCGGGTCAAGCATGTGTCCGATGCCCCGCCCGATTCCGACAGGACCGATACTGAGACCTCTGTGTCACTGCTGTACGGTTTCTGAATACCGGGCACAAAAAAACGGGCCTCGCGGGGCCCGTTTTTTATTGGCGACTATACCTTATTGCGTAACCCCAGCTCATCCGGGTAAGGCGTGAGATAACGCTGGGTGTGAAGGTAATTCACCGGTTCCCGTCGTTGCGCCATGCGCAGCAGTGTCATGGGAACCACCAGTGGGACCTCTCCACGGTGGTAGGCGTCAATCTGCTCCATCAGCACCTTTCGGTCCTCGTCCGCCATCGAATCCCGCAGGTAACCCATCAGGTGTTGCATGGCATTCACATGGGAGCCGCGGCTGACTTTCTGGCTCATGGCTTCCATGAAACCGTGAATGTACCGCTCGGCGAGATCCGGCAGCGGCTCGGATTTCAGATCCCCCAGCATGGGACCCAGCTGGCGGTAGATGCGCTCCGAATGGGCCAGTAACTGAAACTTATGGCGGGTATGGAACTCGATCAGCGCCTGGGGTGAAAGCTTGTCGTCCGCCACGTTCTGCATCCAGTCGTCGTAGGCGAACACCCGCTCGATGAAGTTCTCCCGCAGCATGTCATCGTTCAGCCGGCCCTCTTCCTCCACGGGCATCAGCGGAAAGGCCTTGATCAGCGCCTCGGCAAACATGCCGCGACCATCGCGATGCACCACCCGGCCTTCCCCGTTGTGAACCTTGATGCGTTCCATGCCGCAGCTGGGGGATTTGGCCATCAGGATGTAACCACGAAGATGGGCCAGTGATGGCAGCACCTCATTAATGAACGACTGCATGGCGTCGGTGTGGTCAGCCGTGCCTTTGGTTTCAATCAGGCGCAGCCCCTCCGGGTATTCCCGCAGGTGAATGGCTGGGCGTGGCACGCCCATCCCGGCTTCCAGCTCCGGACAGATGGAACGGAACTCAAAATGCTTCGAAAGTACCTGGGTGCAATAACGGGAATGCTTGTGGCCGCCATCGTGGCGAACCTCCTTGCCCAGCAGACAGGTGCTGATCCCAACTGGTATGCCGCTCACGTGTTGCCTCCCGGTGGTGATTCATCACAGGAAATACGTGATTGCAGTGTAAATCGATCAGAGGGTGCTGTGGAAACGTATTTCTACTCACGACCGGGGCGATGTCGCTTCTTGGCCGTCAGCGCCAGGGTGGTTGCGTAGATATCGTGGACATCCCGGGCAAACTGCTCCACGGAAAAGTCCCCGGCAAAAGCGAGTGCCTGTTCCGCCAGCTCCTGTCTCAGCTCATCGTCCTCCAGCAGGCGCTTCACCTGAGCGCACCACTGGTCCTGTCTCTCCGGGGTTTTGAAGCCGTTGAATCCATCGCGGACCACGTCTTCAATGCCGCTGGAGCGCACCGCGACAACCGGCAGGCCGGCCGCCATGGCTTCCAGGATCACCATGCCCTGGGTTTCGGATTTGGACGCAAACAGAAACGCATCCCCGAGCCGATACCAGGTCGCCATGTCTTCCGGCGGCACGGCGCCCACCAGGGTGACGTGCTGTTCCAGACCAAGATCCCGGATCTTCGCCTGCAAACGGTCGCGCTGATGGCCATCCCCGATCATCAGGAAACGGAACGGCACGTCCGTCTGCTGCCGCAGTGAGTCAATCGCTTCTATCATGAAGTCGATGTTTTTCTCATTGGAGAGCCGGGACACGCTGACAAAAACCTTTTCTTCCCCCAGCCCCAGGGACTGCCGCAGGTTTTCGATATCCTCCGGGCTTACCTGCTGGAACCGTTGATATTCGATGCCGGTCGGCTGCACAAACGTCGGCGTCTTTACCCCGATCATCCGCAGGTATTCTTCCGTGGAGTAGGTGGGAACGATGACCCCATCGCACTTGTTGGCAAATCGCTTGATCAACGCATGGGAAATCAGGTTGCGGAACAGCATGCCGGGCAGGGGCACGAAATGGGCGTAATGCTCCAGCCGCGTATGGTAGGTATAGATGGCCGGAACACTCAGTCGCCGCGCCATGAACAGCCCCAGGGACCCCAGCCAGAACGGGTGGTGCAGGTGGATAATATCCGGACGGAAAGACCGCACCCCCTTGCGGATGCGGGCCAGGAAAATATTTGCCAGCCGGAATTCCCGCTTCTGGCCCATGGCGAGCAATGAGGGCACCCGCAGTACCTGTTCTTCCGCCTCGGGCTGATCCTTGTAGCTGGGCGCTACCACCAGCAACTTGTCGCCCAGGTGCTCCAGGCCGCGCCGCAGCCGCTCGATAGAGAGCGGCACCCCGCCAATAAATGGCAGGTAGTTATTGGTAAACATGGCCACGTTCAGTGACTTTTCCCGCCAGGGCGTCGGGTCCAGATCGTAATCCGGATAGTAGTCCTTGCCGACAAAGATGGCGCCATAGAGCTTGATGGTAATGGCCGCAAAAATCGTGACGATGAGAATGAAGTTGAGGTAGCCGGTGTAGAGCAGCGAATAGATAAAAAACCAGAGGCTTTCCAGGCGCTTGAGAATGGGATGCTGGCCCACCTCCAGTCGCTGGAGAGAGTGGCTGACCTCACCGGACGGACTCACGTCCACCCGCACGAAATGGTAGAAGCTGGTGTCATTGTTGAGAATCAGTCCACCGGCGCCACCGGTGGTGATAAACCGGGTATCTCCCACCTGACGGTCCGAATACAGGGAAAGGTTGGCGGAGAACACAAGGTCGATGTTGTGTTCCTCTATCGTGCGTAGCAGCGCCTCCTGAAATTCATCCGGGGCCAGGTAGTCTTCCTGCTCGTCAAACGGCGCATCGACTTCCGGCTCTACCGGCGGGTGGCCGACGAACAGGATCCTGGTGGCGGACGTGTCCTGGCTCAGCAGGTCGTCCAGCCAGCGCATCTGCCATTGCCAGGAGGTTTTCCCGGTGCTGTCCAGAAAAATCAGCCGGCTGTTGCCCGCCAGGATGCTGTAGAAGTGCGGTCCGAAGTGGTCGTAGAAACGGAAACTGCCAAACTCCTCATACTCATGAGCGCCAAAGGTGAGCAGGTAAGGGATCGCAAGATGGCTGAGGGAACCGTACAGCGCGCGATACTTGTCCTCGCCGCCACCGCTGACGGCGTTGCCCGCCGACACCATGAAGTCGATGCCCGAGCGGTTGAGTTCCGGGATGATCCGGTCTTCAAAGATGCCCACGGAGTTGTTGATATTGCCAACCACAGCGAAACTGAAGGGGGTGTCCTCCTGGACGTCCCGGTGAATCCGTTCCACCTGTTTGGTATGTATGCCGTCAAAGTCTTCCAGGAACAGGTTCAGGTAGGCCTTATAGCCAACCAGCAGGAGCACGATCGCCAGGCAAAGGTAAAACAGCCATTTCAACGGGTTTCGGAAAGTCATCCGGATGTCCTGCGGTTCTTGATCAGCTCCCTCTGGAGAACCACCAGGCCGATCAGCATGCCCAGATAGATGGTCAGCAGGCGCCAGCTCACAATCACCAGAATCAGGTGGTTACCTGACAGAATATCCCGGAAGAAGCTGCCAAAGACACCCTCGGAGATGCCGGATGCACCCGGGGTTGGCGCGAAATACATGATAAACGTGGTCACTACCAGCAGCCCCAGGGACATCAGGTAGTCCACATCATAGCCCAGGCCATGGCTAAGCAGGGCAGGGAAGCTGAACAGGCTGAGGAGGAAGATCGCGGTGAACAGAACCGACAGGCCGATAAACAGGGGGCGGCCACCGAGGTAGTCGCGGAAACTGTGTGAAAACCTGAGCATTTCCCGTCTTGCCTTGAATTGCCAGTGCCGGTGGCGGTCGTCACTGATCAGATGGAAGTGATGGAGTCTCTTCAGAAAATGGCTGAGCGGCCGGATCAGCCAATGGGTACGAAGCAAAAGAACGGTGAAAAAGCTCAGGTAGATGAGCACGAAAATGGCCAGCGTCATACCCACTTTACGAGCAAGAGTCCCGCCATCAAGGGCATCCAGAGTGACCAGGAAAATCGGTGTCAGGGAGAATATGAAAAAGACCGCCAGAACCGTCCGGATGGTGGTGGCAGCGGTTGCCCGCCCGACGGGCACGCCATGGTGATGCAGGTACCAGATCTGTGCGAACCCGCCCCCTGTGGCCATGGGCGTGACGTTGGAAAAGAACAGATTGAGGAACACCAGGCGGAACATTGTCCCCAGGGGCATCTGATGTCCAAGTGCCTTCAGGGTGAAGTACAACCGCAAGCCGTCGGACAGAAAATAGATGAACAGCAGTCCAGCGACAGCGACCAGCATCTGCGCGGACAACAGGTCGGAATCGAAACTGAAGCTGCGTTCGGCAAACAGATCGTAAACGACATACAGGCCGATAGCCGTCAGCGCGATAAACGCCAGGCTGAAGGCCGTCAGTCTTCGCCAGGAGGAGCGTTTCGAGTAGCTGACATCGGTTGCGTCGGTCATCGGGCGTCTGCTCGTTTGCGGCCTAGGAGGCCAGCGCCTGCTGGATCAAGGCTTTCTGGTGTTCGGCAAAGTCATGGATCAGAGACTGTGCCTTGTCAGCATCCCGTGCCAGAACCGCCTGTGGCAGTTGGGTAAAGAACTCGCTGGTTTGGGCCAGGCCCTGGCGGTACCGTTCCGCGCTCAGGTAGTAGGCACGGCTGACCGCTGGCTTGAAGTTCGAGAGCGCTTCGGTGAGGTAGGGGTTCCCTGCCACGTCACAGCAGACTTCCATCACCTCGAAACTGGCTTCCACTATTGCTGTAATATCGGCCGATGGTTCTTTCATCTGCTCAATCACATTCCCGACGACATCCAGCATCCGTGACTTGTCGTCTTCCTTCCACCGTTCACACACCTTGGCTGCCAGCATTAACAACAGGTGCATGTAGACGTCATACAACTCGGAAGCATGGGCCGCATCCAGTCGCGTCGCCGACGCCCCCTTGCGAGGTGTGATCTCAACCAGATGCCAGCGTTCCAGAGTATAAAGCGCTTCTTTCACCGAGGCCCGGCTGACCTTCAGTTCCGTGGCGGTGGTGGCTTCATGAATCCGCTCACCGGGCCGGATCTGGCCAGTCATGATGCGCTCGGCGAGATAGTTGGCTATTTGCTCGGCAAGGGTGTTGGGAACCTGAAAATCCATTGACTAGAGCCTGTTCCTGATGATTTAAAATCATGATTGCCATGGGAAATAACACTTGGATCTTAACCTTAATCACGGGAAGAATCAGTAGTTGGCAATAGGCTAAATTCCGCTTACCTCCTTTCCGCGTAATCGGCGACATTCTGCTCATCTCTCTCATGAACTGCTCCGCAGCCCCCTGTTTCCGCTCCTCTGGAGATTGGCATACAAGCTGCAATCTTCCGGGTACGTCAACGGGAATTGCGTGTCCCGGCGTTATTCAAACAAAAACGAGGTGAGCAATATGCGTAAATTATTTCTGGCACTGGGCGCAACCGCGCTGATTGGAATCTCTCCTGCCCAGGCGGATACGAATCTCTCCATTGCAACAGGTGGCACGGGCGGCACCTACTACCCCCTCGGCGGTGGACTTGCAGAGTTGATCAGCAGCCATGTTGAAGGTTACCGCGCGGTTGCTGAAGTCACGGGGGCGTCGGTTGAGAACATGGGGCTGATCCACCGTGGGGATTCCGACCTGGCCATCGCGCTGGCCGATACAGTGCATCAAGCCTACAACGGCAGCGAACGCTTCAATGGTAATGAGCTGGATGTGCTGGCCATTGCCTCGCTCTACCCCAATGCGGTTCAGATCGTCACGTTAGCCGATTCCGGTATCCAGTCGCTGTCGGATCTGGCTGGCAAGCGTGTGTCTGTCGGCGCGCCTGGCAGTGGTACCGAGCTCAATGCCAAAGCACTGCTGGAATCGAACGGGATGAGCTTCGATGACTTTGAGGTTCGGGGCCTGAACTTTAACGAATCCGCAGACGCCCTGCGTGATGGAGACATCGACGCCGGCTTCTGGAGTGTGGGCCCGCCAACGAGTTCCATTGTCAGTCTTGCCAACACCCGCGACATCGCACTGGTATCCCTCTCCGAGAGCGAAGTCGCCAATGCGCAAGACGCAGTCCCGGTGTTCGCGCCCTACCAGTTGCGTGCGAGTGCCTATGAAGGTGTGAACGCGGCCACCTCCACGATTGGCATTCCGAACGTCCTCACCGTGAATAACGCCATGTCGGATGAACTGGCTTACCAGATCACCAAGCTGTTGTTCGAAAAGGTGGAAGACCTGCGGGCCATTCACCCGGCCGCTGACGACACCACTGTGGAATTCAGCCTTGGGTCCACTCCCATTCCGCTTCATCCGGGCGCCATTCGCTATTACGAGGAAATAGGCGCAACGGTACCGGACAAACTGCGTCAGTAACCGGGAGCTCAGAGCCATTATGTGTCGCCGCATGGCTTCCCGGATCTGTTGTCTGGCTGGAGCACTGCTGTGGGTGTTGATGCCCATGGCAGGCAGCGCCCAGAGCAAGGCTTCCTGGCAACTGGCTGTATTCGATTCCAACCAGACCAGGCTGACCCGGATCGCGCTGCCCGACTCAGGGCGATGGTGCCTGGTCTGGAATCACTCAGTCCAGGGATTCCCGGTCACCGACTGCTTTCAGATCGAGGAGGGCCAGCTGATGTTGGATAGCAGCCACACGCCAGACTTCGCCGCCGGCCTTGGCTACACAAGCGGGCGCGGAACATTGACGTCTGATGACCAGCACGGGTACCGCATCGTCGATATGCAGGTGCCCATACCCAACAACCACCTCTGGCTGCGCGTAGGTGCCATATCGGTGAATCACCGCATTGAGGCGGGTTCCCGGTTGGTGAGTCTCAGTCGTTTGGCGGCAGACACACTCGTGGAGATTCGAGTGATGCCTGCGGTGGATAAAGGAAACGAATTCCAATGAGTCAACAAACAGCCATTTACCTGAAAACCAATGGCGATTGGCAGCCGACTAGAATGAGCGGGCCCTGGCCTCTGCTCTGGCTTATTGCCCTGATCGGTATCGGCTTATCGCTTTTCCAGCTCTACAGTGCGGGTATCCAGCCCCTCGGATTATTCTACCAGCGGGGTATTCACCTGACGCTGGTGATGATGTTGTGTTTCCTGCTGTTCGGGCCGCGCCCCGGTAAGGCTCGAGGAAAGATAGAAGCACTGATCGACACCTGCCTGTTGGGGGCCTCTGCGGCATCCGGCTTTTACCTGGTCTGGTTCCTTGACGAGATTACTGGCAGGGCTGGGTTCTGGAACCAGACCGACATTGTCATGGCCTGGGTATGCACCATCACCTTGCTGGAGGCCAGTCGACGTGCAGTGGGCACTGGCCTCACCGTAATCGGCGTTGTAGCCATCGTTTACGCGATGAGCGGCCAGCGTGGGTCGCTGTCTGAACTGGGGGAATGGTTGCCAGGCATCCTCAGCCATCGCGGTTATTCCCTGGACCGTATCGGCGCCCAGCTGTTTCTGGGGCAGGAGGGCATTTTCGGCTTGCCTCTCGGTGTCGCGGCAACGTTCGTTTTCATCTTTGTGCTGTTCGGCGCCATGCTGGAAGTCACCGGAGCTGGCCGCTTCTTTATCGACCTGGCCTTTGCCGCTACAGGTCGTCAGCGCGGCGGCCCAGCCAAGGCGGCGGTATTGGCGTCGGCCAGTATGGGCTCGATCTCCGGCAGTTCCATAGCGAACGTGGTCACCACTGGCGCGTTTACCATCCCACTGATGAAAAAGCTGGGCTTTCGTCCCGCCCAGGCCGGTGGCATCGAAGCCGCTGCCAGTACCGGTGGTCAGATCATGCCTCCCCTGATGGGCGCCGGGGCCTTCCTGATTGCTGAATACACCCGGGTACCGTACCTGGATATTGTCAAAGTCAGCGTATTTCCCGCCCTGCTTTACTTCGCCACGGTGTACCTGCTTGTCCATATTTGTGCCGTGAAGCAGGGTATGAAAGGCCTACCCGCCAGCGATTTGCCCCAGGTCAAGGATGTAATGGCCACTGGCTGGTATTTCCTGTTGCCGCTCATCCTGTTGGTGTACCTGCTGGTTATGGGTATCTCTCCCATGCGTGTCGGCTTCTATGCCGTGGTCGGAATTATCGGGATTGCCGGGCTGAACGGTCTTTGCGTCGCGTACAGAAAAGGCAGAGCAGAGAATCAGCTTGGCAAAGCCCTCAGGCATGCGCTTCGGGAAGGTGTTGTGAAGCTTTTGCAGGGGCTGGAGCTTGGTGCGCGTAACGCGGTTCCCGTCAGCATCGCCTGCGCTATTGCCGGCATCGTGGTTGCCGTCGTCGGCCTGACCGGGCTGGGCCTGAAGTTCTCCTCAATGATGATCGCGTTTGCCGACGGCAATATCCTGATGGCGCTGTTCCTGGTGGTCATAGCGAGCCTGATCCTCGGGCTGGGGTTGCCGGTTACCGCCAGCTACATCGTGTTGATCGTGCTTGTCGGGCCGGCGTTGACCAATGAGTTCGGTATCCCGCTGTTGGTGGCGCACCTGCTGGTGTTCTGGTACTCCCAGGATTCCAACGTCACTCCGCCTGTGGCGCTGGCAGCCTTTGCGGCGGCCGCAATCGCTGGCAGTAAAACCATGGAGACCAGTGTCCAGGCCTGGAAGTACGCCAAGGGGCTCTACCTCATTCCTCTGTTCATGGTGTTCAACCCCGTAATCATAGAAGGCGGGCCGTTACCCCTGGTTTTGTGGAATGGGTTCATCGCCATACTTGCCCTGGCCGCCTTTGCGGCGGCGCTTGAGGGCTTCCTGTTTACCAGTATGAAGCTGTGGATGCGGATTGCCTTGAGCGGGTCGGTCATAGCGATTTTTTATCCGGACTTTTACGCAGAAGTAGCGGGAGTCGTGACGATGGTGGCGTTGCTGGCACTGAATTATCTGCAACGTCACCAACGCCTGGAGGGGCAGGGCAGCGCCATAGACAACAACGATACAGCCGATGGCAAGGGGGTTTCACACAGTTAAAAAAGTAAACGCTACAGGTATCGCTTCAATACGAATCGCTGAACTAACAATCACTATAAAGCTAAGGATTATTGAAATGAAAAAACAAAAAACACTGGTGACATGTGCTGCGTTTGTTATTTGTGGTTTCTCTGCATCCAATGCCCTTGCCCAGGCAACGGTGTCGAACGTGTCCGCCGATGTCTACGGACAGCTGAACTATGGTGTGCTGGCGGGGGATAGTGGTGACGGCAGTGAACACTTCATCGTCGACAACGACAACAGTGGAAGCCGTATCGGTGCCAAACTGGCAGGCGATCTTGATGAAACCGATCTGACCATTGGTGCCCATGTAGAGCTTGAATATCAGCAGAATCCGTCCAACAGTGTGACACTGGAGCAACGGTCAATCAGTGGTGAATTCAACGAACGCCAGTTAAACGTGTTTGTCTCCGGTGGGTTCGGAAAAGTCTCTCTTGGCCAGGGCGACGGCGCAGCGAACGGGAATATCGAAAGGGATCTTTCAGGAACGCTGGTTATTTCATGGACCAACCCGGCCCTGGTTGGCGGCGGCCTGGAGTTTCTGGACGAATCCGCAAACACCCGTGTAAGCCTTGCCTCCGCCATGAGCGACCAGGATTTTGAGAGTCGGTACAGCCGTCTGAGATACGACCTGCCCGCCCTGGGGAGCCTGCAGCCTTCAATCAGCCAGGGCATCAAGGGCAACGATGATGTGACCGAACTGGGGCTGCGTTTCTCCGGCAATCTCGGCGGCAAGATCATTGGTGCGCTTGGCTACTCGACCAAGGACAGCGGCGGGCAAACCGGGGACTTCACCACATTGGGCGGCTCCCTGTCCTGGCTGCATGACAGCGGTATCAACCTGACCGGTGCCTATTCCACCACCAGCGACGACAACGATGCCAATCCGGACGCGGATTTTTATCTGGGCAAGCTGGGTTACAAGGTTGGCAGGCATGCCTTCGACATCCACTACGCACAAACAGAGGACCGTGTGCAGGAAGGTGACTCGGCCGAGACCGTGGGCGTTGGCTATGTCTTCACGCCCATCAACTGGTTCGAGGCCTACGCAGGCTACAACACCCATTCACTGGATCGCAGCGGTGCCGATTTTGATGATGTCGATACCGTGCTGGTGGGTGGCCGGCTTAAATTCTGATTGCTCAGACGGAAAGAAAGCTGCCAGTCCCGGGGTGATGTGTGATCCCGGGATTGGCATGATCAGGCTGTGGTAATCTGATCAACCAACGACATCAAGAACAATAATTCCATGCCTTCAGGTAATCAGCCTTTGCGTCGCCATTATCCTTACTTTCGGTCCTTGCCGTTCTGGTTGTTTGTCGGGTTATTTTCACTGGTTCTGGCGCTTGTCGTCACCCATCCGTGGCTGATGCGCTATGAGATCAATCAGGCCAAAGTCGACTCGCTGCAACGTCTGGGTGCGTATAAAACCTCGCTGCTGGCCACCATCGACCGTCACCTGTACCTGCCCCGGGTTCTGGCCTCCGATCCACGCATCGTCAGCAGCCTGGGCATTCTTGAGGACGAGAAGGCATCGTCATCAGACGGTGTATCGATATCCCGGTTACTTGAACAGATCAACCGCACGGCCGGGTCAGACGAGATTTTCCTGATGGACGCGGATGGCACAACCCACTATTCCAGCAACTACGCCACGGAAGACAGTTTCGTGGGTATGAATTATGGGTACCGCCCGTACTTTCGCGACGCGTTGGATGGCGTCCCCGGATTCTACTTTGCCGTCGGAGCGACGTCGGGCATTCCAGGGCTGTTTCTGTCGGCTCCGGTCTCTTCTGAGGCCGGGAAGACGCTGGGCGTTATCGTTGTAAAGATAGATCTTCGAAAACTGGAACAGAGCTGGCAGGCATCCGGCGACGCAGTGTGGGTCACAGACAAGAGATCCATTATTTTTCTGGCCTCTTCCGCGAAGTGGCATTACTCCACGCTGGAGCCACTGTCGGACGAGGTGAAGTCTGAACTGGCCCAAACCCGTCAATACGGCAGCGGCCCGATAAACCCCCTGAGGCGGGTGACCGAATGGCAATCGGATGACTGGTCCACGTTTCACCTTGATTCCGCCGGGCCCCAGTTGGTGTTCGGGTCGCCAATTCCGGACTATCCATGGCAAATGCACCACCGGATACCGCTGGCCGAAGTGAAAGCCCAGGTACAGTGGAAGCAGACTCTGATTATCCTGCTCTACGCCGGCCTTGCTGTAGGCAGCCTGTTCTATCGCGAGCGCCGCCGCCGGACCCACGCCCAGAACGCGCTGGCCCGCCTGACGGCCGAGCGTGAATCACACCAGCGCGCCATCATCCAGAATACCGACGTCGGCCTGCTCAACCTGGATGACAACTTCAAGCCCCTGTTCCTGAACGAGCGCGCCCGCAACCTGTTCAAACTGGGCACGGAAGACACCTTCCGTGATCCCTCCGAGCTTATTCAACCATGGCATCCGGAAGAGGCAGGGAATGGCTCCTGGCGGGCCGAGGGTGTAAGTTCTGATGGAAACCGCTTTCCGATTCTGTACACACTGAACCCGATCCGCTCGGGCGAGCACAACGAGTTTATCCTCACGGTTCAGGACGTAACGGAATTGACGGCAGCACAGCAGGCGCTCCAGGAAGCAAACAAAGCGCTGGAGCGCCGGGTTCAGGAACGTACGCGGGACCTGGAAGAGGCCCAGGCCGAGTTGGCGCAGAATCAGAAGCTGGCGGCGTTGGGGCGGATGTCGGCGGCTATTGCCCATGAAATCAACCAGCCGATCACTGCTTTGTCGAATTTCGTTGCCAGCAGCCAGGTGCTGTTGGCACGAAACAAGATCGAATCGGTTAACGAGAATTTCCTCAAGATCGAGGACCTGGTGGCACGCCTCTCGAAGCTTTCCCGCCAGCTGCGGATATTCTCCGGCAAGCGTAATACCGGCAGTGCCTTTGTCTCGCTGCAGGCCCCGGTCAACTATGCCCTGGAGTTATTGGGGCCAAGGCTTGAAAGCGAGCAGGTTGAGTGCCGTCTTGCATTGACACGGGACTATCAGGTGCGGGCCAATGCGATGGTGCTTGAGCAAATCGTCGTTAATTTGCTGACCAACGCCGTGGACGCGCTGGCCGGCCAGGCCGACGCCCGTATCGATATTCGTCTGACCGAGCTGGAAGTTGCTCCCGGGAAGGTCTCCCTGAGTATTGAAGACAACGGGCCCGGAATGACCGACGAACAGTTGGGCCATGTTTTTGAACCTTTTTTCACAACAAAACCGATGGGAAAGGGACTTGGCCTGGGGTTGGCGATCAGCTACAGCCTGGCTTGTGACATAGGCGCGGATTTAACCGTCAGCAGTCGTCCTGGCAAGGGCACGTGTTTCTCTTTGATCCTGCCTATTACCAGTAACGGAAAACGGGAGAGTCATTCATGAAAGACATAACACACGCCGTGGTTATTGATGATGAGCCCACTGTGCTGGAGTCATTGGAGCAAATACTGACGCTGGCGGACATCCAGGTAACCACCTTCAGCGATGCCCGCGATGCGTTACCAACGTTGACCGCCGACTTTCGAGGCGTTGTCGTCAGTGATATTCGAATGCCCGGCATGGACGGCATGAGCCTGCTGCAGGCGGTTGACCCGGGTATTCCGGTGATACTGATCACCGGTCACGGGGGCATCGCCCAGGCCGTCGAGGCCATGAAACTGGGCGCCTACGATTTTATCGAGAAGCCCTACAAGCAGGACCGCCTGGTTGAGCTGATCAAGCGCGCGTGCCAGCAACGGCAGGTCACCCTGGCCACCCAGCCCCAGCATGCAACCGCCAGGGAAGGAGAGTGGCTGGCCTCGGTAATCATTGGTGAATCGGTGCCCACGCAAACCCTCCGGCAGCACGTGCAGGCGCTGGCCAGGGTCAACGCCGATGTGGTTATTTCCGGGGAAACCGGCACCGGCAAGGAGCTGGTGGCGCGAAGCCTTCATGCCCTGAGTATCCGCCGTGACCAGCCGTTTGTGGCCATCAATGTGGGGGCCATACCGGAAAGCCTGCTGGAAAGCGAACTGTTTGGCCACGAAGCGGGTGCGTTTACCGGCGCCCAGAAACGACGTATTGGCTATTTCGAAGCGGCCCACGAGGGCACCCTGTTTCTCGATGAAATCGAAAGCATGCCGATGTCGTTCCAGATCAAGTTACTGAGGGTGTTGCAGGAGCGGGAAGTGGTACGGGTAGGCTCCCATGCGCCCATCCCGATCAATGTCCGGATTATTTCAGCCACCAAGGAAGACCTGCGGGAAGCCGCCAGGGCGGGGCATTTTCGGGAGGACCTGTATTACCGGCTGATGGTTGCAGACATCTATCTGCCAGCCCTGCGGGATCGCATTGACGACGTGCCGGCCCTGTTCGGCCACTTCCTGCGGGAAGCGGGCAGGAACAACCAGTTGGAGGTGCCCGCACTCAACTACGAGGACGTCCTGGCCCTGGAACTGCACCAATGGCCCGGCAACGTCCGCGAGCTCAAGCACACGGCTGAACGTTATCTGCTCACCAGAAGTTTCAATGGCATTTCGGTATCTGACCTGCTTCAACTCGGGCTGAGCAACCGATCAACCGTGTTTTCGGGAGAAGGGTCACTCAGTGACCGCCTGGAACAGGTCGAAAAGGCCCTGATCAGTGCCGAGCTGAGGCACCACCATGGCAACATAAAAATGGTAATGGAGGTGCTGGATCTGCCCCGCCGAACGCTGAACGAGAAGATGCAGAAGTACGGCCTCAAACGGGAAACATTTATTGCCGATAAAGAAGAGAAAGGCCCCAAGGATCAGTGAAGACGTAGGGGAATGCCGAACTCCCTAAAGAGATGGGCCATGCCGCTACATGATCAGCACGCGGTCCAACATCGGGTCCCGGCCGGCTTCCCGGCCACAGCGATCCAGGAACCTCAGGCGAATGTGCGGCGGGATGCCCGTATTTTCGTAGATCTCTCCATCAGACGCCCGGTAGATCTCGTTCGACAGGGTCAGTTCCCAGCCGTTAGGCAGGTTGCGCTCCAGGGTGTCTGAAAGGATGCCCTGGGTGGGCTCGCCCATCAGCGTCACGCGTGGATGTTGCAGTAGCGCAAGCACGAAAATCTCAGCGGCGCTGGCGGTGAGCTCGCTGGTCAGCACGAACAGGTTCCCACGATAGGTCCCGGCGGTGGCAGGTGCCACATGGATCGCCTGCCGGCCGGTGTACCCGTTGCCCTGCCGGGCGGACTTGGTGAAGGCCAGGCGTTTCCGGTCCATCAGGTAGGAGGCGAAGCAGAGCGCCACCCCGTCGTAGCCGCCACCGTTACCCCGTACATCCACCACCAGATTGGGCAGGCGGCCCACCTCTGCCATCACCTGTTGCATCAGGGCGTGGATGGCGGCCAGGTCGTCCGCCGGATAACCGATCCTGCCGCTTTGGCCCGCCATCGCCCGGATGTTGAGGTAACCGGTGTCGTCGCTCAGGCGGCCCCAGTCAACCAGGTGATTGCCGCCCTGGTAGACCTGGCCACCCAGGTAGTCGTTGCGAATCACCTCGCGGAGCCACGCACGCAGTCCGCCCAGGTAGCTGGCGACATCCTCGGTGGTGTCGGCCGCCTCCAGTTCGTCGTCCAGGCGCTTGAAGAGGGCGGGCAGGGGCCCGGAGTTGTACTGGCCCCAGGACGAGTACAGGTGGACGTGGCCGTCCCGCAGCAGGTGAAGCATGGCCACCAGGGTGGCGTAAAGTACCTCCGGGTGACAGCCCGGTGTGATCCTGGGGCGGAAATCCCGATACGCCTGATGCCAGTCCACGCCCTTAAGGTCGAACAGAGCGTATTGCTCCGCAAAAGTGTGCCAGAACACCTCGAAGTTGTACTCCGGATCTTCCGGGTTCCGGCCGCGGGTATCGGCCACGGTTGCCGGCAGAGCCTTGAGGCGGCGAAAACCGATGCGGGTTACCCCTGTTGCCCGGTGGGCGCTGAAGGCCTGTCCGCCGGGTGATACCGTCAGGGTATCGTAACGCTCGCTCAACTCATCGAGCGACCCGGAGAACAGCGGCAGGCAACTGATCGCGGTTTCCTCGAAAAAAGTGAATTGGTCTTCCTCGATCAGCAGCACCTTGCCATAGCCCAGGGATCGCCAAACACCTTGCAGGTGACCGAAATCGGTTGCAGACGGGGACCTCTTGGTTCGGCGGGCGATTTCCATGGCAAGGGTTCCAGAATGCAGGAGGCTAAAAACGACGTCGACTATCAATAGAGGATAGCTCAGTCCTTCAACAGCCGCCGACGGTAGTCCTGCGGGGTGCTGCCGGCCCAGCCGCGGAAGGCGCGGGTGAAGGCGCTCTGCTCGGAATACCCCAGCAGCAGGGCGATCTCCGCCGAGGACAGCCGGGGGTCGGCCAGGTACATGCGGGCCAGTTTGAAGCGGACATCCGCCAGCAGGGCCCGGTAGCGCAGGCCCTGGCTTGCCAGTTGGCGGTAGAACGAACGCAGGGAACACTGCATCCGTTCCGCCAGGGCGGCGGCGGAAGGCTCGCCATCCTGAAGGGCTGCCACGATCTGTTGTTGCAGTTCGTCAAGGAACCGGTCGGGTCTGGGTTGCTGGTCCAGCATGGCCTGGGCCTGCTGGTCGAACAGTCCGCGCAGGTAGGGGTCGCTGGTGGTGATGCGCATTGCCAGCAGGCTGGCGGGCATTTCCAGCGCGTGGCAGGGTGCCTCGAAGCGCACCGGGCAGCCCATCAGCACCTCGTAGATGGACGCTTGTGCGGGCCGCTCGTAGGGGATCTCGATGGCGGTGGGCGAAATGGCCTGGCCGATCAGCGCCTGGTACAGGTTGACGAACGCCGCCACGCCAAATTCGCTGGCCAGGGGTGTGGTGTCTTGTTCGCCTTCTCCCTCATTTTTACCCCAGCAGTAGCGAATTACACTCCCCCGCTGGTGCACCTGCACGTCCAGGTTGCTGACCAGCAGAGTCTGGAACCGCCGGTAGCGCATCAGGGCCTGGCCCAGGCTGCTGCAGGACGCCGCCAGGTAGCCCACCACACCAAAATGCTGGGGTTTGGCGCAGCGGCCGATGCGCAGGCCCAGGGCGGGCACCGGATGCAGGGCCTGCAATCGCTCCAGCAACCCCCAGAACAGCAGGATCGGCATGCGCTGGCTGCTGGAATAGGGCGCCAGCGCGTCCAGCACATCAGGCGCCGTCAGTTCATTTTTCTCGATGTAGTCACGCAGGGTTTCAGCCAGCGCGCAGGATATGTAGACGTCCTTTGACACGATACTTCCCGGATAGCCAAGGTCTTGGCACAAAATGTCAAATGGCATGCCCTTCTGTCAAGACACAAGCACGGCGAGCCATTAGATTTGCCATTGGTCAGCGCTGCCATCCGGTTTTCGGGGCGGTGGGAAATAAGGTCAGGAGAGCAAACATGGCGTATGTCGTAACGGAAACCTGTCTAGGTGATAAATATACCCAATGCGTGGACGTGTGCCCGGTGGACGCCTTCCGCGAGGGCCCGGACATGCTCTACATCGACCCCGAGGTATGCATCGACTGCAATGCCTGCCTGACCGAGTGCCCGGTGCGCGCCATCTACCCGGAATCCGCCGTGCCGGAGGCAATGCAGGGCTATATCGAGCTCAATGCCCTGAAGGCCAGGGAGTATCCGGCCATCACCGAGAGCCATGACAGCGACGATGCCGCGGTGCCCGGCAAGGCTGCGGTTGTCAGCGGTACGGCCCGCCGGCTGGCGGTGATCGGAGCAGGACCCTCGGGCTTCTACGCCGCCGAGGAAATGCTCAAGCAAGTCCCCAACGCCGAGGTGGATATCTTCGAGCGCCTGCCCACGCCCTTCGGCCTGGTGCGCTACGGCGTAGCCCCCGACCACCCGAAGATCAAATCGGTGGTCAGCAGTTTCGAGAAGACCGCGCGCTCGCCCAGGGTGCGCTTCTTCGGCAACGTCGAGATCGGCAAGGACCTGGCCCGGGAGGACCTACTGGCCCAGTACGATGCGGTGCTCTACGCCACCGGTGGCTCGGTCAGCCGTCACCTGGGCCTGCCCGGCGCGGACCTGGCCAACATCCAGGGCGCCTCCACCTTCGTCGGCTGGTACAACGGCCACCCGGATTTCCGCAACCTGGCGGTCGACCTCTCCGGTGAGACCGCCGTTGTGGTGGGCATGGGTAACGTGGCGCTGGACATCGCCCGCATCCTCACCATGCCCATCGAGGAACTGGAGAGCACGGATATCGCCGATTACGCCCTGGAAGCCCTGCGTCACAGCAATGTGCGCGAGGTCTGCCTGGTGGCACGCCGTGGCCCGGTGCAGGCGGCCTTTACCCCCAAGGAGCTGCGCCAGTTGCTGGACACCAACGGCGTCGACATCGAGGTGGCTGCCGACGACCTGGTGCTGGACGCCGCCAGCGAGGCGGAACTGGCCGAGCCGCTGAATACCGAGGCCCGCCACAACATGACGCTGCTGCAGGAGGCCCAGACCCGGCCGAAGAACGGTGGCAAGACCATCCGCTTCATGTTCAAGGTGTCGCCCACGGGCTTTGAGGGCGAGGGCGATCGCGTTATCGTGATGAAAGGCGTGCGCAATAGCTTGCAGGCTAACGGCAGGGGTTCGGTGTCCGCCCAGGCCACCGACGAGCAATTGCACCTGGCGGTGGGCCTGGTGGTGAACGCCACCGGCTACCGCGGCGTGCCGATTGCAGGCGTGGCATTCGATGAAGGCCGAGGCGTGATCGCCAACCAGGGCGGTCGTGTCCACGCCGAGCCGAACGAGATGGCCGGACGGGAGTATGCCGCCGGCTGGATCAAGCGCGGCGCCAGCGGCGTGATCGGCAGCAACAAGCAGTGCGCGGTGGATACCGTGACCCAGCTGGTGGCGGATCTGGCGGCGGGCGAGCAACCGTCCACTGCCGACGTGCGCCAGGATGTGGCAGGCCTGCTGACCGAACGCGACATCCACTATGTGTCCTTCGACGACTGGCTGCTGCTTGATACGCACGAACGCGAGCAGGGTGAGCCCCAGGGCCGGCCCCGGCGCAAGGAAGTCGACGTCGAACGTATGCTGGACATCATTCGCAACCGGCGCACGGAGGCCAAGGCCGATACTGCGGCTAAGGTTACCCCCAAGCCCGCAGCCGCGGACACAGCGGCGACCATTCCGGCCGCAGAGGTCAAGACCCACTTCCGCACCTGCACCCTGTGCGAAGCCATGTGCGGCATCAAGATTGAATACCAGGGTGACAAGATTGTCTCCATCGCCGGTGACCCGGACGACCACCACAGCCGTGGCCACATCTGCCCCAAGGGCTATGCCCTGCAGGATCTGCACAATGATTCGGAGCGCCTGAAGACGCCGATGAAGCGGGTCGGCGACCAGTGGCTGCCGATCTCCTGGGACGATGCCCTGGAGGAGGTGGCCAGCCGCCTGGTGGATACCCAGTCCGAGCATGGCAATGACGCGGTGGCGGCCTACTGGGGCAACCCCACCTCACACAACATGGGCATCATGCTGACCATGGGCCGGTTCCGTAAGGCCCTGAGCACCCGCAACCTGTTCTCCGCCTCCACCCTGGATCAGATGCCTCACCAGTTGGTGTCTTACCTGATGTACGGCCACAGCCAGCTGTTCACCATTCCGGACATCGACCGCACCGACTACATGCTGATGCTGGGGGCCAACCCGGCCGCCTCCAACGGTAGTCTGATGTCCGCGGGGGACGTACTAGGTCGCCTGGAAGCCATCACCGGTCGTGGCGGCAAGATCGTGCTGATCGATCCCCGACGCACCGAAACCGCGCTGTACGTCAGCGAGCACCAGTTCATCAAACCCGGCACCGACGCCCTGTTCCTGCTGGGCCTGTTGCAGGTGATCATCGAGCGCCGGCTGGGCAATCCGGGCCGGTTACTGGAGCTGTCCAGGGGCTGGGACGAACTCGCGGTACTGCTCAACCGCATGCCGCTGGCGCGGATTGCCGAGCAAACCGGTATCGCCGAAGCGGACATCGAACGCATCGCCGTCGAGTACGCCAGCGCGGACAAGGCGGTGTGTTATGGCCGCATGGGGATATCCACCCAGGAGTTCGGCGCCCTCAACCACTGGTTGATCAGTCTGCTCAATATCCTTACCGGCAATTTCGACCGTGAAGGCGGCATGATGTTCACCACCCCGGCGGTGGACCTGCTGAAGATTTCCGGGCGTGGCGGCTTCGACCGCTACCGCAGCCGGGTGCGTGGCCTGCCGGAATTCGGCCGCGAATTCCCCGCGCCGGTGATGGCTGAGGAAATGCTGGAGCCCGGCAAGGGCCAGATACGGGCATTCGTCACCGTGGCCGGCAATCCGGTGCTGACCTCCCCCAACGGCCGGCAGTTGGAACAGGCGCTGGAGCAGCTGGACTTCATGGTGTCGGTGGATTTCTACCTCAATGAGACCACCCGTCACGCCGACATCATCCTGCCGCCCACCGGGCCGCTGGAGCACGCGCAGTACGACCTGATCTTCAACCTGTTCGCGGTGCGCAACACCGCCAAGTACGCCGAACCCCTGTTCGCGCACCCGGAAGGTACCCGCTCCGACTGGGACATCTTCACCGACCTGTGCAAGCGGATCGAGCGCCGTAAGATGGCGACCAAGCCCCTGAAACAGCGGCTCAGGTACCGCCTCAACGATCGCCTGGGTGACATGCTCACGCCCCAGCGCATCCTCGACCAGTCTTTGCGCAAGGGTGCCTACGGCGACGGCGGCAAGTTGCTGACCAGGCTCAACCCCTTTGCCCGCAAGGGGCTCACCCTGGCCAGGCTCAAGGCCCAACCTCACGGCATGGACCTGGGGCCGCTGAAGCCGACGCTGCCGGGCCGCCTGTTCACCAAAGACAAGAAGATCGACCTGGCGCCACCGGTGTTGATGGGCGACCTGGACCGCCTGTGCAAGCGCTTTGGCGATGCGACCAGCAAGCCCGGCCTGCTGTTGATCGGCCGCCGCGACCTGCGCACCAACAACTCCTGGATGCACAACAGCTACCGGCTGGTGAAGGGCAAGGACCGCTGCGCGCTGTTCCTGCACCCGGACGATGCCGCCGCCCATGGCTTGGGCAACCGGGACCAGGCGCGCCTGGTGTCGCGCAAGGGTGAGTTGGTGGTGACCGTCAAGGTGACCGACGACATCATGCCCGGGGTGGTCAGCTTGCCCCACGGCTGGGGCCATCACCGCCCCGGCATGCGCATCAGCACCGCCCAGGCCAGCCCGGGCATCAGCATCAACGACATCACCGATGAGCAGTTTGTGGACGAACTGTCAGGCAACGCGGTGTTGAATGGGGTGCCGGTGATGCTAGTTCCCTATGGGGAGGAACAGGATTACGCTGGGCTTGGAGCAGGCATCTAAAACATGGACCAAGCCGGTCCGTGATTGGAAGCCTGCCCTGAACGCTTTATCATCGGGTTCAGTGACCGCCTGAACGGCGACCTGTTTAATGTCTGAATCCTGAACGCATAAAAGGGAGCACCCCATGCCCAAGCACTTCGAACAAGCCCCAGGTCTGCACGAAGCACCCGTGCCCGAAACCGAAGGCTACGTGTTCAACCAGACCATGATGCGCATCAAAGACCCCCAGCGCTCAATGGACTTTTATACCCGCGTCATGGGCATGCGCCTGGTTCGGAAGCTCGATTTCCCGGAAATGAAATTCACCCTGTATTTCCTGGCCTACCTGGACGACCGCCAGGCCAACACCGTGCCCACGGACGACGCCCACAGAACCACCTTTATCTTCGGCCGCGAAGCCATGCTCGAGCTGACCCATAACTGGGGCACCGAAGATGACCAGGACTTTGGCTACCACAATGGCAACGACGAGCCCCAGGGCTTTGGCCACATCGGTGTCGCGGTGCCGGATGTCTACGCTGCTTGCGATCGCTTGGAGCAGCTTGATGTGGAGTTTGTGAAAAAGCCGGACGACGGCAAGATGAAGGGCCTGGCGTTTATCAAGGACCCGGACGGCTACTGGATCGAAATCCTGCAACCGAACATGCTGGAGAAACAGCGTAAGGAAAGCTGATCAGTCAGCGTTGGCGGTGCCGGGAGCCTTCCCGGCGTTGCTCCTGGAAGCCACGATCACCGCAGTGGTAAGAATCAGCGCCCCCGCGATACCGATCACCCCGAGTACCTCCCCGAGAATCAACCACGCCAGCAGCGCCACAAACAGCGGCTCCAGCGTCACGATGATGCTGGACAGGGTCGCCGGTGTGGTTTTCATGCCGGAAAAGAAACAGACGTAGCCGATACAGGTTGGCACCACGCCGATGTACGCCACCATCAGCCAGTGCCTGGGCTCCAGAGTGGCCAGCCCGGTAAAGCCGCCCGTCAGTGCTACCACGGGCAACAGAATCAACGCAGCGGTCAGGAAACAGATAAACGCAGTGGTAAACACCGGCGTGCCGGCGGAGTTGTAGCGGCTGGTGAGGGTGAAACCGGTGTACACCACAGCGGCCAGCAGGGCCATCAGGATGCCGGCCAGGCGCAGCTGGCCCGTGGTGTCCATATCGCTGATCACCAACATGCCGGTACCCATGATCGCCGCGATCAGCGCCAGCACCGTCACCAGCCCCGGGCGCTCGCCCAGCAGTGGTGCTGCCATAATGGCCACCAGCACCGGTGGCAGACACAAAGCAATCAGCGTGGCAATGCCAGCCCCGGTCAGATCAACCGCCAGCAGGTAACTGCCCTGGTAGAACGCCTGGAATAAACCCAGCGCCGCCAGAGGAATCAGGGCTTTCATGGTCAGGTTACGGAGTGAAATAGCCGATGTCGTGCCCGCCAGTTCCCGCTGTTCACGGCGCATCAAAGCATAGAAAAGCGGCAGCGCGACCACCAAACGCAGGAACCCCAGGGTAATGGCCTGCAGCTCCGTTCCGTTAAACAGAAATTTCGCCACAATGCTGGTTGTCGCCCATAACAAGGCCGCCAGGGCGATCAGTATTGCACCATGAATCATCGGGTAACCACCACGCGCGCTCCCACACTCCGTTGTCAGCAGGGCGAGAGGTTAACAGTGCGTTGGCGGCGATGCCAGAAAGGAGGGGCGGAACCTGGTTGGCTCCGCCCGGACAGCGTTACTTGACGGTGAGGCTGTCAGCGTTCTTCTCGACGGTGACTTCACCAATGCCTTTGACGTTAACCAGATCATCGGCCGTCTGGAAAGGGCCGTTGGCTTCGCGGTAGGCGACGATGGCTTCTGCCTTGCTTTGACCAATGCCATTGAGGTTGGCCAGGGTTTCGATGTCTGCCGTGTTGATGTTGATTGCCGTGGGTTCGGCGTGGGCGAAGCCTGTGATCAGGCTGAACAGCAGTACCAGTGTGGCAATCATCGGGGTGCGTTTCATGGATTTGAACTCCTGAGTCTGAATACTATCGTTATGGTTAGGTGCCAGAACGCAGCCAGCAGAGAAGTTCGTTTGGTGGACGATTGTTGCAGGTGAGCAAAAACTGGAAGGTATAATAAGTGCACGGAACAGGACCACATTCCATGTGGCCCCCAATCCGTGTCTGACCCCCGCCTGATCCTTCAGGCTGCACACTTCCTGTGTGCTTCATCCCTGGTGGTCGTCCCTGTATGCCCGTCTCCCTGGGCAACTCCTGATCCGTGGAGTTATCATCCCTGTACCAACTTCCCTGCTGGCTTGTCATCCCTGACAGTTGTCATTCTACAGGGGATGGGGTTTGTACAAACCGGAGATTCGCTCCCGCTCCTGTGCGATATTTCTTACAGATTTGTAAGCTCATGGAGCGGGGCTGAAAATGAACCGGAGTTCAGTATTTACGCGCCTTCCGGGGCAATTTTTTGCCCGCCCCGATGGACTTCTGCTGCCTCCCGGATTCGCTCCATGGTGATTTCGCGAACGGCCTTTTGGGAGGTGCGAATGTGCTGGGTCAGTTTGTCCGCGGCGACGGTGGCGTCGCCCGCGCGAATGGCCGCTAGAATCTCTGAGTGTTCTTCGTAGGTTGCATCCACCCGATCGTCCCGGGTGAAATCCAGCCGGCGGATGATTCTTAGCCGGTCGGTGATCTCCCGATGAATACGGGTCATTTCCCGGTTGCCGGCGGCAGCGACCAGATCGCAGTGAAAACTCTCGTCCAATGCCCGAACGGTGCTGCCGACAGCACGCTCTGAGGGATGATCCGGGTTCCAGATAGCTGTCAGTGTCCGCACTGCCTGCGGTTGTTCGTCCAGAGCACAGATCTTATGCATGGCGGCCCGTTCCAGCGTAATCCTCAGGTCATACAGTTCTTCGACCTGCTGAAAATCAAACGGCTTTACCTGCCAGCCGCTACGAAACAGGACTTCGACATAACCTTCCCGCTGCAATCGATACAGTGCTTCACGTACGGGCGTTCGGCTGGCGCTCAGTCTGGTTCCTACATCGCCTTCGCTGAATTTGTCTCCGGGGATCAATCGAAACTCAAAGATGTCATCCTTCAGGGCTTCGTATACCCGGTCGGCCATGCTTTCTTTGCGTTTCACTGCGGGTTTCCTGGTCATGACGGTGCTCTTCTGATGACTGTCTTACTGAGCTTTGGGGGTGGCGGCGGAGGGGGGAGTCTTTTTTAAAAACGTCGCT